>DASZCN010000116.1:0-29773 GCA_035943095.1 Gemmatimonadales bacterium | reverse complement strand
GCGCGCCGAGGCGCAACGACTTCACCACCGCGGTGGACGCCGCCGTGTCCGCGGTGGCAACGCCCGCCGTCACCGCCCAGTCGCGGTCGAGCCCGGTGCGGGAGAGACCCGTGTCGAGCATCAACCACACCGAGTCGCCGTCGATGATGGCGGGCACGTAGATCGCGCCGCCGTACGAATCGAACGGAACGGTCGCCACCGGCACCGGAGGCGCGAGCGGCGCGCCATGCCAGCATGCCGCGGTGAGACACCACGTGAGCGCGACCGAGCGCGCGGCGTGTCTCAGGTCCACCTCCTCCGGCGCGCCTCCGCGACGACGAGGGCGGCGGCTCCATCGATCCCGAGTCGGGCGGTATTCACGATGAGATCGTAATTGGTGAGGTCCTGGCGCTGGCGCCCGTAGTAGGTCTTCACGTACTGATCGCGCCGGCGGTCGGTCTCCTCCACCACGCGGTCGACGTCGGCCTCGTTCACGCCGAGCCGCTCGACCGCGAGTCGCATGCGCCAGGGCTTCGGTGCCACGACGTACACGTGCAGGGCATCGGGCCGTTGCGCCAGGACCGCCTGGGCGCCTCGGCCTACGAGCACGATGCGACCGTGCGCGGCGGCTTCCGCGATCACCCGCTCCGTCACCTGCACGATCGACACTTCGTCCTGCTCGACGGTCGGCACGGCGGCCGAGGCCACGACCAGCTCGGGCGACGCCGCGGCGAGCGTGCGCGCGAGGCGCTCCAGCAGGCCCGGTGCGCGCTCCTCGCGCTGGGCCACCTCGTCGGGCGGCAGCCCCGCCCGCCGCGCCACCGCGGCCACGAACTCATTGTCGATCACGTCCCACTCGAGCTGCGCGGCCACGAGCCGCGCCACATCCGAGCCGCCGGAGGCGTACTGCCGGGTGACGGTGATGACGGGTTGCGCCATCTCAGGGCTTCAAGTTCTTGCGGAGGTCCCCGATGTTGAGCAACGGCAACCCGCCTTCGGTCGGCACGAAGATGATCATGTTGCTCGAGCTCTTCATGTCGTGCAGCGCCTCGATCCACTGCTTGGTGAGGGCTTCGGGCGAGAGCGTCTGATTGAGCAGGCGCTGCTGCTCCATCTGGAGCCTGGCGACCTCGACCCGGTGGCGCTCCGTTTCGATTTGCTGCTCCTGGGCGATCTTGTTGTTTATCGCCTGGACCACCTGAGCGGGCGGCTGCAGGTCGCGGAGGAAAAAGGCCGTAACGGTCGCGATCCGGAACTTACCGCCGCCCGCGCGTGGCGTAGTGACGAGCGCCGAGTCGACCAACGCCTCCATGGTGTTCGCGATCTGCGTGCGTTTGGAGATGTCGTTGATGGAGTACTGCACCATGCCATCGCGCACCCCCTTGCGGATGGCGTTCAACACCGCTCCGCGGATTTGATTCTCGTCGCCGATCTCGGTGAAGATCTTGGGTGCCTGCATGGGGTCGATCTGCCACCGGATCGACACCTCCACGTGCATCCCCATCTGCTCGCTCGACAGCGCCTCGATCGCTTCGATCTGCTCGCCACGCGTCGGCCATTGCTCTTCGCGCGTCGAGTAGCGCTCGATCGTGGACCAGGGCGCCACGAACCGAATGCCCGCCAGGAGAGGCGTTTGTTCCACGTACCCGAACGCGTGCCGCACGCCGACCTCGCCGGGGTCGATGACCACGACGAGGGAACCGACGCCTACCAGGACGCCGATGACGGCGACCGCCAATCCAAGGATGCGCAGCAGGTTGACGACGGGCCCGGGACGTTGCGAGCGGAGGGTGGCGGCCCCGAGCAGAACGAAGAACGCGATGCCGAGCAGGACCGCACCGGCGACGAGCTTGCCCATGGAGGCTCCGGAAGGGGACGCGGACAAGATGCGCCCCCTCCCGGCCTACGAGAAGAGGTTGGGTCCCCCCCCTCCGCCTCCCCCTCCCGTTCCGGTCTTGCCGTATCCGGGACCCTTGGGCTCCGCGCGCGCCCGCACGTAGCCGAGCTCCTCATTGCGCGAGATCCGCTTCTCGGCCACCAATCCTTCGAGGACGAGCTCGCACGCGGCGACCATCGTACCGGGATCCTTCTTTCCGGCCAGACCGACTTGGTCCACGAGGTCGAGCAACCCAGGGACGACGCTGAAGCCTTTGAGACACGTCTCGGATCGCTCGTCCATGGAGAGCTTGAGCGCTCCGCCTTCGTCGAACCAGTGGATGATATCGTCCACGTTGGCGCCGCCCACGCGGGCTTCGAATGTCTGCCCCGACGCGCGCCGGATCAGGTCCCGCGCGATCGATTCCGGGCCTTGCAGCTCACCTTCGTACTCGAGCTCGAGCTTGCCGGTGATGGCGGGAAGGGCGGCGTAGATGTCGGAGATCCTGGGCACGACCACCTTTTCTTTGGTCGCGATGGTGCGTCGCTCGGCGTTCGACACGACGTTCTCGAGCACGCTGATCGGGAGGCGCTGCGACACGCCCGAGCGGCGGTCCACGCGCTTGTCTTCGCGCGCCTCGAAGGCCACGCGCTCGATCAGCTCGACGACGAAGTCGGGCAGCTTCAGCGGCCGCCCCGTGCGCTCGAGCCACGCTTCCTGGCGCGTGATCGCCGCGCCGAGATCCACCGTGTGCGGGTAATGCGTGACGATCTCCGAGCCGATGCGGTCCTTGAGCGGCGTGATGATCTTGCCTCGGGCCGTGTAGTCCTCGGGGTTGGCCGTGAACACGAGGCCGACGTCGAGGTTCAGCCGGACCGGGTAGCCTTTGATCTGGACGTCGCCTTCCTGCATGATGTTGAACAGCCCGACCTGAATCTTTCCGGCGAGGTCGGGGAGCTCGTTGATCGCGAAGATCCCCCGGTTGGCTCGCGGCAGCAGGCCGAAGTGCATCGTCAGCTCGTCGGACAGAAGGTGCCCGCCCCGCGCGGCTTTGATCGGGTCGACGTCTCCGATGATGTCGGCAATGGTGACGTCCGGCGTGGCCAGCTTCTCCACGTAGCGCGAATCGCGCGGTAGCCATGCCACCGGCGTCCGGTCGCCCCGCTCGGCCACGAGCTCGCGGCCGAACTTCGAGATCGGCGCGAACGGGTTGTCGTTCACCTCGCTCCCCTCGAGGACCGGGATCTCCTCATCGAGCAGGGTCACGAGTTGGCGGAGGATGCGGCTCTTGGCCTGCCCGCGCAGGCCGAGCAGGATAAAGTTGTGGCGGGACAGGACGGCGTTCACGAGCTGCGGGATGACGGTGTCCTCGTATCCCACGATGCCCGCGAATAGCGGGGAGCCGTTTTCGAGCAGACAAATGAGGTTCTCCCGCAGCTCGTCTTTCACCGTCCGGTGAATGCGGGCTGGGCTCGCCCACTCCGTTTGTTTCAGCTCTCCCAGCGTGGTCGGCTTGGTCATATGGCGATAGTTAACCGGCCCCCTCCGGCGATGTAAAGAGTCGCAGGGCCGCGGTGCCCCACGCGGGCAAGTCGATCGTCACGCGGCCGTCGGCTGCAACGGGAATCGAGTCGTTGTTCATCTCCACGAAGTTCGCTCGCCGGGCCTGACGGAAGCCGTACGTGCCGGGCCACAGGCTCACGGGCCGCGTGATGCCGCTCACGTCCACGAGCTTCACGATCGCGCCCACGCCGTCGTCGGCGCGTTTCGCACCCACCACCGCGACGCCACCATCGGGGATGAACAGCGCGGAGTCCTTGGAGGAGAGCGGGCGCTCGGCCGCGCTCGTGTACGGAGCACTGACGTACAGGGGATCGCATGCGGCCCAGCCCCGCCGCACCGGCTCGGCGGCGTCGCTGCCGGGGGCGAGTACCGAGATCCGGAATCGGAATGAGAGCTCGCCGCCCTGACGAGCCGGAAAGTTCGTGTACCAGTAGTTGTGCAGCACGTAGGCGAACAGGGTCCCGTCCGGCGCGATGGTGCGGCGCCACTGGCCCCGGAAGATGTCGTTCAGCGTCACGAGCGGCGTATCGGGCCCGCTCCACAGAATGCCGTCGGTGGTGTCGTGCAACCACACCCAGTGCACGTGACTGTACCAGTCCCGACAGCTCCCGGGTTGCTGATCCCGCTCGACGGTCATCCTGCCGAGTGGCACCTCCACCTCCACGGTCGGGCTCGAGAGGGCGAACGGGAAGGCGACGTACAGGGCTTCCTTTTCGAGTGTGGCCGGCTTGGCGATCCGGTTCTCGATGTCGAGCCACGGGAGGTCGTCGTACAGCGTGACAATGGACGTGAGGCTTCCCGCCCCGGAAAGCGTGCGCTCGATGACGAGGCGGGCGCCGATGCCGGGGAGGCGCTCGCGCCGCACCGATGCGAGCTCCGCGTGACTGATGCTCAACTCGGGCGGCGTGCGAAGCTCGTCCTTTGCCGGGCCGGTCCAGAGCGCGCTGCGCGCCCCGCCCTTCACGTACACGAGCTGGTTGAGCCCTCCCCCCGGCCAGGTGCCGGGCCGCACCCGTTCCTTGCCGTCCCCCATGGTGAGGGAGCGAATGCCTCCGCTCGCGGGATCGAGCACCACGTGAACGCTCCCCGCTTGTGCCTCGAGCGACGTGCCGTCCACCAGGGGCGGGTTGAGCGGCCGCTCGCGCTCGGTGACGGCGAGGTAACCGAGCGCCGGCACATCCCGCGCGACCATGAGCGCCGAGCCGTCGGACTGGTCCACTGCCGGCCAGTCGCGGCCGCCGTAGGTGAGCCCCCGGGCCGCGCCGCCCGGCACGCGCACGATGTCGCTCCGCGTCCAGCTCGAGGCGTTGAACACGATGCGACCGGCTCCGGGGCCCGTGCTGAGGCCGATCCGGAGCAGGGCTCCCGCCACTTGGGCGTCTGCGGTGTCCCCGGCCCTTTCCAGCAGGCGGCGTTTCTCCTCCCATTGCACGAGCGTGTCCGGTCCGTCCGGATCGGACACGCTCTGGGACGATCCCCAGGTATGCTCGCCGAACAGCAGCAGCTGGCGCCACATCCGCCGCCGGTCGGCCCCTCGTCGCTCGATTCGGGCCGCCGCGCCGCTCCGCGGCTCGGTCTTCTCGTCCCACAGCGCGAGCAGCTCGGCTGCACGGGCGGCGAGTTGGGCCCCGCGAAACCGCGCCAGCTCCGCGGCCGCCGACGCAGCGCCGTCCTCGCGGTAGCAGCCAGTGTCGCCGCGCCGCACGGGTACCTTCGTGCCCCACCGCTGCTCGACGTCTCGGAAAAACTCCTCGGGCCGGGCGGCAATCAGACGCGGAAACGCGTAGCGCCTGTTGAAGTCCTCGACGTTCGCGACGACGCCCCCGTCCGCGCGCCCGTTGTCGCCCGCGGCACCCACCAGCAGTGCGACGTCGTACGGGTAGGAGGGTGAGGCGAAAACCGGATGCGTGAGCAGCCAGTCCGACAGACGCCGGCCCATCTCCTCCGGGCCGACGTCGAAGCCGAAGCGGGGAGCGTCCGCATATCCGTCCGACCGCCAATGGAGCACCCGGCTGCCGTCCGATCCTTGCCACCAGTACAGCTGTGGGTACGTCGTCCAGTCGCCGGTGAGCTCAGCGCGGGCGGCCGCAGTCGAAGAAAGCAGCGGGGCGGCGCGCTCCGGGTTGACACCGCTCGCGAGGTAGCGCACACCGCTCGCTACGAGGAGCGTGGGGAACGTACCCACCTGTCCAGGCACGTCGGCGATTTGCGCGGCCAGATAGCCCAAGCCCTGTTCGCGCGCGAACATCCCCGCGGGCCAGGCGGCACGCGCGAACGTCTCGTGGTCGAGGAGACCCGTGAGGAGGTGCGCGAACAGCGCAGAAAAACCGGTCTTCCCGTCGCGTAGGGCCTGCGCGAGGGCACGGCCGGCAGCGGGAGTCCGGTGTTCGACGTACGAGATCACCTGGAGCGCGCACTCGGCGGTCCAGCGGAACTGCGGATGCGCCGGGAGCCAGGCGAGTGCTTCATCCAGGTTCTTTCGGTGCACTTCCAGGCAGCGCTCGGCGAGATCGGTCCGGCCGAGATCGGTGTGACTCGACGCGATCCAGTAGAGCGTCCATCGTCGCGGTGGGGCGAGGCGGATGCGCCGGGTGGCGACGCGGCGCTTGGCGACCTCGAGCTCGATTTGAAATTCCGCGGCGCGGGTCAGGGGCAACCATACCTCACCGGCGAGCGCCCCCCCCCCGGTTCCGTCTGCCGGCGGCAGGAGCCCGGCGGTGCCGACCAGCGAACCGCGGCGGTCCGTAATGCGCGCGCGCGCGGCCGGCGCGTCGAGGCCGGTCGCCACGATCCGCACCAGGTTGTTGCGGCCGTCCGGCTGCTGGTACAAGGTGGTCGGTGCCGCGTCGATGGCAACTGTTTGGGCGGAACGAGGCCGCCTGAGGAGCGGCAGGCTCCCCACCCATGCGAGGAAGTTGCGGCGGCTAGTCACGTTGTGGTCATACACCTGGCGCCGCGGCGCGGCCTTGACTCCCCCGCGCATGCCGCTAGGTTTTCCACGGCCGAACGCCCCCTACAGCCAGTCTCTATTCCATACAGGAGCCCGCATGAAGCGTATTGCAATGGTCCTCGCTCTCGTGGCGATGGGCGCGTGTCAAAAGCAGGAGCAGAAACCCGCAGCCGCAACGCCGCCGGACACGTCACACATGATGATGGCGGACACGTCCAAAGGGATGATGATGGCGGACACCTCGAAGCACATGATGATGGCCGACACGTCGAAGAAGATGATGGCCCCCGCCGCGAAGCCGGCCGCCAAGCCCGCTCCGAAGAAGAAGCCGTAAACGTTCGCCGTACCGAGCGGTGACGATGCCCGGGAGTAGGTGCCCGGGCTTTTCGTTTGTCAGCCCGGGGCGAGGCTCACGCCGGCGCGGCGGCGGGGAAGGCGAACGGGAGATCGACGACGCGCGCGTCGCGGCCCGCGGCGCGAACCATCGCGCCCGGATTGACCTCTCGGCGGATCACGGCCAGGCCGATCCAGCGCCCGGCCCCTGGCAATCCTGTGTCCGGCACGAACGCGAGGCTAGTCACGCGCCCCACCTCGCGATCCACATGAGTCACGACGTTCCAGCCGCCCACCGGAGCCATGGGTGGCTCCGGATCGAACACGAGGCCGCGCAGCTGCCGGTTGGTGTGACCGCGGAAGTGCAGCCGCGCGACGGTCTCCTGTCCGGTGTAGCAGCCCTTGGTGTAGGACACGCCACCGATTTCATCGAACCGGACTTCCTGCGGGATGGTCCTGTCGTCCATTTCGGCGCCGAGCCGCGGCCAGCCGGCCAGGACGCGAAGCAGCTCGAGCGCCGCCGTTCCCGCCGAGACCGCGCCGGCGGACTGCAGGCGGTCGGCCAGGAGCGGCGCGGCTGGGACGGGGGCGATGATCTGCAGGACGAACGGCGCCCCCTCACTCGCCCGCGCCGTCTCCACGCCGTCCAGGCCCACATCGCGAAGCACTCTTCCCGGCGCGTCGGGCAGCGCCAGCCCCGCTGCGCTTGCGACGGCGAGCGCGCGGGGGCCCGCGATGCGGTACGTCACTAGGTCAGCGGAACGGTCGTTGACCCGCGCGAGGCGGGGAGGCACGGAGCGGGTGAAGATCGCTAGCGCGCGGTCGCGTCCGTCGGCCGGTACGGTGTAGGTCACCGTGGTGTCCAGTCGCGCCGCCCAACCGTCCACCACGATCATGCCCTTGGGCGTCAGCAACGCGCCGTAGACGAACGAGCCGTCGCCCGGCAACTCCACGTCGTTGGTCAAGAGACCTTGGAAGCACGTGACCGCGCCTGGACCGGCCAGCGTCAGGACACCCGCGTCAACGCGACACACGACGGCGCCCGTCTGCAACGCCGTGACGAGCCCAGTGGTGATCTCGCCGGGCTCCACGCGCGCGACCTGGGAGAGCGCTTCGGTCTCTCGCTCCGTCATCCCTCAAGCATAATACCCCGCGGCCCGATAGGACTCATCGAGCAGCTCGACCGGGTGTCGCACCACGGCGGGGACTCGGGCGGCGGCGAGGCCCGCACCGAGCTGCATCAGGCACCCGGGATTACCGGTGGCGACGACCTGAGGCCGGGCCTGAGCAAGTGCGGCGATTTTCGGGGCGAGCACCTCGCGCGACATCTCAGGTTCCACCAGCGTGAACAAGCCCGCACTGCCGCAGCACTGCGCCGCGTCGGGCATCGAGGTGAGCCGCAGCACCGGGATCGCACGGAGGACCCGCTCCGGTGGATCGGCGATCCGCTGGGCGTGCAGGAGATGACACGGCGGGTCGTAGGCGACGGTGGTATCGAGCGGCGCGCCCGGCCGCGGACCGCGGTCCGCCAGGAGCTCGGTTACATCGCGCACGCGCGCGGCGAACCTAGCCCCTGCCCCCGTCCCCGCTCCCGACCCGTCCTTCCCGCCGGCGACGAGGTGCCCATACTCCTTGAGCATCGCCCCGCAGCCGGCACTGTTGACCACTATGGGTTCATCCCCGGTACCGAACGCGACGACGTTCGCCACAGCGAGGCGGCGCGCCTCATCGCGCAGGCCCGCGTGCGCGTGCAGCGCGCCGCAGCATACCTGTGCCGGCACTTCCTCCACCGCATAGCCGTTGAGCTGGAGCGTGCGGATCGTCGCGTCGTGGACGTGGGAGAAAAGTCCGTCCATGATGCAACCGCGGAAAAGCAAGACGGGGGAGGTTGGGGGAGGTTGGGGGAGGCTGCTCCGGTGCAAACCTTCCCCAACCTCCCCGAACCTCCCCAACCTCCCGCGCCGCCCACGGGGCGGCGCGGACGCGCCTAACATCCCCATGGCAAACCGAACCCGGCCCCATCCCGCGAGGCGGCGAGGAAGGCCCGTGGCCCGCACCATGCGCGCCAGCGCGTAGACCACGCGCGACGCGCCCGCGGTTGTCAGGGCCGTCAGCGCGGCTCGCACGAGGAGTGGGACACCTCGCCGATCGGCGAGCAGCGCGCGGGCCGCCTCGAGCCCCTGGCCGTAGCGCACCCCGGACGGACAAACGGGCTCGCATCCGCGGCACCCGAGGCATCGGTCGAGGTGCGCCGCTACGGCGGGGTCGCCGGGGGCGAGCTCGCCAGCCTCGAGCCCGCGCATCAGCTCGATCCGGCCGCGCGGGCTGTCGGCTTCGTCTCCGGTGGCGAGAAACGTGGGGCACGCTTGCAGGCAGAAACCGCAATGGACGCAGGTGTCCAGCCCTTCCCAGCCCTGTCGATCCGTCATTCCGTCCCTTCGACCGCCACCACGAAGGCTTCCCCCGGATCGAAGGTGCGGCGGAGCCCGGTCACGAGCGGGCCCACGCCTTCGCGGTAGGCGCCGAAGTGGCCGACGGCGGCGCGCACCGGCCAGGGGGCGCGCTCGAGGGTGAGTGGGACCTCGAGCCCGGCCAGCGTGCGGCGCAGGCGTCTGAGCCGGTCGGCGGTCGTTTCGCCGCCCCAGCGAATCGCGCCGATGCCGGGGCTCGCCGAGATCCACTCGTCGCCCACCTGGTGCTGCAACAGATCGAGCAGCTCGTCGCCCGACTCGGGAAGGCCGCCGACGCGGAACGCGACCGGACGCGCCGCGAAGCTTTCCGCGGCGTGGGTCCACAGGGCGCGCGCTTCGTCGGCGCGCAGGGCGGTGAACCGACCGCCCGTCGCGGCTCCGAGGCCCGTCTCTTCGGCCGAAACGAGCGCCGCCGACCCCGCGAACCGAAGGGCGAGCGTCCAACGTTCCCGTCGGGCGAGCGCGGGCGAAAGCAGCTCGTGCGCGGCCGGCTGGAGGCCCGCCGCGGCGATGTCGTCGGTCACCCGGGCCAGGTCTTCGCGCGACCCCTCGAGCACGAGCGTCTGGTCGGCTCGTGGGACGGCGCGCAGGCGCAGGTGCACGAGCACGATCACCCCGAACGCCCCGAAGCCGCCCGCTTCGAGCTTCGTGAGGTCGTATCCCGCGACGTTTTTCATCACGCGGCCCCCGCTTTGCACCAGGCGTCCATCGCCCGTGACGAACGTGACCCCGAGCAGGTGATCGCGGATGGAGCCGAACCCCTGTCGCAGCGGGCCGGCGGTCGCCGTCGCCACCACGGAGCCGAGCGTGCGTCCCGCGAGCCCGGGCGGATCGAGCGCCAGCCACGTGCCCCGATCCGCGAGCTGCTGGCGCAACAGATCGCATCCGATCCCCGCTTCGGCGGTGGCGGAGAGGTCCTGGGGCTCGATGGCGGGGATCTTGTCGAGGCGCCGCGTGGTGAGCGCCATGTCTGCCGGAGCGTCCGCCGCGAGCCAGGTGCCGGCGCCTTCGATCCGGACGCGCCAGCCCTCCGATCGCGCCGTGCCGAGCAGGAGCGCCACGGCATCGGGGGATCCGGGCGCGACGCGCGGAACGCCATCGTGCGTGGCGGCCACGTCTACGGCGTCGTCGCCGAGCAGCGCGCGGACCCGGTCGACGAGGCTCATGATTCCAACGCGGAAGTCGGAACGCGGAAGTCGGAACGCACGTCCGCGCTCGCGTTCCGCGTTCCGCGTTCCGTATGCCGACGTCCGGCCCCGACCCATTCCCGACACGCATGGACGGGGACCACTTTCCCCGGGTTCACCCGCTCATCGGGATCGAACACGCGTCGCACTGCCCGCATCGCCGCGAGTGAGTCGCCGTCGAAGATCATCGGCATATAGCGCAGCTTGTCGAGCCCGACGCCGTGCTCGCCGGTGATGGTCCCGCCGGCCGCGATGCAGGCCGCCATCATTTCGCCGCTCGCGGCGTCGACCCGGGCCCTGAGGCCGGGCACTCGGCCGTCGAACGAGATGTTGGGGTGGAGGTTGCCATCCCCTGCGTGGAACACGTTGCTCACGGTGAGCCCGTAGGAGGCGGCGATCCGGCCGATCGTCTCCAGGACGTCGGGGAGCGCGGAACGCGGAACCACGGCGTCCTGCACGACGAGGTCACGTGACAGGCGACCCATGGCTCCGAACGCCTTCTTGCGACCGAGCCACAGGCGCTCGCGCTGTCTCGCGTCCGCCGCCCCCACGACGCTGCGCGCGCCGTGCGCGCGCAGGATGCCCTCGATGGTCTCGGCGTCCGCCGCCACGGCCTCCTCTCGGCCGCCATCGAGCTCGGCGAGCAGCACCGCCGCTGCATCGCGCGGGTAGCCCGCCGCGTAGACCGAGTCTTCGACCGCCTGGATGCACGACTGATCCATCATCTCGAGCGCGGCAGGGACGATGCCGCTGGCGATCACCGCCGACACCGCCTCCCCGGCCGTCCGCAGAGAGGAAAAGTCGGCGAGCAGCGTGCGCACGGCGCGCGCCACGGGGAGCAGGCGCACCGCGATCCGGGTAGCGATCCCAAAGTTGCCTTCCGAGCCGACGAAGAGGCCCGTCAGGTCCGGTCCCCACGGCTCGCCGCCCGGGCTGCCGAGCTCGACGACGCGGCCGTCCGCGAGCACGACTTCGAGCGCGAGCACGTGGTTCGCGGTGACGCCGTACTTGAGGCAGTGCGGGCCGCCCGCGTTCTCCGCCACGTTCCCGCCGATGGTGCATGCGGTCTGGCTGGACGGATCAGGCGTGTACTGGAGGCCGTACGGTGCCGCGGCGACCGAGAGCCGCGAATTGACGACACCGGGCTCCACCAGGGCGAGGCGATTCTGAGGATCGAGCTTGAGGATTCTGTTCAACCGGGTCAACACCACGAGGACCGCGTCGGCGTCGGCGAGCGCGCCGCCGGATAACCCCGTGCCGGCGCCGCGAGGCACGAACGGCACGCGCAGGGCCGCGAGGAGTCGCACAACCGCCACGACCTCATCACGGCTCCCTGGCAGGACCACGACGCCGGGGACGTGCCGGTGGGTGGGGAGCCCGTCGCGCGCGTAGGTGACGCGCTCCGGCAGCGCGGTGCGCACGTGCCGCGCCCCGACGATCCCCGCGAGCGCTTCGACCAGCGAGGTCGACCCCCTCGTCATGTGGCGCGCTCGATCTCGGGGTGGCGTCCGCCCTGCCCGTTTCCCCGCGCCCGCTGTCGCACCGCGGCGCGGCGCTCCGCATCGGTCGCCAAGGGCTCCAGCACGCCCGCCAGCTGGCGCAGCCGCACGCTCGTGTTCCGACTCGCCTGCAGCGTCCGTTTGGCTTCCAGGTCGAGCTCGAGGGCGGCCGCGACTTGGAAGGAGAGGAGGGCGGGGTCGCTCGGCAGCTCGATCTCCTCGTCCGAGCGTTCCGTGAGTACGCCGAGGGCCCGGGCGAGCCGCGCGAATCCGGCGCGGACGTCCTGCGCGAGCGTGGCCAGCTCGGCGACATCGACCGGATCGTCGTCGAACTCCTCGATTTCGGCCACGCGATACGGTTGCGACCCCGTGACCCAGCGGCGCAACACGAAGCGGCGCTCCCCCACCGCCAGGATGTTGGAGCGCCCATCGGGCAGCGGCTCGGTCGAGCGGACCAAGGCCACGCAGCCGACGTCGCCGAGATCGGGCGCGGCGTCGGCGGCGGGCGCGCGGTTGGGTGTTACGTAAGCGATTCCGAACCGGCGGTCGCCCGCGAGGCAATCAGACAGCAGCTGGCGATAGCGGGGCTCGAAGATGTGCAGGGGTTGCGGAGCCCCGGGGAACAGGACAATCGGCAGCGGAAAAATGGCAAGCTCGCGGGGCATTGGTAATAGTATACAGGTAGACGGCTAGACGGTCAGACGGCTAGCGGAGTGTAGCGAAGAGGGGCCAGGAAGACGCCTTCCTGACCCCTCAGACCTACGAACGGCTAACCGTCTCGACGTCTAGCCGTCTACTTAGGCCGCCCTCCAGAATCCCTTGAGTGCCCGGCCGTCCGGGGACTCCCGCAGCTTTTCGAACGCCCGCTCCCTGATCTGTCTGATCCGCTCCCTCGTGACGCCCATGAGCGCGCCGATCTTCTCGAGGGTCATCGCCTCGCTGCCTTCTTCGAGACCGTAGTAGAGATAAAGGATCTTGCGCTCGCGGGAGGTCAGGTACTTCTGGAAGATGCGATCGATGAACTCGCGCATCAGCTTGCCGTCGGTCTTCTCTTCGATCTCGCCGCCCTCTTGTCCGGCAAAGCGCTCACCCAGCGTGGCGGCGTCTTTGTCGCTGCGATCCACCGGGGCATCGAGCGACAGCTCCGCCGCGGTCATGCGGCGGGCGGTTCGCACGTTGTCCACGGTGTCCTGGAGCGCCATGGCGATCTCGTCGTCCGTCGGCTCCCGGCCCAGCTCCTGCGAGAGATAGGTCTCGGTGCGACTCATGCGGATCAATTGGGAGTTCTGATTCAGCGGGATACGGACGCTACGGGTCTGCTCGGCCAACGCCTTGAGGACCGCCTGGCGCACCCACCACACCGCATATGAGATGAACTTCACGCCCTGGTCCGGATCGAATTTCTTCACTGCCTTGAGGAGCCCTTCATTGCCGATGGCGACGAGCTCGGACAGATCGAGACCGTGCCCTTGGTACTTTTTGACATAAGAAATGACGAAGCGGAGGTTGGCGGTCACGAGCCGTTCGGCGGCTTTTTCATCACCTCGCTGGACGCGCCGGGCCAGCCGACGCTCTTCCGCGGGATCTTTTATCAGGGGGAGCTTTTGGATGTCTTGGAGGTACTGGTCGAATGCACCGGAAGGATTAGCTCGAAAAAACGCCTTCGCCTTGCCTCCGTTCGACCGCGCCATAGCTGTTGGGCTCCGACGGTAGACCACCGACAATCGTTCTAGGGAACGCCGCGTCCGGGGCAATATAGGAATGGCCACCCAATGGTGCAAATCTGCACGTTTTTCCACATCACAAATTCTGATCCCGCGCCGTCACTGCGAAGTTTGTCCACTATCCACATCGTATGTGGAGAAAACGATGTTGATGAGACGTTGATTCTCGCCGGGCGGAAATGTGGAGACGTGCACACGCATGTGGGAAGTTGTTGACGGATATGTGATTATGTCAGGAATTGATGGAGCCCCGGCTAACTCCCTAACACCTCCCGGATCACGCTCTCGGGCGCGGCCACCGTCCAGCTTTGGCGATCCACGCGCATTCGGCCGATCGCCTGCGGCAACGCGAATCGCACGGAACCCTCACGATTCTTCTTGTCCAAGTGCATCGCAGCGATCAAGGTGTCCGCCGTCGCCGTCTCTGGCAGCTCGAGCGGCAGCCCATAGCGCTCGAGCACGCCCCGGATCCGACCCGCCGTGCCCGGCTCGGCGACGTCAAGGGCCTCGGCGAGCCGAGCCTCGAACGCCATCCCGATCGCGACGGCTTCTCCGTGCAGCGCCGCGAACTTTGCGGTCGCTTCGATGGCGTGGCCAATGGTGTGACCGAAGTTCAGACTCGCCCGGCATCCGGCCTCCCGCTCATCCGCCGCCACGACCGCCGCTTTGATCTCCACGGAGCGCGCCACGAGACGCTCGAGCGCTCCCGCGTCCCGTGCGGTGATCGCGTCGGCGTCCCGCTCGAGCGTCGCGAAGTACGCGGCGTCGGCGATCACGCCGTGCTTCACGGCCTCGGCGACCCCCGCCGCGAACTGCTGGGCTGAGAGCGACGCGAGCGCTTCGAGGTCCGCGAGGACGAGGCGTGGTTGATGAAAAGCGCCGAGCAGGTTTTTTCCCGCGGGCACGTCAACGCCGGTCTTGCCGCCGATCGACGAGTCGATCATGGCCAGGAGCGTGGTGGGCACCTGCACATACGGGACCCCGCGCAGATAACTCGCTGCCACGAACCCCGCCACGTCGCCCACCACACCGCCGCCGAGGGCGATGACGGCCGCGTCACGTCCGAATTGGCGGGCCAGCATGCGGTCGGAGAGCGCCGCCCAGGTTTCCCGCGTCTTGTTCCACTCCCCCGCCGGGAACTCGAACACCTCGGCGTGCAACCCCTCCTCGCGGAGGCCGGTCGCCACCTTCTCACCGAACAGGGCCGCCACGTGTGAGTCGGTGATGACGGCATAGCGAGCAGCCACGCACGCCGCCCTGACCCGGGCGGGCAGTTCAGTGAGGACGCCGCGACCGATGACGATGTCGTACGACGCGTCGCGGTGCTCGGTGAGTGAGACCGGAACGGTTACCACGCGACGTCGGCTCGGCCGGCGGCCGCGTTGGCGTGGCGGGCCAGGACGAACAGCAGGTCCGATAGGCGGTTCAAGTACGGGAGGATGTTCGGGGCGAGGGAGGTCTCGCGCGCCAGTGTCACAACGCACCGTTCCGCCCGGCGGCATACGGTGCGCGCGAAATGCAGCGCGGCGGCCTTCGGCGCCCCCCCGGGCAGGATGAACTCCTTCAGAGGCGAGAGGTGGGCCTCGGTCGCATCGATGGCTCCCTCGAGTGCCGCGACGCGGTCGTCACCGAGCGTCGCCTTAGCCAGCGCCTTGGCCACTTTCGCGGGCTCGGGGCTCGCGAGCTGCCCGCCGATGGCGAACAGGTCTCGCTGGATGTCCTGCAGCAGTCCGTCCCCGAACGCCACAGGCTCGAGCGCCCGCGCGAGTCCGATCGCGGCGTTCAGCTCATCCACGGCGCCGTAGGCCGCCACGCGCTGGTGATCCTTGGGCACGCGCCCGCCACCAAACAGGCCCGTGTCCCCCCCGTCACCGGTCCTGGTGTAGATCTTCAACCTCTTCCCACTCCCCTCTCCCCTCTCCCCTCTCAAAGAGGCTTCCGTTACGATAGAAGCCCATGCAGGACGTCAAAGATATCACGATTATCGGTGCCGGCCCCACGGGGCTGTTCGGCGCGTTTTACGCGGGAATGCGGGGGGCCTCGTGCTGCCTGATCGACAACCTCGATCAGGTCGGCGGACAGCTCACGGCGCTCTACCCCGAGAAATACATCTTCGACGTGGCCGGATTCCCCAAGGTGCTCGCGAAAGACTTGGTGCGCGGGATGGCGGAGCAGGCCATGCAATTTCACGCGCCCGTGCACCTCGGCGAGCAGGTGACGCGCCTCGAGCGATCATCCGAAAACGGTCACCCGCGCTTCACGATCGTTACGGAGCGGGATGCCTACCCGTCGCGCACCGTGCTGATCGCGGGGGGAATTGGCGCCTTCACCCCCCGCAAGCTGCCACTCAAGGACGCAGATCGGTGGTACGGGAAGGGGCTCCACGACCGGATCCTCGATCCCAAAGTGTTCGCGGGCAAGCGCGTGCTGCTCGTCGGCGGGGGCGACTCCGCGTTCGACTGGGCGGTGAACCTGCAGGGGATCGCTCGGTCGATCGTGATGATTCATCGCCGGGACGGCTTCCGAGCCCACGCCGCGACCGTACGCCAGGTGCGAGAGCTCAGCGCCGCCGGGAAGATGGAGCTCCGCACCTGCTGGGAGCTCAAGGCGATCCACGGCGGCGACGCGATCGATGGGGTGACGATCGTCAACAACAAGACGAAGGAAGAGGAACGCCTCGCGGTGGAGTGCGTGATCCCGCAGCTGGGGTTCATCTCGTCGCTCGGGGCCATCGCCCACTGGGGGCTCGATATCGAGAAGGGCGAAATCAAGGTGTCGCAGACGATGGCGACGAACATCCCCGGTGTGTTTGCCGCGGGCGATATCACCACCTACCCGGGGAAACTCAAGCTGATCGCGACGGGGGCGGCCGAAGCGGCGATCGCCGTGAACCATGCGGTCCACTTCATCAATCCCGCGGCCAAGATCGAGCCGGGCCACAGCTCGAACATGGCCCTATTCGGGCAGACGGAGGACTAGGGCCGCCCGATCTGCACGACCACCGAGTCGATCTGCGCCAGCATCTGCGAATACGGCACCGCGTGCCCATTCGCCTGCACGCTGAACGTGATGGTTCGACCGTTGTGCCCCTCGATGTAGCCCGACAGGCTGTTCACTCGGTCGATGCTGCCCGTCTTGGCGATCACGCGCCCTTCGAGCGGAGTGCCGCCGAAGCGGCGGAGCAGGGACCCCGGTTCGCCGGCATGGGGCAACCCGGCGACGAACGGCCCGCCCTTCGGATGCCCGTGCATATAGTGAAGGAGCTGCGTGAACGCGTGGGGCGTGACGAGGTTCCCGGCCGCCAAGCCGGAGCCGTCCTCGAGCGCGAACGCGGTCGAATCGATTTTGACGGAGTCGATGAGAAAACGCCGCTCCACGTCGAGGCCCGCTCGCCATGAGCCGTCGCCCCGGAGCTCGCGCCCCAGGATCTTGAGCAGCATCTCGGCGAACCAGTTCTGGCTGGAGTTGAGGATTGGGAAGATGATGTCCGGAAGCGGTCGGCCGGAGTACTCGAGGAGCGCGGAGCCGCAGCAGCGGACGGTGCGATAGGCCAGGGAGTCCGTGGTGGCGGCCGCGCCCCCCTCCACTGCAACTCCCTTGCGCGCGAGCGATGCCGCGAGCGCTCGGGCCGCGTAGAGATTGGGGTCGGGGAGCGCCACGTTCTCCGTCCAGGGCTTCTTCCCGAGCGGCACCGCGCCTTCGGCGCGAATGCTCCACCCCCCGCCCGAGCGGAAGAAGTTGTCGCCGATGGTAGAGCTCGAATCGGCGGGCACGGTGCGCGCGCGGTTCTCGAACGTGATGAGGCCCAAGTCGGGCGCCCAGGTGATGGCCGGGGGGGCGTCGACCGCCGGGCCGGGCGCGATCTGGAAATCCACGCTGTTGTCGTGGAAGCCCAGCCCGGACACCGGGGCAGCGTACCACCACGTCAGGTCCCAGGCATTCCACCCGTAGTGGATGAGGGTCGGCTCGAAGTACGAGCCGTCGCCCACCAGCTTCCCGGTGATGCGGCGAATCCCGCGGGCCCGGATGGAATCGGCGATCGCGTCGATCGCGGTGAAGGTCGAGTCGCACGCCCCGGGCGCCAGCGTGTCCACGCCGTAGCAGCGCGCCGACCACGTCGGGTCGCCGCGCCCGTAGAGGATCAGGTCCCCGAACAACACGGCGCCATCCACGCGTCCGTTCACGTACAGGCTCGTCTTGACGCGGTAGTCGGGGGGCAACAGCACCGCCGCGGTGGCCGTGACCACGAGCTTCGTATTGCTGGCGGGGACGGAGAAGCGGTCCGCGTTCCGCTGATACAACACCCGCCCCCGATCGTCCACGACGTACATCCCCCACGTCGCGCGGTCGAACGGGGGCGCGTCGACGAGTTGGGCGAGGCGATGCTCGAGCGATCCCCGCAGCGGCACCGTGCGCGGTCGTATGGAGGAGGGGCTCTGCGCCGCGAGCGCGGAGCTAATCGTAAGCGACGCGAGGATCAACTTTTGCATAGACCACGTCCGTCACCAGGTTCACGAGGACAAACACCAGGGACATGAAGAGTATGCTCCCTTGGATGGCGGGGAGGTCGCGCTTTTCGATCGCGGTGAGCACGTAGCGCCCTAGGCCCGGCCAGCCGAAGATCGTTTCCGTGAGGATGCTGCCGGTGAGGTAGCTGCCCGTGTCGAGCCCGAGCACCGTGATCACCGGAATGAGCGCGTTCCGCAATCCGTGCCGGACGATCACCGCCGCCTCGCTCAGACCCTTTGCCCGGGCCGTCCGAACGAAGTCGCTCGACAGCACTTCGAGCATCGCGGCGCGCGTCATCCGCGCGAGGAACGCGACCGAGCGCATGCCGAGGGTGAGGGCTGGGAGCACGAGGTAGGCGAGCCCGCCCGAGCCGGAAGGCGGGAGCCACCGTAACATCACCGCGAACACGAGAATCAACAGCAGCCCCACCCAGTACACCGGGAACGACACTCCAAGATAAGAGAGGAGCATGGCGATCCGGTCGAGCGCGCTACCGGGCCGGACCGCCGAGAGCAGGCCGAGGGAGATGCCTCCCAGCGCCGCGAATGCCATCGCCGCGAGCGCGAGCTCGACGGTCTTGGGGAACCGCTCCCTGAGGTCCCCGGCGATCGGGCGCTGCGTGATGTAAGAATGGCCAAAGTGGCCGCGGACGGCGTCCCATACGTAGCGCCCGAACTGCGTGGGGAGCGGGTCGTCGAGATGGAGCTCTGCGCGAAGGCGCGCGATGGTCGCCGCGTCGGCGCGCTCACCCACCATGGCCGCGACCGGGTCGCCGGGTGCCACGTTCAGCAGGAGAAACGCGACTACCACCACGCCGAACAGGGTCGGCACGGTCCCGAGGAGCCTGCGCCCGACGAGGCCGATCACCGCGGTGTCACGTGCGCGCGCGTCCAGCGTTGCCCGTTGAAGATCACCGGGATGTCCCACCCGGTGAGCTCCGCACGCCGTGCCCACAAATCGGTGGGAAACCAGAGGTACAGCCACGGGGCGGCCAGGTACACCCGCTCGTCGATTTGGCGATACACGGCGGTGCGCGCCGCTTCGTCCGTGGTGCGGCGGGCGCGGAGGATCAGGGTGTCCGTCAGGGCGTCCGCATAGAACGCGTAATTGCCACCGGGTCCGAAACTGCCGGAGTAGAACAAGGGATAGAGGAAGTTGTCGGCGTCGGGATAGTCGGCCCACCAGTCGAGGATCACCATATCCGTTTCGCCCTTCCGCGCCGCCTCGCGCTGACTCGACGCGTCCCGCTCGACCAGCTCCACTCGCACGCCCACCTCCGCCAGCTGGGCCTGAATCGCCTGAGCGACGCGCGACAGCTCGACATTGGCCGCGGTTCGCCACAGCTGGAGCTCGATGCCATTCGGGTATCCGGCCTGCGCGAGAAGCGCTCGTGCCGCGCGGGGATCATAGGCGTACCGCGGTCGGGTGGTGTCGCTCCCCGCCAGCGCCGGCGGGATCGCCCCACGGGCCGGGATCCCCCGACCTCCGTAGACGGTCGCGAGGATTTCCGGCACGTTCACCGCCTGGTTGATCGCCTGCCGGACTCGCAGGTCGCGCAGCGGGCCCCGCCGGTTGTTCAGCGCCACGTATACCACCCGTAGCGCGGGCTTCTCGACCAAGTCCCCGGGCCGCTCCCGGCGCCAACGGGCTGTCTCCCCGAAGGGCACTTCGAGGACGCTGAGCCTACCGGCCTCGAACTCCGCCGCCCGCGTGAGGGGCTCGGGAACGATCCGCACCGTCAGCGTTTCGGCCGCCGGAGCGCCACCCCAGTAGCCGGGGTTGCGCACGAATCGCAGGTAATCGTCGTGCTGCCACGCCACGAGCCGCCACGGGCCCGTTCCGACCGGGCGTTGTCCCAGACCCGGGGGAGGGGGCGCCGGCACCACGCTCGCGACCGGCATCGCGAGGAATTTCGGGAAGATCGCGAGGGGCTGGGAAAGCGTGAAGGCGACCGCGGTGTCTCCCAAGACCTCGATGCCTGGCACGTCGCGACTGTGACCGGCGGCATAGGCTTCCGCCCCCGCGATCGGGTAGAGTGGCCAGGGACGCCCCCCCCTCGTGGCGGGGTCGAGTACGCGCAGAAGACTCGCGCGCACCGTGGCGGCGGTGACGGGCGTGCCGTCGTGGAACTTGACGCCCGCTCGCAGGTGAAAGACGTACCGCCGGCCTGCTCCGTCGCGCCCGGCCGTCCAGCGATCGGCGAGCGCCGGGAGCAGACGGCCGTCCGCATCGAACTGAGTGAGACCATCGTACGCGAGCGTGACCATCTCGCCCGTCGGCACGTCGGTCGAAAGGGCGGGATCGAGCGAGCGGGGGTCGTAGGACTCGTAGTAGGTCAGGGTCGTGCGCCCCACGCCGGAGCCCCCACCGCCGCCGCGACACGCGACCAGCGTCGCTACCGCGGTCGCGGTGACGAGGAGGATGCTCAGAGCGGGGGACGTTCGCATGAAGTCAGGTGTCGAAAAGGTTGACAGTGCGGAGGGGGGTAGCCAACATACGGAGGCAGCCCAACCGCGTCAATTGCGCGCGCCCCTGTTGTTCCCGCTCGTCGCCGCGCTGACCGCGGCGATGCTGGCCCCCCTCGCCGCGCAGCAGGAGTCGCAGCGGGTGGTCCGCGGGCTTTCCTTTGAGGGCAATCACGCTATCGATGACTACACGCTCTCCGCCGCGATCGCGACCACCAATTCGAGCGCGTTCGCGACCAGCCCCTTCCTCCGATGGCTGGGCCTCGGAGACAAGCGGTACTTCGACGAGCTCGAGTTCCGTCGTGACGTCGTACGGCTCCTCCTGCTGTATCGCCAGAGCGGGTACATGAATGCGGTCGTCGACACCGTGGTCCGCCGAGAGGAGCGCGACGTCTACGTCAAGTTTCGGATCTACGAGGGTGAGCCGGTGCGACTGTCCAGCCTCGAGGTGACCGGTGTCGATTCGATCCTCGATGTGCGAGCCTTGAAGCACACACTGCCGGTCCAGATCGGCGATCCTTTCAACCGGTTCCTGTTTCAGGCGTCCGCGGACACGGTTGTCGCGTGGCTCAGGAACCGCGGTTACCCCTACGCCGATGTCCTCAAGAGCTTCGACGTCGACGTGGCGGGGCTCGCCGCCAAGGCGACCCTCGAAGGAGTCCCGGGCTCCCGGATGCGCATCGGCGAGATCGTGATCACGGGGGCCGAGCGGGTCGACACCGCGACCGTGCGGCGCATGCTGTCGATCAGCCCGCACGACTGGTTTCGCCAGGACCAGCTGTACCAGACCCAACGAGACCTTTACGGTCTCGGGATGTTCCGTTCCGTGAGCGTGGTACTCGCGGACACGGCTTCGAAGGCCCCGGGCGACTCCACCGTGGGCGTCCTCGTGCGGCTCAGCGAAGCCCCGCTGCATCGAGTACTGGTCGGAGGCGGATACGGGTCACTCGATTGCTTTCGAGTGCAGACCGGCTGGACCGCGTACGACTTTCTCGGCGGCGCCCGGGCGCTCGACATCACGGCCCAGGCGTCCAAGATCGGAATCGGCGTCCCTACCAATTGGGGGTTCGGCAACAACGTGTGCAGGCCGCTGCTGTCGGATCCCACGTCGGATACGGCCAACTACAATGTCGCCATCACGTTACGCCAGCCCACGTTCTTTTCGCCGCGGCACACCGCCACCTTCAGCGTGTTCGGCGAGCGGCGTTCCGAGTTCAACGCCTACACCCGGCAGGCTGTCGGGCTCAATGTCGGCGTGACGATCAATGCCCGCCGCGATGTGCCGCTGACGGTGGGATACAGCTATTCCGTCGGGCGCACGACCGCCGACCCGGCGGCATTCTGCCTGTTCCTCACGGTGTGCAACCTTGCGGACCAGGCGTTCTTCACCAAGAGTCGCGCGTACGGCGCGGTGACGATTTCCGGGGTTCGGGGCAGGGTGAACTCGATTCTCGATCCCTCGGCGGGAAGCCTGTTCCACGTGACCCTGGTTCACGCGTCGCGCTACGTGCTATCCGACACCTTGTACGAGTTCAACCGCGGCGAGCTCGAGTTCTCCAAGTACTATGCCCTGTCCCGCCGTACGGTGCTTGCCTGGCGGGTGCGAGGGGGGACCATCCTGCCGCAGCGTCTCAGCTTGCTGGGACAAAGCGCACAGTTCGTCCCGCCGGACCAGCGCTTCTACGCGGGCGGACCCAACTCCGTTCGGGGCTTCGCTCGTAACGAGCTGGGCCCCCGTGTCTACGTTTCAGACAGCTTCGACGTCACTGGGACCGACACGACCTACAGGAACATCCGGGCCTCCCCTACCGGGGGCAATACGGTGTTCACGGCCAACCTGGAGCTGCGCCTTCCATCTCCGATCCTTCCGGACCGCGTGCGCGTGGGGGCGTTCGTGGATGTGGGACAGGTGTGGGAGCGGGGCGACACGCTGACGACCGTGAGGGGCCTGCGTGTCACTCCGGGCGTGGGCCTCCGGTTCGTCACTCCGCTCGGCCCTGTGCGACTCGACGCGGCCTATGACGGCTATCCGCAGGAACCGGGTCCGCTGTACTTCCTCAACACGGCGAACAAGAGCCTGACGAACACCGGTCACTCAGTCAGTCCGGGCCTGCCGTCGGGGTTCTGGCGGCGCGTGGTGGTGCAATTCGCCGTGGGGCAGGCGTTCTGATGGTGCGCCGATCGCTGGGAGCCGCGCTGTGGACGCTGGTGGGACTGCTCGCGGGGTTCCTGGGCGCGCTGTCGTCGCTCGTGGGTACGGAGGCCGGACGCGAGCTGCTTGCCCGAGTGACCGAAGGCGGACTGCGGCAGGTGTTCACTGGCACGGTCGAGATCGGGGCGGCGCGCGGATCCCTGCTCACGGGCCTGTCGCTGCGGGATGTGCGGCTGTTCGACGCGGACACGACGCTCGTGGCCTGGCTGCCCCGAGCGGACGTGAGCTACAACCCATTCGATTTCGCGGCCGGCCGCGTCGTGCTGTTCGAGCTCGATCTCAAGCAACCCGTGATCAACATCGTGCAGCACCCGGGCGGACGGCTCAACGTCGAAGAACTGCTGCGCCTCGGCTCGGCCGGAAAACCCGACACGGGACCACACGGGCCGCCGACGCTCATCCTGTTCCGGAACGTGCGGATCACCGACGGCACAGTGACCCTGCGGCTCCAGGCGGGGCAGGCAGCGCCGGGTGATTCGAGCCTCGAGATCGCGAGCGGAGGCCCGAACGGACGGCTCCGGATCCGTCGCTTCGAGCATCTCGACGCGCAGCTCGGCGCCTTGCAGGTGTCCTCCCCGCGCGAGCGTGGGATCCGCATCGACGTCCGCCGCCTGGGCGTGCAAAGCTACGACCCGCCCGTCCGCCTGGTGGACGTGGCGGGGAGACTGCGGGTGCGCGGCGACTCCCTCGATGTCCAGCTGGCGCGTGTGCGGCTTCCGGGCACGGCGCTGCGCGACGCGCGCGGGTTGGTGACCTGGCCGCACAGCACGCTGTTGTTCGATCTCCGGATGCACGCGGACTCGGCGTCGCTCAAGGACGTCCGGTTCATCGACCGGCGCTTCGGCGCCGGCCCGGGGAACGGTGTGGTGTCCGGGGATGTGCGGCTACGCTCCCACGGCGCGCGGATGCTGGAGGTGGGGCTCGACCCGTTGCGGCTCGCCTATGGCGGCGGAACGGTAACCGGTCGCGTCACCGCGTTCAGCGCCGCGGACTCGGGGCTCGTCGCCGTGCGCGACGCGGACCTGAACGCGCAGGACTTCGACCTCGAGTTCGCCCGGCCTTTCCTCGACACGTTGCCGTTCGCCGGGCGGCTGACGGGGCATACGGTCGCAACCGGGCCACGCAGCGCCCTGGCCCTCGAGACGGACTGGGCGTTCCGCGACTCGCTGGTGCCGGGGTGGCCGGAGAGCCGCGTGCGCGGCAAGGGAGAGGTGGACCTCGCGGCTGCCGACGGATTGCGCTTCCACAGCTTCGCCGTCGAAGCGGCGAGCCTCGACCTGGGCACCGTGGCTCGCCTCGTCCCCGCCGTGCGGCTCCATGGGACCCTGTACGCCGCGGGGACGCTCAACGGGCCGCTCAAGGACGCGCATTTTGCCGGCACGCTCGAGCAACGCGACGGCACGCTCCCACCGAGCACCGTGAAGGGAACGATGCATCTCGACACGCGGGGCGCGGTGCTCGTCGTCCGCGCCGACGTGATGGCGGACTCACTCTCATTCGATGGCTTGAAGGGGAGTTTTCCGTCGCTGCCTTTGCGCGGAGCGGTCGCCGGGGCCGTTCGGCTGGCGGGCCCGCTCGACTCGCTCGAAACCCACGCTGAGCTGCACGGCCCGGGCGGCGTGGTGCGCTCGGACGGGACGTTGCGGCTCGACCTCCCGCGCTACGGCGCGCGGAGCTTGAAGGTCCTCGTCCGCGACGTGAATTTGGCGCGCTGGCTCGATGCGGCGCCGTCCTCCCGCCTGAATCTGACGCTCGCCGGAACAGTAGAGGGCGACAGCGCCGTTCCGCCCGCCGGCGCGGTCAGCGTGGTGATGGGGCAGTCCCAGGTGGCGGGCTCCGATGTGGACTCGGGAGCGGCGCGAGTCCGGTTCGCCGACCGACGCGTGTACGTCGATTCGCTGCGTGTCGCGCAGCCGGGGCTGATCACCACGGGCTCTGGCTCCCTCGGCTGGACCCGTGACGTGCAAGGCCGGCTCGCCCTCGATCTCGATGCGGACAGCCTCAACGTCGTCGACTCCCTGGTAAACTGGGCTGTTCGGCGCGGGGGAGGGAGCGCGGCTATCGCCGCGGACGACCCGGGCGACGACCCGGGCAAGCCCCTCGCGGGCTCCGCCCGTGTTCTCCTCACGCTCGAGGGCTCACTCGATTCACTCGGATTGGAGGCACGCGCGAGCGTCGACCGGCTCGTCTGGCGGGACTGGCGGGTTCCCGCGGGCCGAGCACGTCTCAGCTTCAGCCCCGGTCCCCGGCCCGTGTTCGCGCTCGACGCGACCGCGGATTCGTTCGCCTACCGCGCGCTCGGTTTCTCGGGCGCCGCGGCCGCCGCGCGCGGGACCCCCGACTCGTTGACCTGGTTTGCCCGCGCACGGATCGGCGGGGGTGCCGCCGTTCTCGCTGGTGGGCGGTTCCAGCAGCGCGCGGGGGTGACGCCGGAGACCGCGGACGCACGCCTGGTGGGGATCGATTCGCTCGCGGTCCAGCTCCCCGGCGACGTCTGGGTGCTCCAGCAGCCGGCCGAGCTGACCGTGACGGACTCCACCGCCAGCGTGACCCGGCTGGGCCTACAGAGCGTGTACGGATCCGGAAAGCTCTCGCTCGAGGGCGACCTGCCCACCCGAGGGCGGGCCAACGCTCACCTACAGCTCGAGGCGTTCCCGCTCGTGGGGCTGTACGCGCTCCTCGAGCAGGACACCGCGCGTGTGGCCGGGAGCGTGACACTGACCGCCGGGCTGACGGGTACGCGCGCCAGCCCCGTGGCGAGCGGCTCGTTCTCGCTCACCAACGGAGCGATCGGCGAATTCCGCACGCCGTTCGTGGACGGCACGTTCGACTACCACGACCGGCGGCTGAATTCGGCGCTGCACCTCTGGCGCTCGGGCCAGCAGATCCTTGACGTTCGCGCCTACCTGCCGTTGGACCTGGCCCTGCAGCCGGTGCTGCGCCGCCAGCTTCCGGATACGCTTTCCGTCCAGGCCACCGCCGACAGTGTGGACCTGTCGGTGCTCGAGGCCCTGACGCCTGCGGTGCAAGCGGTGCAGGGTGTCTTCTCCACCGACTTGGGCATCGCCGGCACGTGGGAGGCGCCGCGGCTGCGCGGTGGCCTGCAAATCAGCGACGCGGCGGCTACCGTTCCGGCCTTGAGCGTTCGCTACGAGGACGTGAACGGCCGGTTCACCTTCTCGGGCGATTCCATCGCCCTGCAGCCCCTCTCGGTCCGGAGCGACCGCGGTCGGGCGGACGTCACGGGCGTGGTCCGGCTGGAGCAGCTGACGCGCCCGGTACTCGACCTGCGTATCGCCGCTGACCAGTTCAAGGCGCTCGATCTGCGGAACAACGTGGCGATCACCGCCAGCGGGCGGCTCGCGTTGCGGGGACCCGTGTTCGGCGCTTCGCTCACCGGCCAGGCGAAGGTCACGTCCGGCGCGTTGTACTTCGCGGACCTCGTGCAGAAGCGGATCGTCAATCTCGACGAGCTGGCGGACACACTGCTCGCGTCCATGATCGAGCAGCAGCGCCTGGGCCCCGAGTTCAAGAACGTGTTCCTGGACAGCCTGCGGGTCGACGACCTCGCGCTCGAGATGGGGAGCGACGTCTGGCTGCGCTCGAACGAGGCGAACATCCAACTCACCGGCTCCGTGCGACTCACGAAGCGGCGCAACCTCTATCTCGTGAGCGGCGTGCTGCAGGCAGTGCGCGGAACGTACCGCCTCAAAGTGGGGTTGCTGTCCCGCGAGTTCGTCGTCAGTCAGGGGACCGTCAAGTACTTCGGCACTCCCGACCAGGACGCAGCGCTCGATATCCAGGCCAAGCACGTGGTCCATCCGGTCCCGACGCCGAGCCAGCGCAACCCCGAGGACGTCACCGTCGTCGCTCACATCACCGGCACGCTCCTCGTGCCCAAGGTCACGCTCGAAGCGGAGAAGCGCGACCTCTCGCAGACCGAGCTCATTTCCTATCTGTTGTTCGGCACGAGCACCGTCGACCTGGGTGGTGACCAGGGCGGGATCGCGGACCGGCGGTCCGTGGTGCAGAGCGCCCTTTCCCTGCTCTCGGGCGAGATCGAGCAGCAGATCGTCTCGGGCGGGGTTCCGGTGGATTACGTGGAGATACGCCCCGGCGGGGGCGGGCAGGGTGACCCCCTCCTCGGCTGGCAGTTCGCGGTCGGCCGCCAGCTCGGCTCAAAGACGTTCCTCGTGGTGAACGCCGGTTTTTGCGGAGGGCGACCGGTGTACGTCGGCAACACACTGGGCGTGTCCCTGCAGTTCCGGATCAGTCCCGAGTGGCGCACGGAGGCGAGCTTCGAGCCCGCGCAGACGTGCGCCGATCCCGCGGCGGAAACGCTGGGCACGACGGTGCCGCGCCAGGTGGGTCTCGATCTGTTCTGGGAGAAGCGTTACTAACGTGACCCGGGCGCTGCTGATCGCCAATCCCGCCGCCGCGCGGACGGACGCGCGAGCGGTGACCGCCATCCGAGACACGCTGCGCAAAGGCGGATGGACGGTCGAGGTGCGGGCGACCGCCCAGGCGGGCGACGCGCGCCGCTTCGCCCGGGAGGGGCGGGCACAGGGATTCGATGTGCTCGTCTGCTATGGCGGTGACGGCACGGCGATGGAGATCGCGGCCGGAGCAGTGGAGAGCGGCATCCCGCTCGGGCTCGTGCCCGGTGGGACGGGGAATCTGCTGGCCGGAAACCTGAGGTTGCCGCGCGATCCGGCGGCGGCGGCGCGCGTGATCCTCGCTGGCCGAACCGCGCCGATCGACCTGGGCACGGTGGAGCGCGCCGATGGCACGCACTTTTTCGCGGTCTGCGGCGGCACGGGGTTCGACGCCCGGTTGATGGCTCGGACGGGGTCCGCGGAAAAGCGGCGTTGGAAGATGGCCGCTTACGTGATGCACGCGCTCGCCACGCTCCCCGACGTGACGAGCCCACTCCATCGCGTGACCGTGGACGGTGTGGCACATGAGCTGCCCGCGGCCATGGTGCTCGTGGCGAATTGCGGCGAGCTCGTGCCTCCCTTCCTGCGGCTGCGCGCCGATATCGCGCCGGACGACGGGTGGCTCGACGTCCTCGTGCTCCGCGCGGAGGGCGTGATCCAGAGCCTGAGCGCGTTCCTCGAGCTGCTGCGACGGCCCGTGAACGGCGCTCGGCGGCTGTGGTTCGGCCGCGGCCGCTCGGTTCGCGTGGAGGTGCTCGAGGGCCCGCCGCAGCCGATGCAGCTCGATGGTGAGCCGTGGGGGCACGCGCCGTTCGAGGCGCGGCTGCTCCCCGCCGCCCTCTCGGTGATCGTGGATCCGGCCACGGCGCCGCTCGGGAAGGCAGACGGGGCCCGGCGCGATGGCTGACAGCCTGCTCCTCATCGACGACGATGGCGACGTGCTCGGTGCGCTCGGAGACTACTTCGATCGCCTCGGGTACGAGGTAGGCCACGCCGCCACCGGTGAGGCGGGCTTCGAAGCGTTCGAGCGAATACGGCCGGACGTGGTGATCCTCGACCTGCCCCCGTCGGACCAGAGCGGCCTCGAGGTGCTCGAGCGCCTGCGCGCGCAGGGCGCGTCGGTCATCCTCCTCACGAGCCAAGGCGATATCGAGACGGCCGTGCGCGCCATGCAGCTCGGCGCGGAGCACTTTCTCATCAAACCGGTCGACTTGAACCACCTGGCTGCCGCCACGGCGCGCGTGGGCGAGAAGATCCGCCTGGCTCGCCAGAACACGCTGCTCCGCGCGCGCGCCCACGAGCACGAGGGGCTCGAGTCGCTCGGCGTCTCGCCGGCCATCCGGGAGCTGGGTCGGCAGGTGGAGCTGCTCGCCGCCAGCGAGCGCTCGACTGTCCTGCTGACAGGGGAGAGCGGAACGGGAAAGGGCTGGGTAGCGCGGGTCATTCACCACCTGTCGCCTCGGGCGAGCGGCCCATTCGTGGAAGTGAACTGCGGCGGGCTGTCGGCGACGTTTCTCGAATCGGAGCTGTTCGGACACGAGAAGGGCGCGCTTGCGGACGCGAAGGAGCGTCGCCAGGGCCTGTTCGAGCTCGCCGACCGCGGGACCATTTTTCTCGACGAGGTCGGTGACCTCGCCCCCGAGCTCCAGCCCAGGCTGCTGGAGGTTCTCGAGACCAAGACGTTTCGCCGGCTGGGAGGCACGCGCGAGATGACGGTCGACGTACGGCTCGTCGCCGCGACCAACCGCGATCTCACTGCCCTCGTCAGCGCGGGGCGGTTCCGCGAGGATCTGTTTTACCGGCTGAGCGTCATGCCGCTGCGTCTCCCCGCCGTGCGCGAGCGCTCACGGGAAGACCGGCTCGTGCTGGTTACGCGGATGCTGTCCGTCCTCGGCCCCCAGATGCCGGGCTGCCCCAGCAACTGCAGCGCGGAGGCACTCGATCGGCTGCTGTCCGCTCCCTGGCCCGGCAACGTGCGCGAGATGCGCAATGTGCTCGAACGGGCGATGATCCTGGCCCGTGGGGCGGCGCAGATCGACGTCGAGCACCTGCCCGCGGATCTCCGCCGGGGGGGCGGAGACCGGCGCCACCAGCCGCTGGCGCTGGCGGAGGTGGAGCGGGTTCACATCGAGAAGACGCTTAGATTCCACGGCGGCAACCGCACGCACTCCGCTCAGGAGCTCGGCATTTCGCGCGCGACGCTGATAAATAAGATTAAGGTGTACGGGCTCGACATCTGAGCCGTCCCGATTCACGATAAGCAACGCCCCGCAACGACTTTCCCGTTGTAGGGCGTTCGGCTTTCTAGGGCAATTTCTGGCCTATCCAGGTCTCATCCAGGATTGGTGACGAAGGGCGTGCCTGGTAAGGACCGTGCAGGACACTACAGATGCATGAACACCACCACCACCAAGACGCCCGACCAGCTGCTCGCCGAGTGGCGGCAGCGTGCTGAATACCTGCAGAAGTTCGGTGACCCGAACACGGCTCGCGTGTGGCTCACCGCCGCCGCCGAGCTGGAACGGGCGTTGGCCGTCATCGCCGATGAGTCGCTGAGCCTGGTCGAAGC
>DASZCN010000115.1:0-50120 GCA_035943095.1 Gemmatimonadales bacterium | reverse complement strand
AGTACGTGTTTCGGTACTAACCGCCCGGCAGCACACGACGCGCCTCCGTCACCGCCGCGGTCACCTTGCTCCGCCAGTCACATTCCTGCCGCTTGAAGATGCCGCGCGCCACCTCGAGGAGCGCGGCGGCCGCGTGGAGCGCGCTACAGGCAGGATCCGTCCACCATTCCCTCGCAGTGCGCCGGGGCGCCGGGCGCAGGGTCCGTCACGTCCCGCCCCAGCGTCGTCGTGTTCGATCACGGGTTCACCGCCCCGCGTGTGTGGCGCGCCTCGCTGGGATTCGTCCAGCGCCTGTGGGAGCGGTCGTGGGGGACCTTCGAGTTCAACTACGCGCGTGGCGTCAGCCAGTACGGGTTCAGTGATTTAAATCTTGTCCGCCAGCCTGGCTTTACCCTCCCGGAGGAGGCGAACCGGCCTGTCTGGGTGTCACCCGACTCCATCGTCCCGGAAACGGGCGCGCTGAGCTCCTCCAGCTCGCGTATCCATCCCGACTTCGGCAAGGCGCTCGCTATTCGGTCGGATCTCCGGTCGGACACGAAGCAGCTCACGCTCAGCTTCGCGGGTGCAGCGGCACGAGGGGCCGTCGTCCGCCTGTCATACACGCTCACGTGGTCCCGCGATCAGTCGTCATTCGCGTGCTGCGTGGCCTCGCAGGGTTTCTCCTCACCCACCACGGGATCCGATCCTAATGCGCTCGAGTGGGGGAGGAGCGATCTCGAACGACGTCATGCCTTTCTCGGCACGGTGGCCTATCCGTTGAGCAGCGGACTGGAAATTGGCGTGATCGCGGGACTTCTCTCCGGGATCCCCTACACCCCCAGTGTGGATGCCGACATCAACGGCGACGGGTCCCGCAACGACCGCGCGTTCATCTTCGATCCACGTACGACGACGGACACCACCGTCGCGCGCAGCATGGCGGCCCTGCTGGCCAGCGCGCCCTCGGGTGTGCGCGCTTGTCTCGAGCGCCAGCTGGGCCGCATTGCCGGGCGGAATTCTTGCACTGGGCCCTGGCAGCCGTCCTTCGACTTGCAGCTCAACTGGCGGCCACAGTGGTTCGGGTCCGAGCGCCGGCTCACGCTCTCCATCCTGACGGTAAACCTGCTCGGCGGCATCGACGCGTGGATGCACGGCGCCGATCAACTGCGCGGTTGGGGATACGCGTCCGCTCCTGACCGCGTGCTGCTGTACGTCCAGGGCTTCGATCGCGCGACGCTAAGCTACCGTTACGGCGTCAACGGGCGCTTCGGCTCGGCGACGACCACAGGGAATGGCGTTATCGTCCCGTTCCAGGTCGGGTTCCAAGGGCGTGTCGCCATCGGGCCGCGTCGCCCTCACAGGCCTCGCGCGGACCGAGTTCCGTAGCTGGTTAGGGTATGTTTCGATGCCCTCTCAGGAACGCACCCCATGGCTGCGAACCCCAAGCCGCGACGGACCGATCCCACCCAACCGCTCCGGGAGCACCTCATCGCCTTGCTCGGCGAGAGCCATGCCCACGTCCCCTTCAAGGACGCGATCGCCGATTGGCCGCCCGCGCTGAGGGGCGCCAAGCCCGCAGGCCAGCCATTCACCCCTTGGCGCCTGCTCGAGCACATCCGGATCTCGCAGTGGGACATCGTGGAGTTCACGAAGAGCGCGAAACACGTCTCACCAGAATGGCCAGCCGGCTACTGGCCCGCGGGCGACGCGCCGCCCGACGCGGCTGCGTGGGATAAGAGCGTCGCCCAGCTAGAGCACGACCTCCGAGAGATGCTGCGATTGGTGCGCGACCCCAAGGTCGATCTCTTCGCCAAGATCCCACACGGCACCGGTCAAACCGCGCTGCGCGAAGCGCTCGTCCTCGCCGACCACAACGCCTATCACATAGGCCAGCTCGTGCTGCTGCGACGCCTACTGGGCGCCTGGAAGGCCGATTGAGCCTACCCAGCGATCGACGGTGAAGACCTCCGCCTGGCGGGGAAATACCTTCTCGGTCAGCACGCGGTGCACTTCGGCGTCGGCGTCGAGGCACGCATCCGCCAGGACGACCAGGCGATAGTCCAGATCCGCGGCCTGGCGTAGCGTAGAGAGCACGACGCCACTAGTCGCGATCCCGGTCAGGACGAGTGTGTCGACGTTCCCCGCGCGGAGCAGCACGTCGAGGTCGCTGCCCGAGAAGGCGCTGACCCGTCGCTTGGTGACCACGACCTCCCCTGGAGCCGGGGCGACGACGGCCGGAATGGCCGTGGCCCCGTCGCCCGCGATGAATCCGCCCGCCTTACTGATGCTCGAGAAGCTCTTGTTGCGCGCGCTGATCTCGGGATATCCCTCGCGGAACGCGACGGTGACGTAGATGACGCGGATACTCGACCGTCGTGCGGCGTCAATGGCGCGGCGCAGTCGCGGGAGGTAGTCGACATCTCCGGCGAAGCGGGTCACGATGCCCTGCTGGACGTCCATCACCAGCAGGGCAGTGCTGCTCACGAAGCCCTTAAGGCGTTCACGATGTCGAGCCGCGCCGCGCGTACCGCGGGCAGGAACCCCCCCACGATGCCCATGACGAGGGCGAACATGAGCGCGCTCACGATCACGCCCGGGGAGAGCCGGAATCCGAAGCCGATCTCCGAAAACGTGGTGAAGTTCATGGTGGACACGCGCGCAAACGACAGCAGCCCCGCGAGCGCCACGCCCGCCGCTCCCCCGATCATCGCCAGCAACACCGACTCCACCAGGAAAGCGCCGAGCACGCTGCGACGGTGGAAGCCCAGAGCGCGAAGCGTGCCCACCTCGACCACGCGGTTCGCGACGGCGGCGTACATCGTGATCATCGCGCCGATCATCGCCCCGACGCTGAAGATGATCGTGATCACGAGCCCGAGCACCCTGATGAAGTTGGCCATCGCCAGGGATTGCTCGCGGTAAAACTGCTGCTCCGGCTTGAGGTCGACGTACTGCGTCCGCGGGTCGGCCTTGAGGCGGGCTTGAAGCGCCGCGAGCTGGCTGGGCTGGCGCATGCGAAACGTGACCGAGGAAAACACCGGCCGTCCGAACGCCTGCATGAGCTGGTCGACGTCCCCCCAGATCTCGGAATCGAAGCCGGTGCCGCCGGCGTCGAACACGCCGACCACGGTCCAGCGGTCGCCCCCGAACGAGAGCTCCTTGCCGAGCGCGACGCCCTGAAAATGCCGGGCGATGTTGCTTCCCACCACGATCTCGTGTGTGCCGAACCGGAACGGCCGGCCCGAGGTGATGTGCACCCCGCTCCGGAGCTCGAGCCCGTGCGGCGACACGCCGCGCACCGAGACGTTTGCGAGCGAGTTGCTCCCGATCCGGCGCAGGTCGATCACGACCATGAGCTCTTTCGAGAGGAGCGGCCGGCCGTCCGCCGCCGGTGCCACCTCGGGCTGCGCTTCGAACAGGCCGGCGGTCTCGCGGTCGATCTGGCTCACGAGCTCTGAGTTGGCCGAGCGCCGCAGCACGATGACGTTGTCGGGGGCGCCCGTCTCGACGAGGGTCGCCTGCAGCCCCCGCGCGAGCATCAACACCCCCGCGAACACGAACACGACCAGCGCCACGCCGCCCACGGTGAGGAGCGTCGTCAACCGGCGCGCCCACAGGCTGCGCCACACGTACGAGAACGGAATGCTCATCATCGCCGGCTCATCCGATCATGCGCAGGCCATTGACGATCGACGTCCGGACCACGCGGAGGGTGGGCAGGGTGCCGGCCACGAGGGCGGCGAGCACCGCCGCCGAGAGGGCCAGCACGATCGTGAGCGGCTCGACGCGGATCACCGGGAAGAATCCCGGGAGCGCCAGCCCGAAGCCGTGCACGACCGGGAACGTGAGGGCCAGCCCGAGCAGGCCGCCGACGAGACCGATCAGCAGGGCTTCGCCGATGATGAACGCCGCGATGTGGCGCCCCTGAAACCCCAGGGTCTTGAGCACCGCGTATTCCCGCGTCCGCTCGCGCGCCGCCATCACGATCGTGTTCGCCAGCACCAGCAGGATGATGCCCACGATCACGAGCGAGATCACCTTGAGCGACGTAATGATGGCGCTCGACATCGACACGAACCCCTGCTGGAACTCGCGCTCGCTCTCGGTCTTGGTGGGCGCGTTCGAGTTGGTGAACGCGCTGTCCACCGTCGCCGCAACCGTGGGCATGGCGCTCGGCGGATCGACCTTGAGGATGTAAAACCCTGCGGCCGTGGTCCGGCCGGGCTCCCGCTGCTTCACCTGCTCGTACAGGTAGTCCCACTGGAAGAACATCTGCGTCTCGTCCACCGACGGATCGCGGCCGGTGTAGATGCCCCGCACGACGAACTGCCACTGCCCCGGGTAGATGTCTCCCTCCATCGTAATCACGTCGCCGAGCTTGAACCCATGCTCCCGTGCCAGCTTGCGACCGATGATGCAGGCGTTCCGCTCCTTTTGAAATGCGGCCAGCTGGTCCGGCGGCACCTGAAACTCGGGATACAGGCTCAGGTACGTGTTCGCGTCGACCGCAAAGCGGGGCCAGAAGTTCTTGAAGTCGTTGGGATCGCCGTACACGCCCCCGAACCAGTTGGCCCACGACAGCCCCACCACCGACGGGACGCGCGCGATCTGCGTGCGGTCCGTGAGCGGGACGGGGAAAATGATCGAGACGCGATGGCGCGTGATCATCCGGTTGGTCGCGGACGCCGTGACGCCCGCGTTCCAGGCGGTCACCACGGTGCGAATCATCCCGAATGCCATGACCGCGGTGGCGATGCCGATCACCGTCAGTGCGGTGCGGAGCTTGTGCCGCAGGGCGTTCCGCAGCACGATCTTCAAGATTCTCATTTCAGCTCGCCCTTCTCGAGGTGCCGAATGGTGTGCGCGCGCTCGGCCGCGTGCGGATCGTGCGTCACCATCACGATGGTCTTCTTGAACTCCTTGTTCAGGCGCTCGAGCAACGTCAGGACCTCTTCCGCCGACTGGCGGTCCAGGTCGCCGGTGGGCTCATCGGCCACGATGATCGTGGGATCGGGGGCGATCGCTCGCGCGATCGCGACGCGCTGCTCCTGCCCGCCCGAGAGCTGGCGTGGGTAGTGATGCAGCCGGTCCGCGAGTCCCACCAGGCCGAGCGCGGTGGTGACGTGCTGCTTGCGATCCGCTTTGGAGAGCGGGGTCAACAGGAGCGGCAGCTCCACGTTCTCGTACGCCGTGAGCACCGGGATCAAGTTATAGAACTGGAATACGAACCCGATGTGCCGCGCCCGCCACTTCGCGAGCTCCGACTCGCCCAGCCGGGTGACCTCCGTTCCCTCGACGGTGATGCTCCCCTCGTTCGGCCGGTCGATGCCGGCGATCAGGTTGAGCAGCGTGGTTTTCCCCGAGCCCGAGGGACCCATCAGGGCGATGAACTCGCCCTCCGGGACGTCGAGCGAGATGCCCTGCAGCACGGGGATCGCCAGGCTGTCGCGGCGATACGACTTGGACACCTGGCGGATCTGAATGAGTGGACCGGTCATTGAGAATTCCTTAGCGGACCTTGACGGTGACGCCGGGACGCACCCGGTCGCCGACACTATCGATCACCAGGGTACCCGGAGCGAGCCCCTGTTGGATCACGACGGAATACCCGAGGCGCCGGCCCAGGGTGACCGGGACCTCGACGGCCCGATCCCCGTCCACCACATAGGCGACGGTGCGGCCGGCCCGCTCAGTCACCGCGTTCTGCGGCACGGTGAGGACCTTCTGCGTATCGGCCTTGGAGCGCGAGAGCGGCAGAAAGTGGGCCTTGGCACTCATCTCGGGAAGCACCTTGGAGTCGTACGACCTGAACGCCACCTTGACCTGGACGGTTGCCTTGGCGCGGTCGGCGGTGGGGACGATCTTCGCCACGTATCCCGGATATCGAATGTCGGGATAGGCGTCCAGCACGATCTCACACGGCTGCCCCACGGTCACGCCCGAGAGGTTCGACTCGGCGACGTCGGCCTCGACCTGGAGCGAGCGCATGTCGGCGATGGTCACGACCGCGGCCTTGGAGAATGCACTCGCCGCGAAGGGCGCGACGACTTCACCCACGTCCGCGTTCTTGGTGAGCACCGTGCCGTCGAACGGCGCGCGGATCACGGTATTTTCGAGCGCCACCTGCGCGCCCTCGAGCGCCGCCCGCGCGACGGCGATGCTGCTCTTCACCCCCAGGTAGCGCGCTTGAGCCGAGTCGAGCGCCGCCTGCGATGAGAAGTTGCTGTCGGCCAAGGCTCGCGTGCGCTTGAGCGTCTGCTCGGCGTTCTGCAGGTCGGCCTGGTTGACTTGGAGCTGCGCCTCGGCTTGCGCGACCTGGGCGCGCACGTCGGAATCCTCGAGCCGCGCGATCACCTGGCCTTCCTTTACCCGGTCGCCCTCCACGACGCCCAGATACACCAGGCGGCCGGTGCCCTTCGAAGCGACGGCCGCCTTGCGCTGCGCCACCACATACCCGCTCGCGATGAGGACGGCGTCGGCCTGGCCGGGGGAGACGAGCATGGCGGGGGTCAATCGAACCTCGAGCGAGCCCGAGAAGGCGCGCCGGGCCAGGGGCACCGCAACTGCGACGGCGGCCACGATGCCTGCTACCACGGCGGCGGGCAGTATCCACCGGCGCGCGCCGAGGGCACCCGGGGCGCGCTCCGTGGATCGGTTGATCCGCAGGGCCGAGAGATCGGCGCTTTTCGCTTCCATAATTTGGGTACGGAATTATACCCAGAGGTCGCGTAACTCGCTGGCCCGCCTGCGCCTGCATTCGCCATGTGACTCAGCGCACAGAAGGCGACGTGCGGCTCTCGTAAGCTGTCCGGCCCGCTTCCGGTGCGCCCCTGGGAGCAGTGGACAACCTCCCGGAGGTCACATGAACGCCAAGTTCTTCCGTACGATCCTGGCAGTTGCCGCGATCACGGTATCCTTCGCGGGCAACGCGCTGGGTCAGTATCAACAGAGTCGTCCACAGAGTCACTCGGGGTTCTGGTTCAGCGCCGGTCTCGGCTACGGCACGCTCGGCTGCCAGGACTGCACCGGGCGGACCGGCGGCCTGAGCGGCAACCTCGCCCTCGGCGGCTCCCTCAGCCATAAACTCCTGCTCGGCGTCGCGAGCAACGGATGGGTGAAGTCCGAGAACGGGACGACGCTCTCCGTCAACGCGATCACCGCGGCGGTGCGGTTCTATCCCGCGGTGCGCAGCGGCTTCTTCCTGATGGGCGGTCTCGGCGTGGGCTTCGTGAGCGCCGGCTTCTCTGGCGGTAGCGCGAGTGAGAGTGGCGTCGGGGCGCTGCTCGGATTGGGCTACGACATCCGGCTGGCCCACTCGTTCAGCCTCACGCCTTACTGGAACGGGTTCGCGATGAATTCTTCGAACGTCGACGCGAACGTCGGCCAGATCGGGTTGGGCATCACGGTGCGCTAATGGCGTTCCGCGAATACGAGAGGCCGCCGCGGCAGATGCCGCGACGGCCTTTCGCTTTCTAGGTAGTTTGAGCAGCCCTCAAATGCGTTCCACAACCGCCCTCAGCATCCTCTACCTTGCCTGTTGCCCCCTCCAGGCGCAGGACCGGGGAGCTGTCACGGTGCCAGGGCTCGGTACGCTGGCCTTCCCAGCTTCCACGGAGGTGCCGCAGGCGCGACACGCCTTTCTCCGCGGCGTGCTCCTCTTGCATCTCTTCGAGTATCCCTCGGCAGCCGCCGCCTTTCGAGAGGCAGAGCAAAGGGACCCGAACTTTGCCATGGCGTATTGGGGCGAAGCGATGACTGATAACCATCCCGTATGGAACCAGCAGGACCGGGACGCCGGGCGCACGGCCTTGCTGAAGCTCGGCCGCGCGCCGGCCGAGCGGGCCGCGAAGGCGCCCACCTCGCGGGAACGTGCGTACCTGGCGGCCGTCGAGGTCCTATACGGCAGCGGACCGAAGGCACGTCGTGACACCCTCTATGCCACTGAAATGGAGCAGCTGGCGCGCGCGCATCCGGCGGACGACGAAGCGCGCCTCTTCTACGCTCTCTCCTTGCTCGGCCTGAGCCAGGGAGAGCGCAACGTGCCCACGTATCTGCACGCCGCTGCCATCGCCGAGAGCGTCTTCGCGCGAAACCCACGCCACCCGGGCGCGTCACATTATCTCATTCACGCTGTCGATGATCCGGACCACGCGGCGATGGGGCTCGCCGCCGCTCGAGCATTGGCTCGCTCGTCTCCCGACGCCGACCACGCTCAGCACATGACGTCGCACATCTTCGTGGCGCTCGGCCGATGGGATGACGTCGTCGCCGCGAACGAGACCGCGATGGCGGTCGTGAACGAGATGTGGCGCCGCCGCCATCGATCTCCCGTCTTCTGCGGCCATTACAACGTCTGGCTGGACTATGGATACGTGCAGCAGGGAAGGCTTGAGGACGCAACGCGTCTGCTCACGCACTGCCGCGAGCAGGCCCCAGCCGAGCAGACAGACACAGAAGACTTAGACCCCGACGCCTATTCGTTTCTCACGATGTGGTCGCACTACCTGATCGCCGCCGAGGACTGGTCGGGTAGCGTGGCACACTGGACGGTCCATCCGGGCGCGGGGCTCGGATCCCGCCTCGTGTACTGGTTCACGGAGGGGCTTGGCGCGGCGCGGCGCGGAGAGTTCACCGGCGCGCGAGCTGCGCTGGCCGAGTTCGCACAGGCACAACGCGAGACGGAGGCCTGGGCCGGCGGATCGCCAGACCAACCGGAGCTCGAGCGGGCGCGGGTCCTGCGGGGTGAGCTCGAGGGTCTGATCGCGGCCGGGGAAGGGAATGTGGACGGAGCACTCGCCCGACTGCGCGAAGCGTGCATCGTGGAGGACAGCATGGCGTACTCCTTCGGGCCGCCATTCGTGAACCAGCCATCCCACGAGCTCCTCGGCGCCGAGTTGTTGCGGCTCCACCGATTTCGAGATGCGGTCACCCAGTTTCGCATCGCACTCAGACGCACGCCTCGCCGCACTGCGGCACTCCTGGGCTTGGCCCACGCCGCCACGGCCGTCGGCGATGCGGCGCTGGCGCATCAGACGTACGAGGAACTCGTCTCGATTTGGCGGCACGCTGATCCGGGGCAAAGCGCCGTGGCGGAAGCCACCGCATATCTACGGCGCTACGGCCACTGATTGCGGGTAAGGCCGCCGTCCAGTATGCCTTCAGTGGTAGCCAACCGAGGAGTCACGTGGATCCCGTCAGGATGTCCCGGCGTCACCTGTTCACCGCCGCCGCGGGCGCCGTTGGCGTCGCGGTCCTTCATCGCACCGGGCTTACGCAAGGCGAAGTGCCAGCCGATCCCACAAAGGTGCCCGGCCACCCGCTCTCAGAGTTGGGCCAGCGATCTCCGTTCGAGCGGCCCCATCGTGTCGTAGGCGGGGCGTACCAGGGAGCGTCACTGACGCCGCTCCAGGAGTTGTTCGGTATCGTCACTCCCGCCGACCTGCATTACGAGCGCCACCACGCGGGCGTCCCGAGCATCGATCCCCATCACTACAAGCTGCTGATCCACGGCATGGTTGAACGGCCCACTATCTTCGATCTTGAGTCGCTGCGACGGTTTCCGGCTGTATCGCGCCTCCACTTCCTGGAGTGCTCGGGGAACGGCGCGCCGGCGTATCGCAACCTGAGACCCGACGTCTCCCCCCAGCAGATCGATGGCCTCACCAGCACGAGCGAGTGGACGGGCGTCCCGCTCGCCACGCTGTTCCGCGAAGTGGGAGTCCGTTCGGGCGCCAAGTGGTTCCTGGCGGAGGGAGAGGACGCGGCCGTCATGGCGCGCAGTATCCCGATCGGCAAGGCGTGGGACGACGCGCTGATCGCGTACGGCCAGAACGGCGAGCCGCTCCGTCCCGAGCAGGGCTACCCGGCTCGGCTCCTCGTGCCGGGATGGGAGGGCAGCGCCAACGTCAAGTGGATCCGCCGCATAGAGGTCGCCGATCAGCCGTTCATGACCCGCGAGGAGACGTCCAAGTACACCGACCCGCTTCCCAACGGCACCGCGCGTCAATTCAGCTTCACCATGGACGCGAAGTCCCTGATCACGTTTCCCGCCTTCCCCGTGACCTTGCCGGAACGCGGGTGGTGGGAAATCAGCGGGCTCGCGTGGAGCGGCCGGGGTCGCGTGACTCGGGTGGAGGTGAGCACCGACGCCGGAAGGGGCTGGGCTCCCGCCGAGCTGCAGGGACCCGTGCTTCCAAAGTGCCACACGCGATTTCGTTTTCTCTGGCGGTGGGAAGGGGCGGAAACGCTGCTGATGAGTCGAGCGACGGACGAGACGGGTTACGTGCAGCCCACCTTGGCTGAGCTTCGGAACGTCCGAGGGTCGGGTACGGCCTATCACTTCAACAACATCCGGGCTTGGCGGGTGCGCCGTGATGGGCGCGTGTTTTTTGGATTGGAGGAATAATGCGACGGTCTCTTCCCCTGGGTATCGCCGTGGCTCTCGTTGCTACGCTCGGCTCTGGTCCTCCAGCACGGTTCGGATTCGGGCGACCGGCGAGGGCCGACGAGATCGCGGCCTGGAACATTTCAGTCCGGCCGGATGGTAAGGGCCTCCCTCCGGGCTCGGGTACCGCGCGCGACGGCGCGGCGATCTACGCGAGTCGTTGCGCCAGTTGTCATGGAGCCACGGGGCGAGAAGGGCCCGCCGATCCCATGGTCGGCCGAGAGCCGCGTGTTGGCTTCCCCTTCGGCCGCGACCCCACGCTGGTGAGAACGATCGGCAACTACTGGCCGTACGCCACCACCCTCTACGACTACATCGACCGCGCGATGCCCTTGAGCTCCCCAGGCTCGCTCGCACCCAACGAGGTATACAGCCTCGTCGCGTATCTCCTGTGGCGCAACGAGGTCATCACAGATACGGCGCTCGTCGACGCGCGCACGCTGCCGCGCGTCGCCATGCCCGCCAGAAGCCGTTTCGTGATCGACAACCGTCGCGGCGGACGGGAGGTGCGGTAGGTCAGGCGTCGGTCATGCGCCACAGGCGGCGGCAGAGGAGCCAGATCCCCGTGATAGCTGAAATGGTGCCGCCGATCATGAGGGGCAGGACCACCAGATCCCACCAAGGTCGCCGGTTGTTGAGTGCCGGAAAGTCCAGGTCGTGTAACCCGTCACGCCACCAGCGCCAAGAGCGCGTGGCCGCATCGACGAAGCCGACGGGAGCGCCGCTGACGGTGTCCAGGTAGAGCACCGAATGATCGGCGTCGTCGAACTTTACGCGCCATGCCGGTAGGTGTTTCTCCCGTCCGTGTCGCGCGTAGTAATAGGCGTCGTACTTATCGACGCGCTCGATGCTGGACACCTGGACGCCGGTGCCGAGTACCTGCCCCGCGACCTGCCTCACAGCGTCACGCGTCAACTCTCCGCGGAGCACCCCGGTTTCCGCGTCGACCCAATACGTCCGCCCATCCTCGAGGAGGAACCTGTAGCCCGGATGTCCGTCGAGCTGGCGCAGGTCGATCTCCTTGAGCATTACGGGTGCCCCGGCCGCCGCGCGCACCGTGGCCAACGCTGCCGCCTCGCCGACGCGAATCGCCGCCCAGTGCACGGTTCCTCCACGAGCCCGCTCCGCCTGTCCCGGCCGGGGATCGTTACCGACACCCAAGACCTCGAGCAAGCCGCTCAACGCCCACGTCAGTACCAATAGCCCGAAGACGACGCCGGCAACGTGGTGCCACAACGACATCCCGTGGTATCCGCTGACACGCCACTCGCCGCGCCGCCGCCTGGGGAATAGTTGATAGACGCCGAGGACAATTCCGGTCACCGCGAGGCCGACGGCAACACCCGGTAGCACGAGGTTCACCCACAGCCAGGCGTCAGGGTGGTCGTAATACAACCACATGAAATAGAGCCAGTGCGGGACCGTGCCCAACCACGTCGTTACGCGGGTGACTCGGGTGACGACGGCGGGTAGAGCGCCGGAGTTTCGGGACACATAGACGGCTGTGCTGGCGTTGTCTCCAAAACGCACTCGATAGACCGGGAATGCCCAGCGCTGCTCGCTCCCCATGAAGTAATGATCGCTCCGAGGGAGCAGCTCGACCCGCTCCAGGGGGGCAAGCGGGCCTACGATGGCACGTGAGACTCGAGTGGCGGTCTCCGAGGAGATCGGCGTGAGTAAATGGCCATCACGGGCGTCGATCCGAGCGACGTCCTGGGTGCCCCCGCGGTGGTCTCGCATCAGGGCGTACACGAGGTGCCCGTCCCATAGCTCCAACCGCGCCGCTGTGACGGAGTCCCGCGTGGCGTACACCTGCACGGCCCGCCTGACCCCGATCACGCTGGTGTCGAGCGCGAAGCCGTGCAGCAGACTCAGCTGTTGGGACTCGGTGAGCTCGGGATAGGGGTAGTACATCATCACGATCCCACTGCCGAACCACACGAAGACCAGTATTCCCAACGCGATCCCGATCCACCGATGAGTCAGGTAATTCAGGCGCTTGAGCATCCACCCCCGGACCCTAGTTGCGCCGGCTCAGAATGTTGCCCCCACTTCGACCACGAGCCTTCTCGGCGCGGCGGGAAACGCGAACGTGCCGTACGTGATGTCCCCGTCCGTCTCATACTTTTCGTCGAACAGGTTGGTTGCGCCCAACGCCGCCGTGTAGCGATGCACCTGCCAGCTGACCCGCCCGTCGGTTACAAAATACGAAGGGAGCAAGACAGTATTGAAGCTGTTCAAGTATCGAGAGCCCTTGTAGTGCCCCTCGAGCTCGAACGTCACGCCAGCGCCGCTGGTCACGTCGAGGCCAAGATCCACCTGGTGCTTGGGTGAGAGCGCTACCCGGTAGCCACTAAGATCGGTGGGCGTCCCGTTGTTGTTGAACTGATACGTTCCGTATCTCCCGTTGTAATAGGCATATTTTGCGAAGCAAGTGACGGCCTGCGCCGGGCGCCCCTGGAGCCCGAACTCCACCCCGCTGAACTTCTGCTCCCCGCCATTTACCGTCTTGAACTCCTGCGCTACGACGCGCACCACGATAGGAATCCCGGTGCGGTCCATGTCGAACGCGGCCACCTCCATGGCCAAACGGTTCTCCAGCAAGCTGGCTTTGAGGCCCGCTTCCCAGTTCCTGATGTCCTCTGGAAACAGCTTGATCGTATCCGTTTGGGACAATGCCGATGGGGCACGCGGTGGTAGGAACGCGCGTGCGTACTGGCCGTAGACGGTCACTTCCGTCCCCCCCGATTGCCCGCCGGTGAGCAGACGGTATGAGAGCCCGACTTTGGGGCTCACTTTGGTGTAGCTCGCGTGCACGGTCGGCGATGCTGAGCGGACCGCGGTGAGGTGATTGAGATCGTAGCGCGCGCCGGCGGAGACATGCCAACGATCGGTCAACGAGACCTCGTCCTGGACGTAGAGCCCGTAGAAGTCGCCGCGGTACCGGTTGGGACCGAACGACGACGTAAGCAGCTGGTTCACGTTCGGGTATTGAGGGTTGTTGTAAATCACCGGAACGCCGAAACTCACCGTATCCGTATACTCGATGTCACCGCCGGCCTGGCCTTGATTCCGCTCGAAACTCCCGCCGACGAGCAGATGCTGCGTTGTTTTGCCGGTCGTCACCGTCGACTCGAGTCGAAGGTCATTGTAGTAGTAATCCTCCTGCTGTACCTCGCTGAAGGGGTACAGGACGACCGTGTCCGGGGGCGCGAACAACACGCAGTCGCCGTCATTCACGAACTGGTACTTGAAATGCCGATAGCCCAGCACGTCTTCGACGCGGGCCGACGACGATAGATCTCGGCTGACGTGCATCGACACCCGAACTTCATCCTGGTTATAAGCGGCATAGGGCAGGTTCAGATTGCTGTAGAGACTGAAGCTGGGGTCGGCGTCCGATAGGAGCTGCCCATTGGCAGCGAATGGGATTGGGGCCGGCGTTCCCCCGAGACTCGACGCGTAATTCGCGGTGATCCAGAACTGCGTTCGCGGATCGATGATCTGCTTGAACTTGCCAAAGATCGACGACTCGTGCCGCTTGGTCGTGGGGCTGAGCGGGCTCTCACGTTGTTCTCCCTGCCACGAGACGAGATAGCCGCTCCCGGCCGAATCCGTTGGTGCGCCGGCGGATGCGTTAGCCCGCACATAGTCCCACGCCCCGGTTTGCACCCCAGCGCGGAACTCCGCGTGCGGAGGCGGATCGCGTGTGATGAAATTGATCACGCCGCCGATCGCCGTACGCCCATACAGGGCGGAGTTAGGGCCTTTCACAACTTCGATTTGATCGACGTTGTCGATCGGCATGGTCGTGAGCCGAGCGCTGTTGCGGGAATCGGTCTGCGGCACACCGTCGATGAGCAGCAAGACGGTTTCGTTTTCGTTTCCCAGCCGCGGGAGCCCCCGCAGCTGGATCGACTGGAAGTTCTCGCCGTACGACGCGTCGGTGACGCCCGCCACGCTTCGCAACGCCTCGAGCACGGTCTTCGCTCCGGCGTTGGCAATGGCGGCGCTGTCGACCACCTCGACGGCCGCCGGTACATCCTGGATCTTGGCCGCGGTTTTCGTCGCCGTGACCACCACCTGGTCCAGCACCGTTGCCGCAGCCCGCAAGGCGAGGTCGGCGGTGGCCTCCTGATCCGCTACCACTGTCACGGGCTGGCTTGCCTTGGCGTACCCGATGCGGCTCGCGCTGATGGTGTAGGCACCTGGCGACACATCGGCAATCCGATAGTGGCCACCGTCGTCGGTTGTCGCGTGCCAGGAAGTGCCCTCGAGCACGACGCTCGCGCCGACAATCGTTAGCCCGGTTCTGGCATCGGTCACCCGTCCGCTCACGCGACCGCGCTGGAGCACCGCGCTTGGCGCGCGTCGCACCAAGGCCGCTCGCCCGGACTGGTTGAACACGACATCCACGTCGGCGTCGATCAAAACGTCCGTGAGGGCCGCGGCGACGGTAATGCCGTCCGCCCGAAGCCGGATCAGGGTGCCGACGGGCAGCACGTCATCGCTGTAGACGAGCTCCAGGCCGGACTGAGCCGAGATCGTCCGGAGGGCCGACTTCAGCGGCACGTCCCTCAAGTCCAAGGTGAGTCGCTCCCTCAGGACCGGCGTGCGACTGATGTCGACCGGCTGCGGGCGCGCTGCCGCAAGGAGGAAGCGCGGGCCGCGAGTCACCGCGCTGTCCGCGGCAACTTGTGCGGAGGTTGGCGGCGCAAGTGCGAGAACCAACAGCCACGTGTAGCAGGAACGCCAGAGCAAGCGCATAGGGTGCCTCCCATGACAGTTCGCTGCTCGGGTCACGGACGGGACCCGGCGGAGGACGTGAGGAGCACGGTGCGTCCTTCGCGCTGCACGTGCACATCGAGCGAGAGCGCAAGGAGCTCCAGGACTTGGGAAAGCGACTCGCGACGAAACGTCGCCGTCACGCGTCGCTCGGCGAGCAAGCTGTCACTGAGCCGGATCTCGATGTCGTACCAACGCTCGAGGGCCGGTATAACGTCACCCAGGCGCGCGCCGTCAAACGCGAGGTCGCCGTGGGTCCAGGCGAGGTAGGGCGCAAGGTTTACGTCGTGGGTCACCGTGGCGACGCCGCTCACCGCGAGGTCTGCGACGTCGCCGTGCGCCAGGGTCAGGAGCGGCCGTCGAGCGATGGATGGGGGCGTACCGTACAGCGCCACCATCCCTGTGGCCACAACGACGCGCATCCCGGGGACCTCCGGGTACGCGCTGACGAGGAACTCGGTCCCGACGTCCTCGACGAAACCGGCGGCGGTGTGGACCCGAAACGGTCGGATCGCGTCGTGTTTGACCTCGAGGTACGCTTCACCCTCGAGGTAGACGTCCCGCGAGCTGCCGACACCCAGAACCCCGCGGTCCCGAAAGCGCAGACTACTCGCGGGCCCAAGCATGACGCGGCTACCGTCGGGCAGCTCGAGCACCGCTGTCTGGCTGCGTCGAGTGGCAAAATCGCGCGGTGGGATCGTGTCGCCGCGCCACCGCGCGACGAACCACAGAGACGCCAAAGCGACGAGGACCAGCACCGCCGCGGCACTGAGCGCGCGACGTAGCGGGGAAGCGCCAGGGTGCGCAGCGAGCGGCCCGAGCTGGAGCGGCGGAGCGCCCATGCGACGGTGCAGGCGCTGCCACGCGGAGCGTACGTCCCATTCCCGCCGGTCCGCGCCTGATGGCTCTCCGACGGCTCGCAGAAGGGAGGCCAGCGCGCGCAGCTCAGGATCGGAGTTGACCCAGGCCCCAAGTGCGGCCATCTCGTCCGGCGCACCCCGACCGGCCACGAAACGGTCCAACCGTTCCCAATCGATGCTGTTCCAGTCCATATACCGGAACAACACCAAAGCGGGCAGAACCCCCTACGTGCCCCTGATTGTGGGCATCCTAGCGCCGGAGGTGTGCGAGCTGGCGGCGGAAGAACGCAAAGGCGCGCCCCATCTGCACCTCAACCGTTTTCACCGAGATGCCTAACACCCGCGCGATCTCCGCGTGGCTCATTTGCTGCTGCCAGCGGAGGATCACCACGAGCCGACGTCGCTCGGGCAGCTTGTCGACGGCGTCGCGGAGGACGCGCGCCAGTTCGGAAGCCTGTAGCGCGTCGTCCGGCCCCACCCGAGCGGCGGCGATGCCGAGCGGAATGCCCTCACGGGTAGCGCGGCGGGCTACCCGCGCGACGACACGCTGGTGCTTGAGCAAGCCCAGCGCTTGGTTGCGACAGGCGGCGAAGAGATACGCGCGCGCGCCGGTTATCGGCTCCCAGGTCGCGCGATGTTCCCAGATCCGCAAGAACACGGTTTGCACCAGCTCTTCCGCGACATCGGGGGAGCGCACGTAGCTCTGCGCGAAATCGCACAGTCGAGCGTAGTAGGCATGGAACAGCGATTCGAACGCGCCCTCGTCGCCGAGCCGAATGCGCGCCACGCACTCCCGCTCCACCGCATCGGGAGCGGACAAGGTATGCGTGAACTCCTGTCGCCTGCGTGGGAGCATTGGCTTACACCGCGAAAAGGCAAAAGAGGCTCCCCAACTCGGTCGTCTGTCAAGTACTCGGTGCGACCACGGCCTTTCGCTTTCTTTCAGGCCTACGACAGGGTGGGTAGCGCGACGACTAGGGTGAGCACCCGATGGGGTTGACTGCGCCGGCACATACAGCCATCCTCTGACGCCAATGGCCGCCGACGACTTCGCCGCGCAGCTCGCGCGTGAGCGGGCATTGAAGCAGGCCGAGAAGATGGAGACGGTCGGCCGGCTGACCGGCGCCATCGCGCAACAATTCAACGAGCTCCTCACCGCGATCCTGGCGCGCACCGCCACGCTGGGCCAGTCGCTTCCCGCCAACAAGGACCTCGACGCGCTCAAGGACACGGCCCAGCGTGGTGCCGAGCTGGCCCAGCGTCTCCTCGGCTTCAGCCGGCACCGGACGCTCGACCTCCAGCCCCTGATCCTCACCGAGTTCGTGAGCGACGCGCTCGATACCCTCCGCCGCCAGCTTCCGGCCAAGATCGACGTGCAGTTCGAGGTGGATGAAGAGGCCGGCGTCGTCGAGGCCGATCCGGCGGCAGTGAATCAGATCCTGCTGCACCTCGTGACCAACGCGCGGGACGCGATGCCGAAAGGTGGCACCCTCCACGTCGAGGTTCGGCGGGCGCGCCTCGGCGCCGCCGATCGCCCGCTCCACGCCTGGGTCGAGCCCGGATCGTACGTCAGCGTCGCGCTGAGCGACACCGGCGTGGGAATGGACGCTCAGACCATGGCTCGAGTGTTCGAGCCGTTCTTCACCACCAAGCCCGTCGGCGTCGGGACCGGCCTCGGCATGTCGATGGCGTACGGCCTCGTGAAGCAGCACCGCGGATACCTCCACTTGTACAGCGAGGTGGGGCAGGGGACCACGGCGAAGGTGTACTTCCCCGCCGTCCGCGATCGCGCCGGGTCCGACGTCGAGGAGGCAGCCGACGAAGGGCTGCCCGGCGGAACCGAAATGATCTTATTGGTGGAGGACGATCAGACCATGCGCCTGGCCGCGCAGCAGCTCTTGGCGAAGGTCGGCTACCGGGTCGTGACCGCCGTGGACGGTCAGCAGGGACTCGATGCCTTCCGCGCGCACCGCGCGAGACTGCAGCTCGTCATCACGGACGTCGTGATGCCCAAGCTCAGTGGGTTCGAAATGTACGAGGCGATCCGCGGCGAGTTGCGCGGGCTGAGCGTGTTGTTCATGAGCGGGTTTCCCGCGCCCAACTTCCGGAAGACCGTGGGCCAGGATCCCCACGTGGCGTTCGTGACGAAGCCGTGGACCGCGAGCGAGCTGCTCGCCCAGGTTCGCGCGTTGCTCGAGGCCGGTGGGAAGCACGCGTAGCTACTTCTTGTTGGAACCCTCGGTGTGTTGCGGCTGCTGCGTGGCGATGTAGACGACGGCATCCCACGCGTTGTGAATGCCGATGAAGAGCAAGAGGAGCGCCGTCACGCCCGTCACCAAGAGGCTCCGTGGCGGGTCGCGCCGGAGGAACAGGGCTGCCCCGAGCAGCGTCAGGTACGCGACGAATGGAAGACCGCAGTGCCAGATCCAGTCTTCGAGCACCGGCTTATACGCGTTCTGCCTGATCGCCCGCCTAATCACGATCAGCATGTAGGTCATTCCCCCGCCGGCGCACAAGCCGAGGGAGATCGCGGCGCTCGAAACCGCGCGCCACGGCACGTTCAGGATCGCCGCGATGAGCAGGACGACACAAAAGTGCACAATCGTGGGCGTGCCGAACGCGCCCACCTGCTCGCCGGAGCCGATGGAACGCGCCTCGGCGCCGAGCACGACCACGACGAATTGTAGACCGGTGAGTGCCGCGGCCGACGAGCCGATGATTACGTAGAAGCTCTCCCAACCGCCCAACACCGTCACTGCATTCGGTTCCACGATTCGATCCCTCCGGAAGAACGCCGTCGTTAGGGGCCCCCCCCCCAGTCCACCACAGGCACCGGATACCGGACCGTCGCCGCAAGCTGACGGCGCTGCATGCCTGCGAACCAAGCCAGCACGCCGACCATCGCCAATGGGACCGCCACGAACAGGAGAGGCAGTAAGCTCAGCTCGCGCACGAGGAAGGCGCTCGACGGCCGGTTCGGACTGACGTATGCGGTCACGATCTCACCGGGCCGGAAGCGGTCCCGCAGCTTTACCGCCCACCCGTAGCTCGCGGAGATGGTGAGGGGAAGCACCTGCTTGGACTCGTATTGCCTGCCGTTGACCAAATAGAGGTAGCGGACCACCGGGGTATACGAGGTCCCCTTGTCGCCCCGGACGGCCTTGATGTCGGTCGACAGGATCCGGGCGCTCACGGGCTGCCAGGTGGCCGTGCGATACACCTCCGATGCGAACAGCCCCAGCCCAACGGCGACGAATATCGCGAGGAACCCGCCCACGCACCCCCAGTTCGTGGCGACGGGATGACCGCTCACGCTCCCGGAGACGGGTGCCGCGGCGAGGGGGCTCACCTTGGCTTCTCCCGGCCCGCCCGCCCAGCCGCAAAAGATACGTACCGCGGACGCGCATGCCGCGAGCGGGCCGTCGTCGAGGGTGCTGTACGGCGTCCAGGGAACGCGCCCGCCTGACTGCGTGAGAAACACGAGGCGGAAGAACGGGTTCGACTGGCGCGAGCCGCCGGCCGAGCGCTCGAGCACCACGTCCTTCAGGTCCGCGAGCGGGTACTCGTCGGTCGTCCGGTGCGCCAGGCGTTGGACGACGATTCGCACGCTTCCCGCGCTGCGATCGATCACATAGCGGCGGTCGGCAGAGTAGACGAGAGTCGCGATCCCTACCGCGACGAACACGGCGCCCACGAGATAGATCAGCCAGGGCCCCGCGTTCCCGGTCCAGCCTGAGGGGTAGGCGAGCCTGAGGGTGATCACGCCGCCCCCCACCGCCACGAAAATGGTGCCCAGCACGACGGTCTTGAGCGCGCCTTCGTGCACGACCAGCTGGGTGGGCGTCTGGAGGACCACCTTCATCGTGGGCCCCAATCTAATGAACAGCCGCCCCACTGACCCGTGGCGCGCGCACACCGGCATGCACCTGTCGCTCGAACCGACTTGGCGCTAGTCGACCCTTCTACAGGTGAACTGCCCGCCCCACTTGAGGTCGATCACCCTGCCGCTCGAGTCCCGCTCGAAGCGGATTGGAACGTACAGGGCACGAAAGAAAAATGTGCTGTCGGACTCGGGATCGAGAGGAAGGTAGTCTCCCTCGGGTCCGGCGAGCGAAAGGCGCGGTCCTTCCGCTCGGACCGTCATCACGAAGGCAGGTCCTACTTCGTAGCGGCCGGCATACTGCCGCAGCAGCGTCGGTGCGGGATTGCCGCTCGAGCGCACCTCGGGTACCTGATAGGGCTCGCCGAAGGCGATGGCTGCAAGGTCCGTCCGCATCCGATCGGTCGCCGCCGACTGAATGTTCCCGAGGATCACGACGATACCTGAGTCCTTGGGATAGATGGAGATGTGCGACGCGTACCCGAGGGCGATGCGCCCGTCCTGCTCGATTACATCGCGCGTGAGCCACTTGCGCTTCCCCCACCCGTAGGGGTACTCCAGTGCACCGAGTCGAAATAGTCGATCCTCACGAACGGCCCGCGCCCAGCGAAGCAGATCGCCCACCGTCGAATAGATCGACCCGGAGCCCTCGAGCCACGTAGCCGACATGTGCGGGGGCGGCTGAACGCCCGCCGGTGGGAAGCCGGGGTCGTAGCCCGTCGCCAAGCCGGCGACCGGCCGTCCGTCGCTCAGGTCACCCGTGCTCGTCATACCGAGCGGCTCGAACACATTGCGGCGCAGGAACTCGCCGTAGGACACACCGGAGACCCGCTCGATCACGTACGCGAGAAGCGCATATCCCGAGCTCGAGTAGGAGTCCTTCTCACCGGGACGGAAGTCGAGCGGTTTCGTGCCGATCCAGGCGGCAAACTCGGCCAGCGTGGTGGGGCGGGGGCGGCGAGCTGGAAAGTCGGGAAGGGAGTGGTAGTCCGGGACGCCGGAAGCGTGGGCGAGGAGATGCCGGATCGTGATTTCGCCACCATGGGGAAACCCGGGAATGAACTTGCCCAAGGTGTCGTCGAGCGAGAGCAGTCCGCGCTCATGCAGGATGGCAATAGCCGCGGCGGTGAACGTCTTGGTGAGTGAGCCGATCCCGAAGCGCGTCGCGGGGCCGTTGCGAATGCCGCGCGCGCGGTCCGCGAAGCCGAACCCCACGACCACCGAGTCGTGGCCTTCCCGCAGGATGAGGACCGTGCCGCTGAAGTCGTTCATCTCGCTGTACGGCGTCACATAGGCAATGACGGCGTTCTTCCAGCGCGGTTGGGACCGCCCGGCCAAGAGAAGGAGGCCCGCCGCGGCGAGCACCAGGATTCGGGCGTTGGGCATAGGGACTAGGAAGACGGTGACGGTATCTCCTATAGATGCGGGGGCTCCCCCCGAGAGTCGCACGTCCGTGCGCTTGCTGCGGTAGCGCCGGGCCCGACATCTTCTCACGCATGAGATCGAACCGCGCAGCCACATTCTGCCTCTTGCTCAGCATCGCGACGTCATCTGCCTGGTCGGCACCAGCCCAGACCATCCCGCCGAGCGCGTATGGCGCATTGCGGTGGCGGCTCATCGGCCCCCACCGCGGTGGCCGCGTGCTGGCGGTCGCCGGTGTGCCCGGCGACGCGGCGACCTTTTACTTCGGAGCCGTGGACGGCGGCGTGTGGCGCACCCGGAACGCGGGCGTCACCTGGGAGCCGCTGTTCGACGACCAGCCGATCGCCTCCGTCGGCGCGCTCGCCGTCGCGCCCTCCGACTCGAGCGTCATCTACGTCGGGACGGGCGAGGCGTCGATCCGCTCGGACATCACGTACGGCGCAGGCGTCTACAAGTCTACGGACGGCGGCGCGCACTGGCGGTCGCTTGGCCTCGAAGACACCCGCCACATCGGGAGGATCCTCATCGATCCCAGAAACCCGGACGTGGTCCTTGTAGCCGCGCTCGGCCATGCCTACGGGCCGAACACCGAGCGCGGCGTGTTTCGCTCCACCGACGGCGGGCGCACATGGGCAAAGGTCTTGCACCAGAATCCCGACGTCGGCGCCATCGACCTGGCGGCGGATCCGGGCGATCCACAGGTCGTGTACGCGGCCCTGTACCAGGCGCGCCGCACGCCTTGGGAGCAGTACCCGCCCGACGAAGGACCGGGGAGCGGCCTGTACAAGTCCACCGACGGCGGCGCGACCTGGACGCCCCTCAGCGGGCACGGTCTTCCTGTGGGTCCGCTCGGCCGCATCGGTCTCGCGGTCGGTCGGGGCGGCCGCGTGTACGCGCTGATCGGTGCAAAGGGGGGAGCGGGACTGTACCGCTCGGACGACAAGGGCGCGACATGGCAGGTCGCGGGGACCGATCCGCGGTTGACGAGTCGCAATTGGTATTTCTGCCGGGTCACCGTCGATCCCCGGAATCCCGACGTCGTGTACGTACCGAACGTGGCGCTCCTCAAGTCGACCGACGGCGGCAAGACGTTCGTCGTACTCAAGGGACAGCCGGGCGGCGATGATTACCACGAACTGTGGGTGGACCCGCGGAGCCCGGTGCGCATGATCGTGGGAAGCGATCAAGGCGCCGCGATCAGCCTCGACGGCGGGCGCACCTGGAGCAGCTGGTTCAACCAGCCCACCGCGCAGTTCTACCACGTGGTCACCGATGACGCTTTTCCGTACCGGGTCTACGGCGCTCAGCAAGACGCGGGCACCGCGGCGGTGAAGAGCCGTAGCGATTTCGGAGAGATCACGTTCCGCGACTGGGCACCCGTGGGCGCGGGCGAGAGCGGTTACATCGCGCCCGACCCGCTCGACTCCGACATCGTGTACGGTGGGGACACGTATGGCGGCGTGCACCGGTTCGACCGCGTCACCGGCCAGTCGCAGGACATCTCGCCCTGGCCCGTGTCGACCTTCGGCGTGCCGATGCCCCAGCGGAAGTATCGGTTCACCTGGACGTCACCCATCGTGTTCGATCGTGTCGACCGCCATGCGCTTTACCTCGGCGCGCAGATGGTGTTGCGCACGCGAGACGGCGGGCAGCGCTGGGAGGCGATCAGCCCCGATTTGACGGGTGGTGCGCCGCGAGCCACCGCCGACACGGGCCCGACCACGGTCGGGAATGCCGCGGCGCGCGGGTACGGCGTCGTGTACGCGATCGCTCCTTCGCCACTCGCGGCCGGGCTCCTCTGGGTCGGCTCGGACGACGGGCTGATTCACCGGACCTCGGACGGCGGCCGGCATTGGCAGAACGTGACACCTCAGGGCTTGCCCCCCTGGAGCGCGATCAGCCTGCTCGAGGCCTCGCCGTTCGATACGGCGGTGGCGTACGCGGCAGTGGACCGGCACCGGGTCGACGACTTCGCGCCGTACATCTACCGGACGCGGGACGGCGGGGCGCACTGGAGGCGGAGCGTTGCGGGAATCGCTCCGCAAGCGTACGTGCAGGCGGTCCGCGCCGATCCCGTCCGCGCGGGTTTGCTGTACGCCGGCACGGAGACGGGCGTCTACGTGTCCTTCGACGACGGCGAGCACTGGCAGTCACTCCAGCTCAACTTGCCGACGGTATCGGTGCGAGACCTCGCGGTCCACGGTCATGATCTCATCGCGGCGACGCATGGACGCTCGTTCTGGATCCTCGATGACCTGACGCCGTTGCGGCAGCTTTCCGACGCCGTGCGGCTCGAGCCCGCCCACCTGTTCGCTCCCGCCCCCGCGGTCCGGCTGCGCCGGAGCGTCAGCAACGACACTCCGCTGCCGCCCGAAGAGCCGCAGGGCTTCAATCCTGGCACGGGCGCGGTGATCGATTACCTGCTCGCGTCTGTTCCCGCCGGGTCTCTCACCCTCGAGATCCGGGACGCGCGGGGCGGCCTCGTCCGTCGGTTCTCGAGCGACGACCGCGCCTCCCCGCCCGCGGAGCCGCCGCAGATCGCCGACGAGTGGCTGCCGCGGGCGGATCCGCCCAGTCGGGACGTCGGGCTGAACCGCTTCGTGTGGGACCTCCGTTATCCGCCGCCCCCGGCCGAGCAGTACGGGTACAGCATCGCCACCGTCGCGGGCCAGGGAACGGTGCTCGAGCCGCAAGGACCACTCGTCCTGCCCGGAGCGTATCAGGTGCGCTTGAGCGTCGAGGGGCGAACCTATACGCAATCGCTTCGGGTGGAGCTCGATCCACGAGTTCGCGCTGCCGATTCCACCCTCGCGGGCCAGCTCGAACTCGCGCTCGGGATCTGGCGAGCGATGGCGGAGCAACAGCTGGTGCACCGCGGCCTGGAGAGCCTCGAGCGCCAGCTTCGCTCACCGCGAACGCTCGACCGCGCGGCGCGTGCGCGGATCGGCGCGTTTGAGGGGGCGATGGACACCCTGACGCCGGCCGTGCGAAGTGTGGGCGCGGAGCTGGCTGCCCTCGAGACCGTCGTGCAGAGCGCGGATCGCGCGCCCACGGAACAGGCGCGTGCCGTGTTCGCCGAGCTCCGCGATCGCCTGAGTGTGGCGGCCCGGCGCTGGCAGCGCGTGCTCACGAGCGACCTCCCCGCGCTCAACGTTCTGCTGCGACGATCCGGCGTGCCGGCGTTGCAGGTGCCGGCACAGGCTCGAGATTCGATCGGTCCGTGAAGCCTATTGCCTATACAGCTCGGGGAACTGTTTCTCCAGTTGCCGTAGTTTGGGCAGATCGTTGAAGACGATGTAGGCGTCGTGAGGGTGACGGGCGAGAAAGTTCTGGTGATACTCCTCGGCAGGATAGAACTGCTCGAGCGGAAGTATCTGGGTCACGATTGGATGCGAGAACACACTCGCCTTGTTGAGCTGATCGACGTAGTGGAGCGCGATCTGTTTCTGCGTATCGTCCGCGTAGAAGATTGCCGAGCGGTATTGGCTCCCTACATCGGGACCCTGGCGGTTCAATTCGGTGGGATCGTGTGCTACCGAAAAGAAAACCTGCAGTAGCCGGCTATAGGAGATTTGCGCCGGATCGTAGGTGATTTGCACCGACTCCGCGTGGCCCGTCGCACTGGTGCTGACCGCCGGATACGTGGCGGTGGCTCCGCTTCCTCCCGAATAACCCGAGACCACGCGAGAAACACCTTTCACGTGTTTGAACACGGCATCCACGCCCCAAAAGCAGCCTCCCGCGAGAACGGCTGTCTGTTCACCAGCGGCGGCTGGGGTGCGCGATTCCGCCGCAAATGCCGGGACCTGTGCACGCCCCACGCTGCCTCCCAGGACGGCGCTTGCGCAAACCCAGGCCAGAGTCTTCAGGAACATGTCCCAACCCTCCTTACTTCACGTCTCAGTGTCGACGTCGAGCTCGAACTCGCCCTGCTCTGACTGGAAGAACTGGCATCATGAGGTTCGAGAGGCGCGCTCGACGCACTAAATCTACTCGTATTTGCTAAGGATGTCGTTCACACAACGTCAGGCGGGCCGAGGTGCGCGAGTGAACTCGCGGCTCGGCACCTGCTCGTAAACGAGCGTAACACGGCCGCTTGAGCGGCAGACGCCGAGTCGCGGCTTCAGCGGCGGATCACTCCCGGCGTCGGAGAACGTGAACAACGTCCCCGGTCATCGACGCCTGGGGCTTGCTCGAAAACGTCGGGCAAACGTACGGTTGTACGACCCGCTTCGCGCGGAGGAATGCCTGATCGCTCCCCTCGCTCCTGGTGCCGATTCCGATGCTCGCTCGGGCGTGGGCCTGTGCCTCTCGGGGGGTGGATTCCGCGCCACACTCTTTCACCTGGGTGCACTGCGACGCCTCAACGAGCTCGGCGTGATCTCTACGCTCGAGACCATCTCGTCTGTCTCAGGCGGGAGTATCACCGCGGCCGCGCTTGCCACAGGGCTCGCCAGCGCCGCTCCACTGGACTGGGATCGCGATGTCGTCGCCCCGCTCAGGGCGTTCACGTCGCGCGACCGGCGGACCGCCGCCGTGTTCGCGCGTTGGCTCCCATGGAACTGGTTCCGCAGCGACACCGGCGTGCGCGCGCTGGAGCGGGCGTACGCGGCGCACTTGACGCCGCTCCGCCTGACGGCCCTCCCGGCGCGACCCACCTTCGTGCTGTGCGCGACCGACATGCAGTTCGGCGTGAACTGGGTGTTCGAGCGCGACCGCGGCGGCGACTTCCAGGTCGGGTACACCTCTCCACCGCCCGCCGATTGGTCGCTCGCGCTCGCGGTGGCGTGCTCGTCGTGTTTCCCGCCGATCTTCAATCCCCGCAAGCTGCGCCTCGATCCGGCGCACTTTACCGGCGGGCGATACCCCGCGGGGCGCCGCCGGGACGGACTGGTCCGTGGCATGCGCCTCACGGACGGCGGGGATTACGACAATCTGGGGCTCGAGCCGGTGTGGAAGTCGCATCAGGTCGTGCTCGTTTCGGACGGCGGCGCACCGTTCGACGTGAGCGAGGACCGCGGCCTCATTTGGCGCGTCGAGCGCTACTCGGCGATCGTTCAGAACCAGGCGCACGCGGTGCGCGTCCGCTGGCTGATCGACAGCTTCAAAAGCAACGAATTCGGCGGCACGTACTGGGGCGTGGGGAGCGCTCCGTCGAGTTACGACACCAGCTACCCGGGCTACACCAAGGCGCTCGCTATGGACGTGATCTCCCGGATCCGCACGGACCTGGACGCGTTTTCAGATGCGGAGGCGGCGGTGCTCGAGAACCACGGGTACTGGCTCGCCGAGGCCGCGCTGCGCAAGCACGTCCCGGCCTTGGTCACGCCTGGCGCGCCGCCACCACTTGCTCCCCATCCCGAGTGGATGGACGAAGCCAAGGTGCGCACCGCGCTGCGCGACTCCAGTCGCCTTCAGATCCCATTCGGCCGGTCGGGGGACTGAACCGGCGCTTGGATCGTACAAGACGCAAGGCCCGCGTCCCATCTCCATTATGCGTCGTGATGCTGACTCGACTTGGGGGACAAATGCGTGCCGCCGGCCGGGCGCTGATCGTATCGCTCTCGGTCGGGTGCGCTAGCGCGGGTCAGCGAGGCTCCCAGGCCGTGCCGTCGTACGGCGTCTATTATCGGCTGACGGTCCGCCTCGACCCGGCGCAAGGAACGATTCAGGGTGACGCCTGGATCGCGACCGCCCCGTTCGCGACCATCCCCTCGGAGCGACTCTTCGCGGCACCGGCGCTCGTCATCGATTCGATTCTGTCCAATCGCGTACCGGCGACCGTCTTCCGGCGGGGCGACACCGTGACGTTCGCTCTGCCGAGCCCGCCGTCGCGTTCAGGGGTAGTGCAAGTGTTCTATCACGGGAGGGCCACTCCACCGGCACTATCGATGGAGCCGCATGCGGGGACGCCGGCGGCATCCACGTACGGACTTCCCTACTCGGCGCGCTCGTGGTGGCCGGCGCCCGGGTCCACCCTCGCCAAAGCCGATTCCGCCGATGTGATCGTCACGGTTCCGACGCCGCTCACCGCCGTTTCCAATGGCCGGCTCGTCTCGCGCTCCACCGGACCGGACCGTTGGGTCACGTATCATTGGGCAACGCGTCATCCCATCTACCCCGACGTCATCTCGATCGCCGTCGGCGCGTACGCGGAGCTCGACGACTCGGTCCAAGCCGCCGAGAGGCGCATCCCCCTGCGCTTCTACGTGTTCGCCGACGACAGCACCAAGGCTCGATTTGATTTCGCGCGCCTCCCGCAGATCCTCGCCTTCTTCAGCGAGCTGCTAGGTCCCTACCCGTTCGCGGACGAGAAGTACGGCGTTGCGGAGTTCACGACGCAGAGCTTCCGTGAGCATCAGACGATTCCGAGCCTGGGCCCGCGCTTTGTGACGGGCGATCGCCGCAACGAGTGGATCCTGGCGCACGAGCTCGCGCACCAGTGGTTCGGAAACTCGCTCTCGGTGCGAACCTGGTCCGACGCGTGGCTCAATGAAGGTCTGGCGACGTACGCGGCCATGCTCTGGAAGGAGCATGTCGCTGGTCGGGCCGCCTACGACGAGGACATCAAAGCCGCTCGCGCCCGGCAATTCACCGGCGCGCTCACCGTCGCTGACTCGACTGACCTCGATCACATGTTTGGTGCGACGACCTTCTTCAAGGGCGCACTGATGCTCGACGCGCTGCGCCATCTCCTGGGCGATGACCGCTTCTTCGCGGCGCTCAAGGGTTACGTCCACGAGCACACCTATGGCCTCGTGGCGGCGGCGGACTTCGAGCGTGCCATGGAGCGCGGTTGCGGGCGCCCGTTGACCGCGTTCTTCAAGGTGTGGCTCACGACCGAGTCCCTGCCGTCGCCGCCCGGCACCGATGCGTCGTCAGCTTGCCCGCGCGTCGTGTCGGATACGACATCGATGAGCCGTGCCACTCCGCGCCTCTACCCGGCCGGGTAAGCTTGATCGCCGGTCGAATCAGGGGGTATGCTTGCGGGACAGTGGACCAAACTACCCTCTCTGCGCGCGCCGACAATGTGCGCTACACGGCCGCTCACGGCGTGACTGTCCGCGAATCACGCTACGCCGCAGGTCTCGCCGTTCCCGAGCACTGGCATGTCACCGGGTATGCGTGCGTCACTCTGGCTGGCTCGGTAGTGGACACGATCGGCTCGCGCCATTCTCCGGCGGCGGCCGGGTACAGCTGTTACGTGCCGCCATTCACGCCCCATGCGAACGTCTTCGGCACGGCGGGCGCCCGGTGCCTCCTATTCGAGATCGAGAGTGGAGCGCTGGAATGGTTCGGGGAGGCGGGGCTGGATACGGTGCGCCCGTGGAGCGCGTTCGGTGGACAGCCCGCCTGGGGAGGACTGCTTCTGTATCGAACGTTGCGCTCCGGGGCCGCGACGTCGCTCGATGTCGAAGCGTTCCTCCTGACGGCGTTCGGGCGGCGCCCCGCCCCTCCGCTCAAGAATCTCGTGGCTCCCGCGTGGCTCGGTCGCGTACGCGATAGGCTCGAGTCCGAGCTCCGGCGACCGCCGAGCCTCGCGGTGCTGGCTCGGGAAGCGGACGTACACCCGATGCATATGGTGCGCGTGTTCCGGGCGCATCGGGGGTGCAGCCCCGGTGAGTACGTTCAAACGCGCCGTATCGCGCACGCCTGCCGGCTCCTGGTGGATACCGACATTCCGCTCGTGCGGCTTGGCCTCGATCTCGGATACCACGACCAGAGTCACTTCACGCGGGCATTCAGGGCGCGGGTGGGGGTTCCGCCGGGCGCGTACCGGGCACACGCTCGGGGGGTAAGGCGTTTCACACCAGCACCGACTTGATGTGGATCTCCGACGTCAACGTCCGGTGCACGGGACACTTGTTCCCGATCTCGTGCAGCCGCTGCCGCTGCTCGTCCGTCAGGTCGCCGTCCAGTGCGACCTCGAGCTCGATGTGATCGAGCATGCCCTGCTTCGTTTCGCACTCCGCGCAGTCGTCCGCGTGAATCCGCGAATGGTGGAGGTTCACCGTCACCTCCTCGAGCGGCCAGCTTTTCCTTCGCGCATACAGCGCGATGGTCATGGACGTTCAGGCGCCAAGCCCCGCGAGCAGAAGATCGTACGGGCCGGGTCCGGTGTCCGTGCCACCGGCACTGACCGGCTCATCGGCGTTGAGGCGATGGCGACCCACCGCAATCCGTTGCGCCCATCCCTTCGCGCTCCCGCGCACCACCACGCCGCCGGGCTTCAGCTCGTCCATAACACCGCTCCGCGTTAGAGGGGTCGTCCTATTGCCGTACGATCCGGGATACGGGATGGATCTCGTTCCAATGCTGGTGATTCGTCTCCTTCACGAGCGTCCCCGTCATCGCGACATGCGCACCGACGGGCGGAATGACCGTGTGATCCGTGAACGAGAGACAGCTCGGCTTCGCATCCGCCTGCGACACCGTGTAGTGGCACACGATCTCGAACACGAGATTGCCGTCTTCGGCCGACGAATTACCGGCGTTGATCAGATTCGCGAACTGCGAATCGACCTTGAGCCAGCCGTGGGTGTCGCCGTCCGCCTCGTGACGCACACCGTCCGGCTGATGCTGTGCTTGGTTTGCCGTGGCATCCACGATCGTGCCGGTCACGGTCACGCAGTCCTGAAGCACGAGCAGGCGCGCGGGGTGATATACGTGCTGCCACAGCGAGTCCCCGCACCCCGCCATGCTCGTGGAGCCCGGCACGCCGGGCCCGGGCTGGACGCTCGTCGGCGCCGTTCCCAGAGACGTGTTGACGCGCACGTAGTGACTCCATACGTAGCCCGTGTCTCCGGTGCTCGTGATGACCCGGTAATAGCCGCTTTCCGGCGTTGCATCGAGCAAAGTCAGCGCCGGCTCGGCGGGCGTGAGCAGGCGGATCGGCGGATATTCGCTCGACGGATCGGGGCGGAGATTCACGTTGTGGACGACGGTCACCGTCTGCGCCGGCGCGGGGACGTTCACCCACGCCAGGGTGAGGACGACGGCCAGCAAGCGGATAGTCGCGCGCATCGCTTCAGAACCTAATCCCGAGTGGGGATCGAATGTGCCCGCGAATGAAAGTCGCCTGCAACGCGCGAGGGTTTCGGTCTGCACCGCGGTTTTGTTGAGGGGTCTGGATGTGATTGCTAGAGAGGTTGTTCACCCAGGACGTCAGGCCGCCCGAAATGCGCGAGTAAACTCGCGGCTCGGCACCTGCCCGTAAACGGGCGTAGCAGCGCCGCTTGAGCGGCAGACGCCGAGTCGCGGCTTCAGCCGCGGATCACTCGCGGCGTCCGGGTACGTGAACACCGTCCTCGTGAACGAAAATCTAGAGGGGCCGGAACAGCTCTACCAAAGAGAGCGAGAGCGGCCCCGTGGATCCGGCGGGCAGCCACTCGAGTCGCTCGTGCTCGACCGCCGGCAAGGCCATTTCCGGCGTCCAGATCTCCACGAAATGCTCGTCCGCGGCGATAATCCAATAGGTGGGAACCCCCATGTCCTGGTACAGCCAGCGCTTCGCAAATCGATCGGCTCGAGCGGTCGCGTCGCTCAGGATTTCGACCACGAGCTCGAGGTGGCTCAGCCGGGCCCAGTCGAGTGTCCGCGCCTCCTGGAGCGGAACCACGAAGAGATCCGGTTGCACCAGCACGTCGGGCCCCGGGGAGATATCGGCGGGGGCGGAGAGGATGAACCACTCGGGATGCCGCGCCAGATACACCTTGAGCGCATCGCGCAACCGCTCGAGGACCACCTGGTGCCACATGCGAGGCGCGGGTGTGACGAGCAGCTCCCCGTGCACAGTCTCGTACTTGTTGCCGTCTTGGGGGAGCTGCCGCACCATCTCCGCCGTGTAGTAGACCGGCGCCGCCATACCTCTATGATACATTCCCTCCATGTCGCTCGCCGAGCGCGTCGTCTCCGGAATAGACGCGAACCGCACCGTCAAGGATGAGCTCACCGAGGCCCTGAAACGTCAGGGGCGGCGGCGCCGCATCTCTGTCACCGACCTCGTCAACCCGCGCCAGGCGTTCCACCAGCGCGCCCGGCCGGACATCCAGCCCGATCCCCAGCGCAAGCAGGCCATGCTCGCCGGCACCGGCTTCCACGAGGTGTTCGGCCGCGCGGTCTCGACCGAGGAGTTCGTGGAGCAGTTCATCGAGTTCCAGGGCGTGGTGGGAAAGATCGACATTTACGAGGACGTCCCGGTCGAGCTCAAGACCACGGCATCGCTCCCCGCGGGCCTCGCGGCCGCGCGGTCGAGCTACATCGACCAGCTGGGCATGTACTGCACGATGACCGGCCGCGATGCGGGCCGCCTGTTCGTCTACAAGCGCGCGCTGTACGGACGCCCGGGCGCGCTCCGCGCGTTCGATGTGCGGTTCCGCGATCTGCGCTCGATCGAGCGAGAGATGGTACGGCGGCGCGATCAGTTCCGCGACGCGCTCACGAAGAACGATCCGAGCGGGCTGCCCCGCTGCGAGTGGTTCGACCTGAGCTGCGACTTCAAGGCTGTGTGCGGCTGCGCCACCGCTGGGCCGCTCACCCGGGTCGTCCCGGCCACGGCCGTCCAGATCGCCGAGAACGGCGGGCTCGTGGGTGCCATGACGGCACTCCTGACCGACGCCCCCAAACCCGGTCCGCAGTTTCGTCTGAACGACCTCGTGTTTCCCCGCCGGGCCGCCATCGAGCGCCAGGCGGTCGCCGAGGCGAAGGCCGAGGAGGAAGACCAGGGGGGGGACCTGGACTCGGCCCTCGCCGGCATGGAACGGCTCGGCTTCGGTGACGCGCTAAAGGATGCCCTGTGGTACGGCGTACCGGGCGCGTTTGCGCGAATCCCCGTGTCGCTCCGGAGTCTCAAGGGCAGGGTCGGCACGTTCCGCGGGGTCCCGACGATCTTCCGCTCCACCCGCCGGCCGAAGCTGGTCGAGCGATCGCAGCTCGTGGAAGAGTTTCCCTACTACTTCGATCGCATCGCGTTCGAGTGCGCGTTGAGCGGCCAGCATACGGGGCGGGTGGTGATCTACTATGAGGCTGTGAAAGACGACAAATTCATGGTGTACGACGTCTTCTTCCGAGATCTCGACTTGATCAAAGCCGAAGCGGACCGGCGCCTGACCTTGCTCGAGAGTGGTGCCGCGCCCGAGAAGCTGCCTCCCTGCGAGCCGGCGTGGATGCCCAATTACTGTCCCCACGCCGCGCGGTGCGCGTGCAAGCCGGCATGACCACATTCACGCGAGTGCGCACGCCCGTTGGTGAGCTCGTCCTGACGGCGACAGAAGCCGGGCTGACGGGGATCTATTTCCCGACCTCGCGGCACGGGCCACCTCCGCTCGAGAGCACCGACTGGGTGGAGGACGACGCTGGCGGTCCGACGAGCGCGGTTCTCGCCCGTGCACAGCGGCAGCTTGAGGAGTATTTCGCCGGCAAGCGGACGACCTTCGACGTGCCGCTCGCTGCCACGGGAACCGCGTTCGAGCAACGGGTGTGGGAAGCGCTCCGCGCGATTCCCTACGGCACGACCACGAGCTACGGCGTGCTGGCGCGCCAACTAGGGCGTCCGCGCGCCACCCGCGCCGTGGGCGCGGCGAACGGCAAGAATCCGATTCCGATCATCGTCCCCTGCCACCGGGTGGTGGGTGCACGCGGTGAGCTGACGGGCTTCGGTGGCGGGATCGACCGAAAGCGCTGGCTCCTGGAGCACGAAGGCGCGCTGATGCGGCTGGGAGGCTGAGGTCGACCGGCACGTGGGCGAAACGTCGTGGCGCCCGGCGCGTAGGACGTCGTGGACATGACGGCACCGATCGGCCGCGAATTCCTGGCGTTGCAGGAGGTGCTCGCCGGCCGCTATTCGATCGAGCGCGAGCTGGGGCGGGGCGGCATGGGGATCGTGCTGCTCGCCCGCGACGTAGCGCTCGACCGGCCGGTCGCGATCAAGCTGTTGCCCCCCCATCTCGCGGCCAACCCCGACGCGCGCGACCGCTTCCTTCAGGAAGCCCGCACCGCGGCCGGCCTGTCTCATCCCAACATCGTGCCGATCCACCTGGTCGAAGCGCGCGGCGACCTCGTGTTCTTCGTGATGGGATACGTGGATGGCGAGACGCTGCGGGAGCGGGTCGAGCGCGGCGGTGCCCTGTCGCCGCGCCTGGCCCTCAAGCTGTTGCAGGAGGTCGCCTGGGCGCTTGCCTACGCGCACCAGCGCGACCTCGTGCACCGCGACGTCAAGCCGGACAACATCATGATCGAGCGCGCCACGGACCGTGCGCTCGTCACGGATTTCGGGATTGCGCTCGGTAAGGGAGAGGGCGAGAGCTCGAGTGGCGTGGTGGTCGGGACCGCGCGCTACATGAGTCCGGAGCAGGCGTGCGGAGAGCCCGTCGATGCCCGCAGCGATCTCTACTCACTCGGCGCCACGTTTTTCTACGCGCTCACCGGCCGCGCACCGTTCGAGGCGGCCACTGTTCCGGCGATCCTCACGAAGCAGGTCACCCAGCCCCCGCCGCCCCTTCAAACGGTCCGGCCGGAGGTGCCCGCTAAGGTCGCGAACGTCATCGACCGGTGCCTGCAGAAAGAACCCGGCAGTCGATACCAGACCGGGGACGACCTGGCGCGCGTGGTGGGCGAGGTTCGGGGACGGGATTACCGGGCGCCGCCACTCGTGCGCGCGTTCACACGCAACGCGCAGGTGTCAACGATGGTGCTCTTCGCCATGATGCTGGCGGGCCAGTCCGTGACCATCGCCAAGACCGGCGTGACGGTTTCCCTGGGCGGGCCCGGTCTGATCGGCACGATTCTGTTGTGTCAGCTGCTGATTGTCGCTCGCCGGCTTCTGGTCGCCGGCTACGGCTTCGCCGATATCCGGGCAGCCCTGCTCGCGGAGGCACAAGTACAGGCAGAGGAAGCCGAAGTGATGAAGCAACGCCGCGTTTGGAAACGCCTCGATACGCTCTGGTACAAGCTGTGGGCGGGTCGGTTCGGCCGCGCGTTCTTCAAGGTCGCGGGTCTTCGGCTCAAGGTACCCCCGCGGCCGGCCACCGCTTCCGTCGAGCGGACGGAGCTGGTGCTCGAACGCTCGGCGCTCGCCGCCTACAACGCGTTGCCGGACGCCGCTCGTCGCCAGACCTCGGATGTGCCCCGCGTGCTCGAGCGACTGGAAGTGGGCGCGGAACGGCTCCGAGCTAAAGGCGACACCGGAGAGCGGCTCACCGAGGCGGTGGCCGCGCTCGAGCGTCTGCGGCTCGCGCTCCTCCGGCTGCAGGCAGGCGACGGGTCGGTCGGCGACGTGACGCTCGCGCTCGAGCGCGCCCGCGAGATCGGTGAGCACGTGGATGCGCGCCTCGAGGCCGCGCGCGAGGTCGAAGCCCTGCTCGAATAGGGGCGACATTGTGCAGGCGGGGACCGGCCCCCCATCTTCCAGGGCATGGTGGCGCGCGAGCAACACCCTGCCGCCGAGCGGCGGCTGCTCCCCCCGCGCCGCACCGCTATCGAGCGCCGTATCGGCGAGCGGCGCCTCGAGCTGCTCCCGCTCCCGGATGAGCGGCGCGAGCAAGCCGATCGGCGGCGGGGGTCCGAGCGGCGCGAGCGCGCGGGCCGCCGTCAGGCCGACATCGCCCGCCGCGGCAGGGTCGTCGTCCTGGTCGTGAGTGACCGCGACGGGGAAGTGCGGCAGGTGCGTGAGCTCCTCCACGGCGCGGCGCCGGAGCATTTCGACGTAGCCGCGGTGGCGCTGGACGGCTCGCTCGACCGGCTTGCGCGGGGAGGCGTCGACGTCGTCCTGCTGGTCCTCTCGCTTTCCGCTCGCCGCGGGTTCAGCACGTTCGCCGAGTTGCGTGCGCTCGCTCCTGCCATCCCGTTCCTGTTTCTCTCCGATGCCAAGGACGCGCGTCACGGGCTCGAGGCGGTCCGGGCGGGCGCGCAGGATTTCCTCGTCACCGCCGAGCTCGACGGGCCGGGTCTCGCGCGCGCGGTGCGACACGCGATCGAGCGGAACCGGCTCCACGCCGCGCTCCTCGACATGGCGCTCGTGGATGATCTGACCGGCCTGTACAACCGACGCGGGTTCTTGACCCTCGCGACGCGGGATCTCCGCCTGGCGCGGCGCGGCGACGAGACCCTGCTCGTGGCGTTCGCCGACTTGGACGACTTGAAGCGCGTGAATGACACGTCGGGGCACGCCGTGGGTGACCGCGCACTGCGCGACACGGCCGGCGTGCTGCGCCAGACGTTTCGCGAGTCCGACCTCGTCGCACGAATCGGCGGCGACGAGTACGCCGTCCTGGTCCGCCATGCCCGGCAAGAGACGGCCGCAGTGCTGGGCGAGCGTCTGAAGCGGCAGATACGGGAGTTCAACCGCCGTGCGGACCGGCCCTACGAGCTCTCGATCAGCCTGGGCTTCGCCTTTCACAAGGCGAGCACGCTGGATACCGTGACGGGCTTGCTCGACCGAGCCGACCGCGCGCTGTACCGCGACAAGCGTCGCAAGCACGAGGAACCCTGACGTGGATCTCACGCTCGACGCGGCTCTCGAGATCCTCCCCCGCACGCCGGGTATGCTCACGACGATGCTGCGAGGGCTCTCGCCGCAGTGGACCACCGGCACCGAAGGGCCCGATACGTGGAGCGCCGAGGGCGTCGTCGGCCATCTGATACATGGCGAGGAGACCGACTGGATCCCGCGCGCCACGATGATTCTCACCAAAGGCGAGTCGCAGGCGTTCGAGCCGTTCGATCGTTTCGCGCAAGCCGGGCGGTTCCGTGACTGGTCGCTCCAGCGCCTGCTGGATCGATTCGCCGAGCTGCGCCAGGGGAGTCTGCGCACGCTGCGAGGATGGCGCTTGAAGCCCGAGCAGCTGACGTTGCGCGGCCGACATCCCGAGCTCGGCGGGGTCACGCTGTCCCAGCTGCTCGCGTGCTGGGTGGTCCACGACCTCGGCCACGTAGCCCAGATCTCCCGCGTGATGGCGAAGCAGTACACGGACGCGGTCGGGCCGTGGCAGGCGTACCTGCCGGTGCTCACCCGAAAATGATCCTCCGCAGCCCATATCCCGACGTGCTCGTGCCGGACATCCCGCTGCATCGCTTCGTGCTCGCGCGGGCCGCCGCACTCGGCGACAAGCCCGCCCTGATCGACGGCCCGAGTGGCCGGACCCTGACCTACGCGCAGCTCGGGGCTGGGGTCGAGCGGGTCGCGGCGGGGCTCGCGGCACAGGGGTTCAAGCAGGGGGACGTACTCGGTCTGTTCGCGCCAAACTGCCCCGAGTTCGCGCTCGCGTTCCACGGCGCCTTGGCCGCCGGCGGCGTCGTGACCACCGTCAACTCCCTCTCAACGGTGCAGGACCTGCAATTCCAGCTGCGCAATGCGGGCGCGCGCTTCCTGGTGACCGTGGCGCCGTTTCTCGACCGCGCCGTCCCCGCCGCCGCGCTCGCGGACATCGAGCGGGTGTTCGTCCTGGGCGGCGCGCCGGAGTCGCCCGGCACGACGCCGTTCGACGCGTTGCTCGCCACGGCCGCGCCGGCACCTGACATCGCCTTCGAGCCGGCCACCGATCTTGCGGCGCTTCCGTATTCGAGCGGCACCACAGGCCTGCCGAAGGGCGTGATGCTCACGCACCACAATCTCGTTGCCAACCTGTTGCAAACGGCCGTGCTCCACGACGTCTCGGCGGAGGAGCGGATCGTCGCGGTCCTGCCGTTCTTCCACATCTATGGGTTGCAGGTCGTCCTGAATCTCGGCCTCAAGGCCGGAGCGACGCTCGTGACCATGCCGCGCTTCGAGCTCGAGGCGTTTCTTGGCTTGTTGCAGCACTATCGGATCACGCGCGCGTTCGTAGTGCCGCCCATTGTGCTCGCGCTCGCCAAACATCCTGTCGTGGAGCGCTTCGATCTGTCGTCCGTGACGGCGATGATGTCCGGCGCCGCGCCGCTCGACGCCGAGCTCGAGACGGCCTGCGCGCGCCGGGTGCGATGCAAGCTGGTCCAGGGTTACGGGCTCACCGAGGCGAGCCCGGTCACACACGCGAATCCCCCAGAAAGAACCAAGCCCGGCACAGTGGGCCAGCTGCTGCCGAATACCGAGTGCCGAATCGTCGCTTCGGCCAGCGGCGAGGATCTTGGGCCGGGGGAGGACGGGGAGCTCTGGATCCGCGGGCCTCAGGTGATGGTGGGATACCTGAACAACCTGGAGGCCACCGCCGCCATGCTCGATCAGGACGGATGGCTCCACACCGGGGACGTCGGTCATGCGGACCAGGACGGATACTTCACGATCGTCGATCGACTGAAGGAGCTGATCAAGTACAAGGGGTTCCAGGTGGCGCCCGCGGAGCTCGAGGCGGTCCTGTGCAGCCATCCCGCCGTCGCCGATGCGGCCGTGGTGCCGATGGCGGACGACGAATGCGGTGAGGTGCCGAAAGCATTCGTGGTGCTGCGTGGCGACGCGTCGCCGGCGGACCTCATGGCGTACGTAGCCGAGCGGGTCGCGCCCTACAAGAAGATCCGCGCGGTCGAGCTCATCGACGCGATTCCCAAGTCACCGTCGGGCAAGATCCTGCGCCGCGTGCTCCGCGAGCGGGAGCACGCGGTTCGCTAGCGTGTGTCGCGCAGCAGCCTCCACGCGAGGTTCCAACTGCCGCCCTGGATGGCGATCACGCAGTAGAGTGCGGCGAGCGGCTCGAGGAGGCGGGCACCGGTCATACCCCCGATGTCGATCACCGCCCAGCCGAACGCACGGCAGATCTCGGCGACCGTGGCTCGGGCCTGCGCGTCGTCACCACAGATGAACATGTCGGGCGGCCCGCCTTCGAACTTCGGCCGGTACATGTGAGCATGTGTCACGGTGTTGAACGCCTTCACCACCTTGGACCCCCGCAGCCAGCGCTGCACCTGCTCCCCGACAGAGTCGGTGAATCCGAGGCTGAGCCCCAGCGGCGCGTAGGGCACGGCGGTGAGGGGGTTGGTGGCGTCGATCACCACCTTGCCGACGAGATTCTTCGGGTCCGCAAGCTTGACCGCATTTTCCGTGGCGCCCCCGTCCCATTTCGTCGCGAGCACCGCGAGCTCCGCGAACGTCGCGGCGTCCGCGAAGGTGCCGGCCGAGGCCTTCGGACCTGTCTGACTCACCCATTGCGCGACCTTGGCGTCGTTCGGCTTGCGGGTGCCGAGCTTCACCTGATGGCCTTCCTTGGTGAAGGCCGTTCCGAGTACCTGGCCGACCGGGCCGGAGCCGATGATGCCGATTTTCATGTGCTCGAGTTACACTCCGGCATCATTGTTTCTGCCAGGTAGACCACAGGTCCTGAGTGACCAGACCGATCAGCCGGCTCACCAACCCACCGTACGCTGCCTTCGGATCCCGGGCAGCGAATTCCAGTTGGCCGTCCACCAGGGCGACGTGTCCGACTTTCTCGGTGGCCCAGGCGCTCGAGCGCCACAGGGTCGCCCCCGACCTGGTCGAGAGCAGGCGCACCGTGAGGTCGACGCGAACCGTCGCCTCGAGGTGGGGCGTGAGGAGACCGGCCAGGCCGCCGCTCGCGTTGGGGTTCGACACCTTCAAGTGACCGGCGAACACGGCGCCCACGTCACGTTGCTTGCCCAGCTCCTGCGCGGTCGCGATGCCCGGTTCCTTCTCTCCGACGCGCTGCAGTATCGTATCCACGGACCCGAGCTCCAGCACCTCGATCCCAGGCTGAGCGGCGAGGATCTCCTCCGAGAACCGCTCCGTGGCGTACTGGGGCAGCGACCCCTTCGCGTTTTCTGCCGAGAACGTGATGAGGCCGAGCCTGCCGTATTGCCGGAGGTCGAGCCGGGGTGGCACCAGGACACGGTGACTGCCGCAGCCGCACACGAGCGACGCGAGCAGAAACGCGGACATCGCGGTGGAGCGCGTAGCCATGGGTACCTCGGTTTGGGGTTGCAGGAGGGAACGGTACACGGTAACGGATAAATTGCCAACACGTCCGTGCTGCTTCACGACCTGGTCCAGACCTCGCGCCGCGTGGCGGAAACGAGCGGTCGGCTCGCGAAGATCGAGCTGCTCGCGGCACAGCTGGCGGGCACCCCACAGGACGAGATCGAGACGGCGATTGCCTTCCTGTCGGGCAAGACCCACGTGGAGCGCCTGGGCGTCGGGTACGCCACGCTCGAGGGGGCTCGACGCCAGCACGCCGTCGATGCACCGCGCCTCGAGCTCGGCGCTGTGGTCGCGACGTTGGAGCGTCTTGCGAGGACCTCCGGGCCCGGGTCGGTCCTCGCCAAGAAACAGCTGCTCAGCGAGTTGTTCGCGAGCGCCACGCGAGAGGAGCAAGAGTTCCTGTGGCGCTTGCTCATCGGCGAGCTGCGCCAGGGCGCCCTGGAGGGACTCGCCGCCGAGGCGATAGCCCACGCGGCCGGCCTGGATGCCGACGCGATTCGTCGCGCGGCGATGGTGGCGGGGGACCTTGGCCCCGTAGCTCGCGCCGCGATCACGCAGGGCGCGTCCGGCCTCACCGGGTTTCGGGTGCAACTCTTCCGTCCGCTCCAGCCGATGCTCGCCCAGGCCGCGGATGACGTGGGCGATGCGCTCGCGCGGCTCGGTGGCCGTGAAACGGCCTTCGAGTACAAACTCGACGGCGCGCGCATTCAGGTCCACAAGTCTGGCGATCAGGTCCGCGTGTTCTCCCGTCAGCTGAACGACGTGACGCCCGCGGTGCCCGAAGTGGTGGAGCTGGCCAGCGGTGTCTCGGCCCGCGAGGTGATCCTCGATGGTGAGGCGATCGCGCTCTCCGCCGACGGGACGCCGCTGCCTTTCCAGGTGACCATGCGTCGCTTCGGACGGAAACTCGACGTGGATCGCTTGCGGGCCGACCTGCCGCTCGCGGCCTTCTTCTTCGACATCCTCTACGCCGACGGCACCGCGTTGCTGGACGAGCCCTACCGTCGCCGGTTCGAAAGGCTCGCCGCCACCGTGCCCGCCTCGACGCTCGTGTCGCGGTTGGTGACGGCGGACGCACGCGCCGCGACGGCGTTCTTCGATCGTGCGATCGCGGCCGGCCAGGAAGGGCTCATGGCGAAAGCGCTCGATGGGCGCTACGACGCCGGTGCCCGCGGGGCCGCCTGGTTGAAGGTGAAACCCGCGCACACGCTCGACCTCGTCGTCCTCGCGGCCGAGTGGGGGCACGGCCGCCGCCACGGGCGCCTATCGAACATTCACCTCGGTGCCCGCGACCCCGAAGGGGGAGGGTTCGTCATGTTGGGCAAGACGTTCAAGGGAATGACGGACGCCCTGCTCGAGTGGCAGACCGCGAAGCTCCTCGAGCTCGAGACCAGTCGTGCCGGGCACATCGTGCACGTCCGCCCGGAGCTGGTCGTCGAGGTTGCCTTCAACGGTATCCAGGCCAGCCCCACCTATCCGGGTGGGCTCGCGCTGCGCTTCGCCCGCGTCGTCCGCTACCGACCCGATAAGGGCGCCGCCGAGGCCGATACGATCGAGACGGTGCGGGAGCTGCACCGGCGTGGTGGAGGTGGGGTGTAGGGAGCTGTCAGGACTTCGTCAGGCTCTCCTTCGATTTCCGAAACTCCCGGTCGGAACAATCCGTCGTCACAACTGGTCTTTGACTTCGGGCCGTCCGTGCGTCTTTCCACTGCGGAGGAGGAGTTGTGGAACTCGAGCTCTTCGAAACCAAGCGGAAAATCGACAGGCGGCTCTTTGGAACGGGGTTCGGGACTCTGGCGGTGCATGCCGCGGTGGTGATCGCGGTCGTATTCGGCACCATGCACGCGGGCCCGCTGGACACCACCGTGAAACTAGACACGACGGTCGTGCTCCTTACGCAGGAGCAGAAACAGCCCGAGGCACCGCCGGTGCAGCTCACCGAGCCGCTCCGCGGGTTCCAAACCGTCGTCGTGCCCAGTCAAATTCCCACGAGCATACCGTCCATCGACCTGCAGCAGCGCTTCGATCCCAAGGACTACTCAGGGGTCGGCGTCGAGGGCGGGCGCGGGGACGGTGTGGTGCCGCGCGGGGATGCGGTGTATGCGGAAGCCGTCGTCGAAGAGCGGCCCGCGCTGCTCTCGGCACCACCCCCGCCGTACCCGGACCTCCTCAAGCAGGCGGGCATTGAAGGCCGGGTGCTGTTGCGCGCCATCGTGGATACCACGGGACACGCGGAGCCCAACTCCGTGGAGATCGTCTCGAGCCCCAATCCCGGGTTCGACGTGCCCGCCCGGATGTGGGTGCTCCGCGCGGTGTTTCGGCCGGCCCGGTTACACGGGCGGGCGGTCCGCGTGCACGTCACGTTGCCGATCGATTATTCGCTGCGGCGAGGCTGAGCCTCAGCCTCTCGGCCCCGTGGCGCGTACTCCCCCCAGGAGAACTTCTCGCCCTGGGGGGAGTGCTTTTTTGAAAGACTTCGCTTGGTACCTCGCCACGTCGCTCACCACCCTCGCCGGGTGTCCGGAGACGGCCTCCGCTCCACCGCCGCCCCCACGTTGCGTCCTGAGTGTGGTCACCGCGGTCACGCTCTCGGCCGCCGCCGACACGGCGATCGACCCGGCCACCCGTCGACTTTCCCGCAGCGTACCCCCCTTGCTCCGCCAGTGGACGGGGGGGCCCAGGTGAACATCGCTGGAAGCTCGCACGATGGATCTGGGTTCTACGTCGACATCGTGCAGGCTCCGTTCGCACCCGCATTCGCCCTGGATTTGCGGGGCGCATCGGGCCCAGTGGCATCATCGGTCGTGCCACGCTTGGACATCATCCGGATTCATTGAACCGCCCCGCCTCCAAGCTGTGCCTCGCCCGCGTCTCGGCGCGGGACGCTGCGCTGTCATATAGGTTCCCTCGACGAGACACCAATCCCAGACACTACCGAGCGCGCGATGTCGTCCCCTGCAGAGGCCCTGGAGGTCGAGCTTGAGCGTGTGCACCCGGCGGCCTTCGGATGGGCGCTCGCGTGTTGCGGCGGCGATCGGGCGGCCGCGGAGGACACGCTCCAGGCGAGCTACCTGAAGGTCCTGGACGGGCGCGCCCGTTTCGACGGGCGTGCGAGCTTCCGCACCTGGTTCTTCGCGGTGGTGAGGCGTACTGCGGCGGAGCAGCGGCGCCGCAACGCCCTCTGGCGCCTCTGGCCGCTCTCCTGGCTCGGAACGACCGCGGATGGCCGGCCAGATCCCGCGGCATCGCTGGCTCACTCGGAGACGACGCGCCGGCTCCTCGCGGCGCTCGCGGGGCTGCCCCGCCGCCAGCGAGAAGTCCTGTACCTGGTGTTCTATCAGGACCTGTCTATCGGCGAGGCCGCGGAGGTGGCGGGCATCTCGCTCGGTACGGCACGAACGCATTACGAGCGCGGCAAGGCGGCGCTCAAGAAGCGTCTCCACGGAGAACGCGAATGATCGAACGAGAAGACGAAGAGCTGCGGCAGCAATTCGCCACGTTGCGGCGCGAAGAGAGCGCGGGCGCGTCGGCGTTTCGCGACACACTCGTGGCTGCCCGCGCACGCACGCGCCTCTCCCCTAGGCGTCGGCTCGGTTTGGCGGCGGCCGCGCTCGCCCTGGTAACGCTGGTGGTGATTCTCACGGTGGGGAAGCGGCACCGCAGCGCGATCGATCTCGCGGGTGTGCGGGTCCATGCGCCTACCGACTTTCTACTTCAGCTCCCCGGCGCCGAGTTGCTGCGCACGGTGCCGCGGCTCGGCCGGGTGAGCTTCGACCGGAGGAGTCTATGAAGACGATTCGTGCCTTGGCGATAGCCATGCTGATCGGTACCGCGGCCGGCGCGCAGCAGCCGCCTCAAGCACCCCCGACACCGCCGGATGACCCGCTCGCCCGGGTGCTCTTCCCGCCCGAGCTCGTGATGCAGCACCAGCAGGACATCGCGCTGCGGGTCGAGCAGCGCACCGCCATCACCAAGGCGATTCAGGATTTTCAGACGAAGGTGGTGGATCTGCAGTGGCGGATGCAGGATCAGTCGCAGCGGCTCGCGACGCTGCTCGACAAACCGGCGGTCGATCAGGCAGCGGCGCTGGCGCAGGTCGACGAAGTCCTGGGCGTCGAGCGGGAGGTCAAACGCGCTCACATGACGCTGCTCATCCAGATCAAGAACACGCTGTCGGCGGACCAGCAGGCGAAGCTCGCCGCGGCGCGGGGCGGCCCACCGCATCCCTGAACGGGCGGGGCCGCGCTTGCTTTGCGCCCGGGCGAAAAGCAGGCCACTATTCTCCGGGTGACCACGCGCCGCTCTCCTGCCGTGGGGCCTTCCTCCGTCGCACCGTCCACGGCGGACGCGCCGGACCGCAAGCCGCGTGACGACGAGATAGACGTCTACGGGCTCACCCACCCTGGTAAAGTCCGCCCCTCCAACCAGGATCATTTCCTGATCGGCTCGCTGCGCAAGCACATGCAGGTGCTGCTCACGAGCCTACCAAACGTGAGTGTCGGCCCGAGGGAAGCGGAGCGGCTGGCGTTCCTCGCGATGGTGGCGGACGGTGTGGGCGGGACCGGAGGAGGAGAGGAAGCGAGCCGGCTCGCGGTCGAAGCGATCACCGAGTACGTGGCGCACGCCACGCATTGCTACTACGCCGCCGACCCGAGCGACGAGCAAACATTCGCGCGGGCGCTCGAGATCGCCGCCCACCAGGTCCACGCCCACATCCTGCGGCAGCGCACGGACGACCCGGGGCACGAACGCATGGCCACCACCCTGACCATGTGGATCGGCGTATGGCCCCGCTTTTACATCCTCCAGGTGGGCGACAGCCGATGCTATCTGCTGCGCGAGGGCCGGTTGATTCAGCTGTCCCGCGACCAGACGCTGGCGCAGGACCTCGTGGATCGAGGCGTGTTCCGGCGGAGCGAGGCGGTCCGCACCCCGCTCGCCCACGTGCTCTCGAGCGCGCTGGGGGGGCCGGAGTCCGCACCCGTGGTCACGTCCATGCTGAATGACTGGAACAACGTGGGACTGCTGTGCTCGGATGGGCTCACCAAGCACGTGCCCGACGAGCGCATCCGCGAGCGGCTCCGCTCCATGACCTCGGCCAAGAGCGTGTGCGAGAATCTGCTGCAGGACGCGCTCGATGCCGGCGGCACTGACAACATCACCGTGATCGTAGGGCGGATGGTACGTAAGGACGTCGCTTGAAGAGAGTGTTGCTCCTCGCGCTCTGGTCGGGCGCCGCGCCCATCCCAGCAGTCGCGCAGGACGCGAAGTGGATCATGCCCGCCAAAGACTACAGTGCCACCCGCTACAGTGGTTTGACCCAGATTCGGACGGCGAACGCCGCTCGCCTGCGTCCGGTCTGGACGTTCTCGACCGGGGTCCTCGGCGGTCACGAAGGACAGCCGCTGGTCGTTGGTCACACGATGTACGTCGTCACGCCGTACCCGAACGTGCTGTATGCGTTCGATCTTTCGCAGGACGGCTACCCGCTCAAGTGGAAGTACCGGCCGGACGTCGACCCGAACGCCGTCGGGATCGCGTGTTGCGACGCGATCAACCGCGGCGCGTTCTACGCGGGCGGCAAGGTCATCTACAATCTGCTCGATGGCCGCACCGTGGCGGTCGACGCGGCCAGCGGCAAAGAGCTGTGGCAGACGCGGATCGCGGACCTGGCGCGGGGCGAGACCACTCCGGTGGCGGCCTTCGTGGTCAAGGACCGCGTGATCGTCGGAGCGTCGGGCGGGGAATTCGGCATCCACGGCTGGGTGAAGGGCCTCGACCTGGCGACCGGTCGCGTCGCCTGGACCGCCTACAACATCGGACCAGACTCCCTGGTCCTGGCCAAGCCCGGCACGTTCCGGCCGTTCTACGACAAGGGGACCGACCTCGCGCTCACCACGTGGCCGCAGGACGTGTGGCGCAGGGGTGGTGGCCCCGTGTGGGGCTGGATGTCGTACGATCCCGCACTCGACCTGGTGTACTACGGCGTCGGGAATCCCGGTCCGTACAATCCCGACCAGCGAGCTGGGGACAACAAGTGGACGGCGAGCGTGCTGGCCCGCCGGCCCGGAGACGGCTCGCTCGTCTGGGCGTATCAGTTCACGCCGCACGACAGCTGGGATTACGATGCGAACGCCGAGATGATTCTCGTGGACCTGAGGGTGAAGGGACGTCTGCGCAAGGCGCTCGTCCATTTCGACAAGAACGGATTCGCGTACACGCTCGACCGGGCGACGGGCGAAGTGCTCTCGGCCGAGCCGTTCGTCGAGGTGAACTGGGCCAGGCGGATCGATCTCGCCACCGGCCGGCCGGTGCTGGACTCGAGCAAGCTGACCGGGACGTCACGCGGCAACGTCAAGCACATCTGCCCCACGCTCGAAGGCGGCAAGACGCCGGCGGCGCCCGCTGCCTACTCCCCCCGCACCGGCCTGTTCTACGTCTCGACCAACAACATGTGCATGGACTACCAGGCGGCGCAGGCGACGTACATCGCGGGGACTCCGTTCATCGGCGCCACCACGCCTTACCACGCCGGAGCCGAGGGGGGGGGCAACCTCGGCGCGTTCATCGCCTGGGATGCCGTGCGCGGCCGCCGTGTGTGGGAGATCAAGGAACGCTACCCGGTGTGGAGTGGTGTGCTGGCGACGGGCGGCGACGTGGTGTTCTACGGCACACTGGACGGCTGGTTCAAGGCGGTCGACGCGAGGACCGGGCACCTCTTGTGGCGATTCAAGGTGGGGTCGGGCGTGGTGGGGAACCCGATCAGTTTTATCGGCGCGGACGGCCGGCAGTATGTGGCGGTCTACGCCGGCATTGGGGGGGACTGGTTTCTGCTCGCGGGAGACGTGCGCTCCGACGATCCCGCCGACGTGCGGCCCCCGGCGGACTTCTCGCCCGACCTGGCACGGCACACCAGTCAGGGCGGCATCGTGTGGCTGTTCGGCCTGTGAGACTGCCGGTCGCCGCGCTCGCGCTCGTCGCCGCCTGCCGGGGCGGGGCTCCCGCTCCGGCGCCACCGGCGGTCCGATATGACCAGCACGTCTTCGCGGGCGGGGCGACGCCCAGGGGCGCGACGCTCACGAACCCGTACCGTGGTGACCAACGAGCGGCGACGCAGGGAGAAGCGATCTTCGGCGCGATGAATTGCGACGGGTGTCATGGAGGCGGCGCGGCCGGGTGGGTAGGACCGAGCCTTGCGGACGGGCGCTGGCGCTTCGGCGGCTCGGATGGCGCGATCTTTCAGTCCATCTATTACGGGCGGCCGCACGGTATGCCGGCGTACGGGGGCCTGCTGCTCTCCTCCGATGCGGTCTGGAAGCTCGTGACGTACGTCGAGTCGCTCGCGCCGCCGGCGGACGTCCCCACGGAGGCCTGGGACACGAAGCGGCCCTAGTTCGCCTTCAGCACCTCTTCGATGAAGCTCAAGGCCTTCGTCTCCACCCACTCCGTGGTCACGCCTTCGACTTTCATGGTCCCGAGCCGGTCGGTGCTGGTGGAGACCACTCGTCCTTTTGCCGTCGGAATCCGGACGTCGCGCGCGACCGCGATCCCACGGCGCGGATCGCACTTGAACGCGAGCATCGACGCCAGCGCCGTTCCGGCCGTGCTGCGCGGCGTGAACGAGAGCGACACGCTCGGATAAGCGTCCGCCGTATCGGTGTGGTCTTCGACGGACGCCTGGTGCCCCGAGTTGCGGAGCTCGACCGCAAAGGTTTGGAGTACCGCGCGCACCACGGTCTGGAGCCGGTCACCGCAGGCCCGCCGGCGCCGCTCTCCCTCGTCGTGCGCCGGCTTCGTCCCGCCTTGCGCCTTGACGGTGCGCTCCTCGTAGGTCTTGAGGAGTGAGTGCAGCTTGTCGAGGGTCTTGTCAGCCATGCCGCGTCAGGCGTTGCCGCGTTCGCGGCTCGGGACTGCAAGCACCGTGCGCAGCCATTCAACGATCTCGTGAAGATCGAACGGCTTGTGGAGCACCTTGCACGGATTGCGCTCGACCCAGGCGCGCACGTTCTCCGCTTCGGCGTCGCCGGTCATGATCGCCATCCGGCCGACGAGCGCTGGAGACCGGTGAATCAGCGCGAGGTACAGCGCGAGGCCGGACATGGTGGGCAGCCGCACGTCGAGGAGTGCGGCGTCGGCGCGCTCGGAGCCCAGCAGATCGTATGCCGTTTCGGCGCTGGCCGCGCTCAGCACGCGGTGTCCCTCACGCTCGAGCGCGCGCTCGAGCACGCGGCGGAGTGCCGCCTCATCCTCGACGATCAGGACGGTGAACGGTTGGGAGCTCACGACGCGGTGGCGCGCGCGCGACGCGCCGGCAGCAAGCCCTGGGCCACGCGCTCGAGGGCTTCCGCCGGCTCGAGTGTAAGCCGCATCTCGCCCGCCGTCAGGCCGAGGTAGGAGCGGGCGTGTAGCTGCAGTGTCTTGGTCTGGGCGTAGCCCAGGCGCTGGGCGACATCGTCGATCGTAAAGCCCGGGTCCTGCAGCAGCCGGTGCGCGTAGAGGACGCGGGCCACCGCGAGGAAGTGGCGTGGGGAGGGTAGCCCGAGGCGCGCGAACCACCGCTCGAATGTGCGCCGGTCTACGCGCGCGCGCGCCGCCACCTGCTGCACGGTCTGGAGCTCAGCCGGGGAGCGTAACACCTCTTCGAGCACCCAGCGCAGCTCGCTCGGCAGCGGGGCCAGCACCGCGGCCACCTCATCGAGGAGCTGCCGCGAAGCGGATCGCCCCTCTTCCTGCGACAGGAGCTCGGACAAACGGCTCGCGTGATCGTCGTGGCGGAAGATGATCACCTCGCGAATCCCGGCGTGGCCGAGGGCGAGGAGGACTCCGGCGGTAGCGGCGGTGAGGCTCGTGTACAACAGGAGGGGAAGGGAGGGGAACAGCCGGCGCAACCGCTCGATCTCATGGGCGCTCGCCGTTCCCGAGAGCAACGGGTCGACGACGGCTAACTCGACGGGGCGGGCGCGGATAGCCGTGAGGGCGTCGGTCCAGGTGCGGGCATGGACCACGGGGAACCGTGCCGCAATGGCACGGCGCAGTTTCTGGTGTTGGACCTCGGGGACAGCCGCTAGCACGAGCATAGGTGTCGCAAAAACGCCCCCCGATGCCGCGAAAACGCCCTAAACAACCCCTTTCCCTCGAACGAGCTTAGCTGCGCTGCAGCTGGGCACTCGTCCCCCTACAACTTCGCGGAGGTTTGTATGTCGCGTACGATTCGCACTCTCATCGCGCTGCTCGTCGTGTCGTTCGCACTCGGAGCCTCGGCTTGTGCCGACGCCACCGGCCCGCAACCGCATGGCTGCGACACCGTCGGTAGCAACACGTGCCACTAGATAGCGCTCACTAGCAACTGACGGCAGATCAGGTCACGAGGTGGCCGAGGGCATCGGACACCTCCCGCACAGCCGTATTCAAGAACACCGGCTCCGCGGCGTCGTCATGCGACGCAGCCCATGCATCCCGACAGTCGCGGAGTCCGTTCTTGATGCGCTCGATGCGAAAAGCCGCTTCGTGCAGTCCGGCACGCTGAGCGATCAGCAGGGCGGTTGCCATCAGGACATCGGCCCGGTCAAACTGCCCGAAACGGGCGCGACCAATCGCCGCTTTGAGCGTGAAGTCTGCCAGCATGTTTGGAGGCATGAACTCGCTGCGGGCTTCACAGCGCTCTCGCCACCGCTCGAAGCCGACCCGATCTCGGCGAAAAGAAGCACAGTGCATCAGTTCGATCGAGGCGCTGTCGACGACCTCTTTGTTAAGAGAACGCCCTTGGCTCTCGATCAAGGCGCGTTCTGCAGCTTCGACCTCGCCCACCTTCAACAACATGATTCCCACGTCGGTAAGGACGCGCATCCGGGAGGGTTCATCTTCGTACAACTGGAACGCTAGCCACTCGTGCGGAATCGCCTCTGCCGGCTGCCCCCGGGCGTTGAGGACAACCGCCATTTCCTGGTGGGCCCGCGCCCGCACGTCGCGGTCAGCGAGGCGGTCAGCGTCCGCGAGAACACCCCGCAGACACCGTTCACCTTCGACCAGATTGCCTCGCCCTGACGCCGTCCGCGCGCGACCGATCCGACTGAGCAATTCCGAACGTTGGTCGCCGCTCGCCGCTGCCAACGCCCCAGCTTCCTCGTAGGCTTCCTCTGACGCATCGAACTCGTTTAGCTTGCGTAGCACGCGCGCCACCCACAGCCGGCTGGCAACCCGATCCGAAGACCGCAGTGCCTCGCCACCCACGCGCACAACCGTCTCGAGGACATCGAGCGCTTCGTTCAGCAAGAGCTCGTCCTCGAGATAGTGGGCGTACGCGAGCAGCGCGGGTACGACGAGTTGCGCATCCCGCGCACGGTAAGCATCCCCCGTTGCGCGCACGAGGCCTATCAGATGGGCTGTTTCCGTGGAATCACCTGGAAGCTCGCGGCAGGTCCGATCGAGGGCCGCGAACTGGTACCCGAACGCATCGGGGCGCACGCGCTCCTGCCCGGGGTCGAGCAGGTCCACCAGCCGGAGGGTGAGGAAGGCGCCGTGACCGAGTCGCCCCTGAGTAGACGATCCCGCGGGCGGCTCGGCTAGCCGGCGCAGGAAGACCGCATGCAACAGAGCGTGCCGCGGAGCTGTCTCGACCATCGTGGGCTCACCCTCCTCGCATCAACATAGCGTTTGAGAATCTGGTCCGTTAGCTCCCTCCGACGGACGGCTTTCCTGCGGGCTATATTGGTGCGCTGAATCACATCTCCAGGGGGGATTCGATGGCACCGGTCGCGCTCCAGCGCTTCGTGAAAGAGCTTGAAAAACTGAAGAAGGAAATGGACGCCGGAGAGCTGAAGTCGGGAGACTACGACACCCGGCTGGCGCGAG
>DASZCN010000114.1:0-122362 GCA_035943095.1 Gemmatimonadales bacterium | reverse complement strand
AGCGCTGCAACGCGGCCAGGTCCGGACGTTGCTCGCGGACGGGCCGGACGACGACTCCCGCATCGACGACGCGGTCGAAGAAGCGCTCGCCCAGCGCGTTCAGGTCGACGTCGTGTACGACGAGCGCGCCCGCCGGGTGGTGGACGGGCTCGCCGGCCTGCTTCGGTTCCGCCGCTGATGCCTGGCCCCCCCCTAAAGCGTCCCATCCGGGTGCTGGTGGCCAAGCCGGGCCTGGACGGACACGACCGCGGGGCCAAGGTGGTGGCCGCCGCGCTCCGCGATGCCGGAATGGAGGTCATCTACACCGGACTGCACCAGACGCCCGAGATGATCGCTCAAGCGGCGATGCAGGAGGACGTCGACGTCGTGGGTCTATCGATTCTCTCGGGTGCGCACCTCACGCTCTTCCCCCGGGTGAGGCAGCTCCTCGTCGAGGCCGGCCGGGACGACGTCCTCGTGACGGGGGGCGGCATCATTCCGCCCGAGGACATCGACGCCCTGCGCAAGCACGGGATCGGCCGGCTGTTCGGGCCCGGCACGCCGACCGCTGAGCTCGTGAAGTACATCGAAGAATGGGCCGCCGAGCATGTGTCGGCGTAGCCAATGAGCCGCCTGAAGACCCTGACCGATGAGTATCGCGAGCTTCGGGTGCGCCTCGAGCAGGGCGGGGGGCCCGACAAGGTGCGTCGCCAGCATGAGCAGGGAAAGCTCACGGCGCGCGAGCGCGTCACGGGACTCCTGGACCGGGACGCGGAGTGGCTCGAGATCGGATTGCTCGTGGCATCCGATCAATACGACGGCCAGGCACCCGCGGCCGGCGTGGTGACCGGCCTCGGACGCATCGCGGGCCGGCCGGTCGTCGTGGTGGCCAACGATGCGACGGTGAAGGCGGGGTCGTGGTGGCCTGAGACGATCAAGAAGATGCTTCGCGCTCAGGAGATCGCGATGCGCCAGCGGATTCCCATCGTCTACCTCGTGGACTCCGCGGGTGTGAACCTCCCCTACCAGGGAGGCGTGTTCCCCGGTCAGTACGGCGCGGCGCGCCTCTTCTATTACAACTCCATCATGCGGCGCTACCTGAGAGTCCCGCAGATCGCCGCGGTCATGGGTCCGTGTATCGCTGGGGGAGCGTATCTGCCCGCGCTCTCCGACGTGATCTTCATGGTCGAAGGTACGTCGTTCATGGGCCTGGGAGGCCCGAATCTCGTGAAGGGCGCCACCGGGCAAATCGTCGATGCCGAATCACTCGGCGGCGCCACCACACACACGACGGTGAGCGCCGTGGCGCATTATCGCGCGAAGGATGACGCGGAATGTCTCGCACGCATCCGCGAATACGTGGCACGGCTGCCCCGACCGTCGCGCGCTCCAGCGGCGAACGGGAAACCCAAGCGCAATCCGAAGGAGCTGTATGACCTCCTGCCCGCGGACCATCGCATGAGCTACGACGTGCGCGCGGTGCTCGAGTGCGTGCTGGACGGCGGCAAGCTCGACGAGTTCCAACCTGACGTGGCACCCGAAATGATCTGCGGGCATGGCGCCATTGAGGGCCGCGCGGTCGCCGTGATCGCCAACTCTCGTGGGGTCATCAAGGGGAAAAAGGGGCAGCCGCCCAAGATCGGTGGCATCATCTATACGGAGAGTGCGGAGAAGGTCGCCTACTTCATCGAGAACGCCGATCGCGAGCGGATCCCCATCCTGTTCATCCAGGATGTGTCCGGCTTCATGGTCGGCACGGAAGCGGAGCACTCGGGCATCATCCGGGCCGGTGCCCGCTTCGTGGAGGCGATGGCGACCGCCACGGTCCCCAAGCTGGTGCTCACCGTGAACCACGCGTCCGGGGCTGGCTACTACGCGATGGCGGGGCAGGGATTCGACCCTGATTTCATCGTCTCGTGGCCGACCGGGCGCATGGGCGTCATGGAAGGGGAATCGGCGATCCAGGCCGTGTTCGGCAACGACGCGGCCAAGCCGGACAACGCGCCCGCGGTCGAGGCGATGCGCGCCGACTACGATCATCAGCTCGACGCGCGGTTTGCCGGCGCCCGCGGCTTCGTCGACGCCATCCTGCTGCCCGAGGAGACGCGCGATATCCTCGCCTTTCTGCTTGAAGCGAGCACGGAATTCACCGGCCCGCACGTCGGGGCCTTCGTCCTCCCAGGGTCCCCATGAAGACAGGTCGTCTCCTCGCGCTGGTCGTCGCGCTCGCGGCGTGTGGTGGTGCACCGCCACGGCCCGCGACCCATCCTACGCCGGCATCGGCACCGCCGGCGGTCGCGGCGGCGCCGGCCGACGCGAGCGCCACGACGGCGGCGCCAGCGGCGCCCGGCAAGGAGCCGGCTCTCCCGCCCGCCGTCGCGTTCATGGCCGGTCTCATGCCCCTGCGCAGCACGGGGGTCGACCAGTTTCGGACGCGGCACACCACGTTCGACGGTCGCGGCGTGCTGATCGCGATCCTCGATACCGGCGTGGATCCGGGCGTGAGCGGCCTGATCACGACCAGCACAGGCGCGCCCAAGATCGTCGAGCTGCGCGACTTCTCGGGCGAGGGCGCGGTGGCCCTCACACCGGTCACGCCCACCGGGGACGGTACGGTTTCCGTCGGCGGACGGAAGCTCGCGGGCGCCGGCCGGATCGGCCGCCTCACGAGCGCCAGCACCTGGTACGCCGGCCTGCTGCGCGAGCTCCCCCTCGGCAAGGTGCCCGCAGCGGACTTGAACGGGGACGGCAACAACACGGACGTGTTTCCCGTGATCGTGGTGAAGGCGACAGACGGTTGGGTCGCGTTCATCGACTCGAACCTGAACGGCTCGTTCGAAGATGAGATGCCGCTGCACGACTACCGCGAAGGACGCGAGACGATCGCGCTCGGAACGAAGCCGATCACGCTCGCAGCCAATTTCGCGGAAGCCAATGGCATTCCAACGCTCGACCTCTTCTTCGACAACGGTGGGCACGGAACCCACGTCGCCGGCATCGCGGCAGGCCACAGCTTGTTCAACGTGGCGGGATTCGACGGCGTCGCACCGGGCGCCCAGCTCCTCGGCCTGAAAATCGCCAACGCGGCCCGGGGCGGCATTTCCGTCAACGGCAGCATGGAGCGCGCCATGCAGTACGCCGCGCGCTACGCGGAGCAGCGCAACATGCCGTTGGTGCTGAACCTGAGTTTCGGCGTCGGCAACGAATTCGAGGGTCGGGCGGTGATCGACTCGATCGTGAACGCGTTCCTCACATCGCATCCGGGCATCGTGTTCGCGATCAGTGCGGGCAACGACGGTCCAGGCCTGTCCACGATGGGGTTCCCGGGCTCGGCGGATCTGGCTCTGTCGGTGGGCGCATCCTACCCGGGCGCGTTCGCGCGCCCGCCTCAGGCCGGCGTGCCGCCGACTCCGGACGTGATGGGCTGGTGGAGCTCGCGAGGTGGCGAGCTCGCCAAGCCGGACCTCGTCGCCCCAGGCGTGGCGTTTTCCTCCGTCCCCCGCTGGGACACCGAAAACGAAGTAAAGGGCGGCACGAGCATGGCCGCGCCCCACGCCGCGGGTCTCGCGGCGTGCCTCCTCTCCGCCATGCAGCAGGCCGGCCGCCGCGTCAGTGCCGCGGACGTGACACAGGCCCTGCGTGCCTCGGCGGTGCCCTTCGGCGGGGAAACCGCGATCGATGACGGCGCGGGCCTCCCCAAGCTCGAGGCGGCATACAGCTGGCTGCTCGCCGGCCATCAGGGATCGAACTATATCGTTCGCACGCCGAGCGGCACATCCGCGGCGTATCGGCGGGCGGGCCTCTCGGGGCCGGACGACACGCTGCAGCTGTTTCAGGTGCGGCACGTGGCCGGGCTGCGGGCGGCGCAGTTCCTGCTCAAGAGCGACGCGCCCTGGTTGTCGGTGCCGCCGAGCGTGCCGGCGGGTGCGCGCGAGACCGAAATCTCGGTGACCTACGACCCCGGGGCGCTCACCGCGCCCGGCGCCCACATCGGTGTGGTGAGTGTGCGCAACGCGAGCGACACGCTCGCGGGTCCCCTGTTCCTGCTCGCGAATACCGTGATCGTCCCGTTCGATATCAACGCCAAGCCCTTGTTCGACGAGCGACGCGCGATCGGGCCGGCGCGCGTGCAACGGTACTTCCTGCGAGTGCCTCCGGAAGCCGGCGGTGCAACGCTCGAAGCGGCCGTGACCCTGCCTGACTCGTTGCAACAGGGAGCCACGGCGCGCCTGTACGAGCCTGACGGCCAGCCATTCCGGGATGTCGAGGAGATCGCGCTGGGTCGTACGGACCCCGGTACCGCACGCTTTGTCGTCCGTGCCGAGGACGCGATTCCCGGCGTGTACGAGCTGGACGTGTTCGCTCCACCGCTCGCGAGCGCCACGGTCAACGTGCGGGCGGCGCTAGCGCCGATTGTAATCACCGAGACGGCCGGGCGGATCGAAGCGACGAATATCGGTGTGGAGTCGGTCACCGCCCGCGCCCTCCGTCAACTGCTCGGCGCCGCCCGGACGACGAGCGTCGCCGGACGAGGGGCCCCGGCAGAGAGCGTGACCGTTCGCGTCCCCGAATGGGCCGCTCGCGCCGCGATCGACGTGACCATGCCCCGGGAGCAGTGGGATGACTTTACCGACTTCGGTGTCACCGACTACGACTCGACGGGCCAGCAGGTCGGCCAGGGCGCACTGAACTACGCGGTCGGCCGCCACACCTTCGCCGTGCCCCCGTCCCTCCGCGGGCATCCGCTCACCGTCGAGCTGTTCCCCGCGTTCGCCCGCGACAACGGGGCGCATCCGTGGCCCGCCCAGGTGACCGTGCGCTTCTTCCTGCCCGACCCCCGTCCCGAGGGTGACGGGTCCGACCTCCGCGTCGTGCCGGGGGGCCGCGCCGTCATCGCCCCGGGCAAAACGCCAGATGACCTGATACTTCCCGAAGGCTTCGCCCCGCTCGTCGAGCTGCGCATCCACGGCGCCGGTGGTGCGGTGCCAGACGCGGTGCGCCGGGTGGCGTCGCCCAGGTGACCCGGCTGCGCGGCAAGCAGGCCGTACGGATCGCTGGCGGACAGGGGTTTTGGGGCGACTGGCTCGAGGCCCCGTACCGGCAAGTGACCGGCGGGCCCGTCGACTACCTGATGATGGACTACCTCGCCGAAGTCACGATGTCCATCCTGCAGAAACAGAAGTCGCGGGATGCCTCGCTCGGGTATGCGAAGGATTTCGTGCCGCTGATCGAGCGGCTCCTCCCGATCCTCGCGGAGCGGCACATCAAGGTCACATCAAATGCGGGCGGTGTGAACCCGCGCGCCTGTGCGCAGGCGGTGGCCGAGGTCGCGCGGCGTCTTCGACTCGGCGGCAAGCTCCGGATCGGCGTCGTGACCGGCGACGACCTGCTTGCCCGCCTGGACGGACTGCTCGCGCGCGGGCACGCGCTTCAGAATCTCGACACCGGCCGCCCGCTGTCCGACGTACGGGATCGGGTGGTTTCGGCCAACGCCTATCTGGGCGCTTGGCCCGTCGTGGACGCGCTGCGGCGTGGCGCGGACATCGTGGTAACTGGCCGCGTGACCGATACGGGCCTCACACTCGCGCCGATGATTCATGCGTTCGACTGGCGACCCGACGCGTGGGACCTGCTCGCCGCGGGAACCGTCGCCGGGCACACCATCGAGTGCGGCGCGCAGTGCAGCGGTGGGAACCGCTTGAAGGATTGGCAGCGGATTCCCGACCTCGCCAACGTGGGGTATCCGATCGTCGAAGCGATGGCGGACGGCACCTTCGAGATCACCAAGCACCCCGGGACCGGCGGGCGAGTCGACGTCGCCGGCGTGACCGAGCAGCTGGTCTACGAGATGGGGAATCCCGCGGAGTACATCACGCCCGACTGCATCGCGGATTTCACCACGATTCGCCTGACCCAGGTGGGGAAGGACCGCGTGCGGTTTTCGGAGATCAGGGGCCGTCCAGCCACCGACAAGCTCAAGGTGTCGGTCGCGTATTTCTACGGCTACAAGGCGGTCGGGACGTTGGTGTACGCGTGGCCGGACGCGTACAAGAAGGCCCAGGCCGCCGACCGCGTGCTCCGGCAGCGGCTCGCGGCGCTCGGGCTCAAGTTCGAAGCCATCCTGACGGAATTCGTGGGTGTGGACGCGACGCACGGCGCGCTGTCCCGCGCGAACGCCCCGCTCGACGATCTGCCAGAGGTCCAGCTTCGGATCGGGGTCCGTTCCAAGGACCAAGCGCCGGTCGAGCGGTTTACGCGGGAGATCGCCCCGCTCATTCTCAATGGGCCGCCGAGCGTGACCGGGTTCGCGGCCGGACGGCCGAAGGTCGAAGAAATCGTGGCCTACTGGCCCGCCCTCCTCGACAAGGGTATGGTGGAGCCATGCGTGGAAATCGTGGACGTGTGACTACGAAGGCGGCCGTCAGGCGGTCGGGCGGTCGGGCCGTCGGTAAACGCCGCTTCACGCGCGTCCGGCTGCTCGAGCTCGCCCACGCGCGCTCCGGCGACAAGGGCGACACCGCGAACGTTGGCCTCATCGCCCTTAGGCCCGAGTACTATCCTATCCTCGTGAAGCAGGTCACGGCGGCACGTGTGGCCCGCCACTTCAAAGGCATGATCACGGGAAAGGTCGAGCGGTACGAGCTTCCGAACTTGTGCGCGTTGAATTTCCTGCTCCACGGAGCGCTGGACGGTGGCGGGACGATTTCTCTCAAGACCGATGCCCAGGGGAAGGTATTCTCGACCGCCTTGCTCCGCCTCGAGGTCGAGCGCAAGGGATGAGCGACCGGGTCCTCGAGGTGCTCGAGGGCGGCGTCCTCACGGCGACGCTCAACCGTCCTGACAAGAAGAACGCCATCGACACGCCGATGATCGACGCGCTGCTTCACATGCTGGAGCGGGCGGACCTGGACGCCGCGGTGCGTGTGGTCGCGGTGCGCGGCGCCGGCAGCGACTTCTGTGCCGGCATGGACCTTCACGAGCTCCTCGCCTCCGCCGACAAGAGCGTGGATGAGAATCGCCGGGCGGCGCTCCACTTCGCGCAGATCTTCGTCCGCATGCGCCAACTCCCCAAGCCGGTCGTTGCGGTCGTGCGCGGGCGCGCGCTCGCGGGCGGCTGCGGCCTCGCGAACGCGTGCGACCTGGTGCTGGCCGCGGAGTCGTCCAAGTTCGGGTATCCCGAAGTCCAACGCGGCTTCGTGCCGGCGATTGTCATGACTTTGCTCAAGCGCGCCGTCGGCGAAAAGATCGCATTCGATCTCGCCGCCACGGGGCGGATCGTCGAGGCGCCGGAAGCGGCAGGGCTGGGACTGGTCTCGCGGGTGTACGAGGACTCGGACTTCGATGATCAGGTCGGCGAGGTGCTCCGCGCCCTGGCGGCGGCGAGCGCCTCGGCGCTGGCGTTCACCAAGCAGCAGTTCTACCAGCTGGACGGCCTTCGGTTCGAGGAGGGGCTGCGACTCGGAGCGGACGTGAACGCGGTCAGCCGCACGACCCCCGACTTCCGCGCTGCGTTACAGGCCTTTCTCAAGAAATAGCCCGACGATCGTCCATCTTGGAACGCTTCATTTTGAAAACTGACCGGGGGACGACCGGGTGACTAGTTTTTCGCCTCATCGATGAGCGGGGAACTCGGTCGCTTTCCGGCGCACTGCCGGCATGGCAAGCCCTGGCGCAATGGCATCGTGAACAAGCTGGCCGGCGGCTACTCGAAGGCGACGAGCGCGACCACGTATCGAGTCGCGGTCCACTACTGCGGCGACGCTAGCTGCGCGGTTGCGTCCGACCCTCTGCTTGAGGAACCCACGCAGGTGCTCGACGAGCATGGCCGTACGATCCCGCTCCGCAAGATCTACTGACGCGCGAGGCCCGTGAGCCGCTTCTTCGTCCTCAAGGCCTGGCTCGGCAGTAGTGGCGCGGTCGTCGGGCTCGCAGGTATGGCGACCGGCCACCGTTGGCTGGTGGAAATAGCCGTCGGTCTCCTGGCCGTGGCATTTCTCCTTCGTTTCGGAGAGCGACGCAAGGAGTCCGCCCCCTAGCGCTTCGCTGTAAGGCTCCTGACAGGTTCCGTTCGATAGCTTTCGCGCCACATGCTCCCCCTCCGCGAACGACGTATCCCCTCAGCATCGCTTCTCGCTTATATCGGCTGCCTGACCGCGGGCCCGCTGGGGGCGCAGCAGCCGGTCACGCGTGCTCAAGCCGTGTCGGCGGCACTCGAGCGCGGTGCCCGAACCCTGCTGGGCCGCGCTGACACGGCAGCGACCGCCGCCGCACTCCACGCGGCCCGGCTCTACCAGAACCCCTCCTTATCGGCGAGCTGGTCACAAGACCCGCCGCACGACCACGCCCTCGCCAGCCTACCGCTCGATCTGCCCTGGCTGCGCTCAGCGCGCATCGGCGCCGCCGCGTCGACTCATGATGCCGCCCGCTACGGCTTTGCGTTCGAGCGCGCCCTGATCCGCTTCGACACGGATACGAGCTACACGCGCGCCCTGGCGGCGTTCGCTCGCGCGCGGCTTTCATGGCGCAATGCCCGCGATGCCGACAGTGTGCTCACGATGGCCAGGCTCCGGCACGAGGTGGGGGACGCGAGCGAGCTGGATGTGCGCCTCGCCGAGGTAAACGCGGGACAAGTCGAGAACACGGCGGTGGACGATTCACTCGCCGCGGTCGGTGCACTACTCGCCATACAGCTGGCCATGGGCCTGCCCGCCGACGAACCGACGATCACGCTCGTCGACTCTCTTGCGTCGCCTTCGGACACCGTTTCGTCCCAACCGGCCGAGCCGCTCCCCGTCGCCGCGGCCGCCGCCAGCCTGCGCGCCAGCGAGCGTGCGCTGACGTTGGCGCACCGCAGCCTATTTCCCTCGCCGAGCCTCGAGGCGGGCTTTGACAAGAACGATCCCGGTGGCCAGCAAGGTCTCCTGCCGACGGTCGGCCTGTCGCTGACGCTGCCGCTCTTCAATCAGAACGGCGGCGACGTCGCTCAGGCGCGAGCGAGCCGCGATCGTGCGCAGGCCAACCTCGATCTGGTGCGACGGGAGACCACGGCGGAGTTGGCGCGCGCCCACCGCGAGCAGCGGGCGGCGCTGGCGCGGCTGGCGCGCGACCGGCGGCTGCTCGCGAGCGCCGATCGCGTCGCGGCCATGTCGCTCAAGGCGTACGCCGAGGGCGCCGTCGCCCTCCCGAACGTCCTCGAGGCCCAACGGAACGCGCGAGAGGCGCTCGGGCGCTACATCGATGACGTCGCAACGGCGAATAATGCCGCGGCCGCGGTCCAACTCACCTCGATGTCGGACCAACCGTGACCCGGGGAACGCTGCTCGTCGCGATCGCGCTGGCGGTCGCCGCGTGCCGGAACCGCGCGCACGGCGACGAGGACTCGCCGGCGGGAGCGCCCTCGGACTCTCAACCCGTCGTCGGGGTCGGCACCGCCGTGGCGACCCTCCAGGCATTCCCTCAGGTCGTGCGCGCCATCGGCACGGTCCTCCCGCGGCCGGGACGGTTCGCCGAGCTCGCAGCGCCGGCCCCGACCCGCGTAGCGGGGATTTTCGTCTCACCCGGCCAGCAAGTGGCCGAGGGGGACTCGTTGATCGAGTTCGAGCGCGCCCCGTTCGACGCGGCGGCGCGGAGCGCGGAGGCGGCGCTCGAAGCGGCCGAGCACGCCCACGCTCGGGCCGTCCGGCTCGTCGAAGCCGGCATCCTGCCGCAGAAAGACGCCGATCAGGCCGCGGCGGACTTGGCGCAGGCTCAATCGGCGGCGGTCCTCGCTCGCCGCGCTCAGCAGCTCGCGACGCTGCGCGCGCCGCTCGCCGGCGTCGTCACCCGCATGAGCGCCGTGCTCGGAGCGTCGGTTGACCCGAGTCAGCCGCTCGTGGCCGTGGCGGATCCGCGTGCGTTGGACGTCGTCTTCAACGTCGCCCCCGCTGAGGCGGCGGGGATGCGCGTCGGGGATTCGGTGCGGGTGAGCGCCGGGGAAGGGGCGGGCGGGGAGCCGCTGGGGCAGGGAGCGCTCTCCGCCGTGGGAGCAGCGGTGGACTCGGCGTCGCGCGCCGTCCTCGTGCGCGCCAGACTCGCCCACCCCACGCGACCCCTCCGGATTGGTGAGTCCTTGTTCGGCCGTATCATCACCGCCGTGCACCTCCACGCGGTGACGATCCTGCTCGAGGCACTCGTGCCCGCGGGCGACGGCTACCGCGTGTTCGTGGTCGACAGCGCCGGTGTGGCGCACGCCCGGGCGGTCACACCGGGCGCGCGGGGCGAGGCCGTGGTCGAGATCGTTTCGGGCCTCGAGGCCGGCGAGACCGTGGTCGCGACCGGTGCCTACGGCATCGACGACGGCGCGAAGATCGTCCGTCCGCCACGGTGAACCTGTTCGACGTCCTGTCCCGCCAGCGGCGGTTCGTCTACCTCGTGGTGACGGTGCTCAGCGCGGCCGGCGTATGGGCGGCCCTCGCGCTGCCGTCGGCCATCTATCCCGAGCTCCAGTTCTCCCGCGTCACGGTGGTGGCCGAGGGCTCGAGCCTGGGCGCCCGCCAGGTGGTGTTCAGCGTCACCCGACCGATCGAGGAAGCCGTCAGTGTAGTCCCCGGGGTGACCCGAGTACGCTCGCACTCGATCCGCGGCGCCGCGGAGATCCAGATTACGTTCGCGCCGCGCACCGACATGACGTACGCCCTGCAGCTCGTGCGGGCGCGCGTCAACCAGGTCCAGAGCCAGCTGCCGCCCGATCTCGACGTCGAAGTCGAGCAGCTCACGCCATCGCTCTTTCCGGTGCTGTCCTACAACCTCGAGGGCGGCGATCCGGCGACGCTGTACGACATCGCCCGCTACGATATCAAGCCGCTGATTTCCCGCGTCCCGGGGGTGGGCCGCGTGGACGTGCAGGGGGCGGACGTACGGGAAATCGAGGTCATCGCCGACCCGGCGCGCCTTGCGGCGGAGGAGTTGACCTACGAGGATCTAGCCGACGCGATCCGGCAGGCGGTCACGGTGCAGGCGGTGGGCCGGGTCGCCCAGGACTACCGCCAGTACCTGATCGTCACCGACCAGGAAGCGCGCAGCGCGGACGACATCGGCGCCGTCGTGGTTCGGAACGGCCTCCGCGTGCGGGATCTCGCCGGCGTGCGGCTCGGCACCGAGGATCACGTGCGGATCATCGCCGGGGACGGTAAGCCGGCGGCCCTTCTCAACATCACGCGCCAGATCGGCGGTAACTCCGTCGCGATCGCGGACAGCGTGGCACGGATCGCCGCAACGCTCGCGCCGAGTTTGCCGCCGGGCGTACACCTCAAGGCGGTCTACGACCAGGCGGCGCTGGTGCGCGATGCCGTGAGGGCCGTCCGAGACGCGATGCTTGTCGGCGCGGCGCTCGCCGTCCTGGTGCTGCTCCTGTTTCTGCGACACGCCCGGATCACGGCGATCAGCGCCACGTCGATCCCGCTCACGCTCGTGATCACGGTCTTCGTGATGCGCCTCCTGGGGCAGTCCTTCAACCTGATGACGCTGGGTGCGATGGCCATTGCGATCGGGTTGGTGATCGACGACGCCGTCGTCATCACCGAGAATATCGCGCGGCATCTCGCGCTCGCGGCTAACCGCAGTGCCGCGATTCGCGGCGCGGTTCAAGAGCTGATCTGGCCGGTCACGACCTCCACCATCACGACCGTCGTGGTCTTCCTTCCGCTCGGCTTGCTGCAGGGTGTCGTCGGGCAGTTTTTCGCCGCGCTCGCGACCACACTCACGGTCGCCGTGCTCGTGTCCCTCGGCTTGGCCCTCACGATTATCCCGCTCCTCGCCGAGCAGTTCGTCACACCGCACGAGGTGGCCGCCACTGCCGCCGGCCCTCTCGCCCGCGCGCAGCGGGCCCTCGACGCGCTTGGCCCCCAGTACGAAGGGGCACTCGCCGCTGTGCTGCATCATCCGCGGCGGATCGTCGTCGCCGCCCTCGTGCTCGCAGCCGCGGGGGTCGGCCTCGGGCAGTTCGTCGGCTCCGGCTTCCTGCCCGAGATGGACGAAGGCGCGTTCGTGCTCGATTACTTCACGCCGGGCGGCACGGCCCTCGCCGAAACGAATCGCCAAGTAGGAATCGCCGAGCGTATTCTCGCCGCCACGCCCGAAATCACGGGCACCTCGCGCCGCACGGGCGCCGAGCTCGGCCTCTTCGCCACCGAGCAGAACCGGGGCGACATCGTCGCGCGTCTGCGACCCATCGGCGAGCGCTCCCGCGACATCTTCGCCGTCATGGACGACGTCCGCGACAAGGTCACGGCGGCCGTCCCGCGCCTGCACATCGAGTTCGTACAGATCCTCTCCGACGTGATCAATGACCTCGCCGGTGCGGCGCGACCCGTCGAGATCAAGCTGTTCGGCCCGGACTTGGACACCCTCGAAGCGTACGCGCGGCGTTTGGCTCCAGATCTCCAGCGGATCGACGGCCTGGCCGACCTCTACAACGGCGTGAGCGAGCCATCGGCCGAGCTGATGATGCGGATGAACCAGGCCGAGACGGATCGTATCGGGATGACGCCCGCGGACGTGGGCAATGCGGTCACCGCGGCGCTGCTGGGGGTCCGGGCCGGCGAGGTCCGCATCGGCGACCGCCCGATCGCCGTGCGCGTGCGGGCGCCCGACTCGGTGCGGTTCGACCCGCTGCGTCTACGCGCCCTCCCCCTGCTCGGCGCCCGCGCGCGCCGCGTGACGCCGCTCGGGAGCCTCGCGCGCTTCGACCCCGCCGAGTCTCGGCTCGCGTTGGAACGTGAGAACCAGCAGCAGATGGTCGCGATGACCGCCGACGTAACCGGCCGCTCGCTCAGCGGCGTAATGGGAGACGTACAGCGGGTGCTCGGCGCCCAGCCGCCACCCGGCGGCGTGCGCGTCGCCCTGGGCGGCCAGTACGCGAGTCAGCAGGAGGCGTTTCGGGCGTTGCTGCTCGTGCTCGGGATTGCGGTCATGAGTGTATGCGCCGTGATGGTCGTGCAGTTCGAATCGTTCGTCGAGCCCCTGATCGTGCTCCTCGTCGCCCCAGTCTCGTTCGTAGGCGCGCTCACGCTGCTCCTGACCACGGGCACGGCGCTGAACGTCTCATCATTCATGGGGCTGATCCTGCTGGTCGGTCTGATCGTGAAAAACGGAATCATCCTCCTCGACTTCACCCGACTCAGGATGCAGGCCGAAGGGGTGACGCTCGAGGTCGCGATCCGCGAGGCGGCGCGTGTGCGACTCCGGCCGATCCTCATGACGACGCTCTGCACCCTGTTCGGCCTGCTGCCCCTTGCGCTCGGCATCGGCGCCGGGAGCGAGCTGCAGCGCCCGCTCGCCCTGGCGGTCATCGGCGGCCTCGCGCTCTCGACGCCCATCACCCTCTTTGCGGTGCCGACACTCCTCGTCGCGATTCGCGGCCGCGGGTACGTCCTACCGGGGCGCTGAGCGGACCGAGCTCGGAGACCGCCTCACGGCTCGAGGACGAGCAGGGCGAACGTCCCCGGCATGATGCTGGGCCGGGGGCGGGGCCGCTCCGGCGTCGGAGCGGGTGGCGGGCCGAAGTCAGCCGTGACGGTGTACACGCGGTGCGTCTGCGGGTCGACCTCCATGGTCCGCGCGCCGCGCTTCGTCGCGACGTTCCCCACCACGACGAACGTTGCCGGGGACTCCTCGTGAATCACCGTGAGGGTCCCATCACCGTTCGAGGCGAACGCCAGCTGCGTGGCGGGATCGAAGCGACAGGCGTCCACTCCCTGACCGATCGGCAGTGTCGTCACGAGGGCACCCGCGGTCGCATCCGAGATCGCCATGACCTGGTTCCGGCAGCCGCTGAACAGCCGGTGGTGTTCCCGGTCGATCGCCAGTCCGCTCGGATTCTCGCATGGCGCGAGGGGCCACTGACGCGTCACGCGCAGGGCGGCGGCGTCGATCTCAGCCACGGCGCTCTTATCCTCGAGGTTCACGTAGAGCTTGCCGTCGCCTGTAGACACGGCGAACTCGGGCCCGGCGCCGAGGTCGATGTCGCCGATTCGCTTACCCGAGACCGCGTCGATCGCGGTCGCGGAGTGCGCGTCACCGTTGAATGTGAAGATCCGTTTCGTGGCCGGGTCGAACAGGATCGCGTCGTCGTCCGGGGCGACGATGGTGTGACGTCGGACGTGCAGCGTCTTCAGGTCGAACATCGTGACCGTGCTGTCCGCGCCCGACGTCGCAAAGCCGTGCTGCGCCTCATACGCGAACGCAATTCCATGCGCGCGGTTCAGTCCCAGGATCTCGCCGAGCTGTTTCCCGGTCCCCGGGTCCACCACGATCACCCGGTCCTGGTGCGCGATGAACAGCCGATGCCCCACGGTGTCCAGCGCGAGGTAGTCCCACCCGCCGTCACCCGGGAGCTTGTAGGTATGGGCGACGTGATAGGACTGCGCCGGGGCGGGGAAGGGGAGGCCGAATGCCAGGCAAAGGATCGACGTGAGCAGGCGCCGAGTGTGGTTCACAATGGCTCCGTTGCGAACTGTGACGGTGACGTATTTCAATGGCCGGGCGAATAGTACACCGTCGTCCGGCTAGACGGTGCTGGGGAAGGTCAGCGTGACCCGCGTGCCCGTTCCCGGTTGCGAGTCGATGACGATCCGCGCACCGTGCGTGTCGGCGATCCACCGGGCGATGGCGAGACCGAGGCCCGCACCCTCGGCTTCGTGGCGCGCCGGATCGCCGCGGTAAAACCGGTCGAACACGTGGGGCAGCTGGTCGGCGGGGATTCCGATACCCGTGTCGTGCACCACGAGCGTGGCCCCCTCTCCGGCTGCCCCCCCCCCGTCGCGCGCGGTGACGGCGACGTCCACGCGGCCGCCGCGCGGCGTGAACTTCACGGCGTTGTCCAACACGATGAGGAGCAGCTGCCGGATGAGGACCGGGTCACCGGCGATCTTCGCCTCCTCGAAGGCGCCGACCTCGAGATGTACGCCCTTCTGCGCAGCCAAGGCGCGTATCCCTTCGACAGCCCCAGCCGCCGCGTCGTCGAGATACAGGGTCTCCCGGGCCACCGGGCGTTCGCCTGCGTCCGCGCGCGCCAGGGTCAGCAATTCGCCCACGATTGCGCCGACCCGTGCGGCCTCTCGTTCGATGGCGGCGAGCGTCGCGGCATCCCGAGCCGGATCCCGTGCTTGCCCCGCCGCGAGGTCGGCGCGGGTGCGCAGAATGGTGACGGGGGTGCGCAGCTCGTGGGCCGCGTCCGCCATGAAGCGCCGCATCCGGTCCATCGTGCGCTCGATCGGTGCCATCGCCTGGCGTACGAGCACGTAGGCGCCACCCGCCACCAGTACGACGGCGATCAGGGCCGCCGCCACGAACGCCCGGATCAGGGACGCGTACTCGTCCTCGAGCTCCAGGCGGTCTGCCACGGCAACGCCTACGTACGGACGGCCATCGGCACCCGTGAACCGCTCGGCATGCAGCCGTACGATGCGGTCCTCGGGAGTCTCGAAGTCCCGATCGGCGTGGCCGGTCCGCTCCGCCTCCCGAGCGGCGTCCCGGATCCATTCGGGAGCGGCACTGGGCCGAACGGGTGCGGCGCCCGCCGCGAAGAGGTAGAGCGACCGGTCCGGGATGTGCAGCTCGTCGACCGCGTCCGCCACCACACCTTTAGCCGCCGCCTGCTCGGCCTCGCGAATCCGGGCCGCGTGAATGAGCGCCGCGGTCGCGGAGCGGAGCGAAGCGTCGAGCTGCTGGGAGAACCGATGCCTGACGGCGAGATACAGGCCGCCGCCCAGGATGCCGAGGATCGAGAGAAGGATGCCGACGTACCAGACAGTTAACCGCCACCGGACGCGGGCCAGCGGATCCGTCATGGCCCGCGTCACGCGCCGAACCGATAGCCGGCGCCGCGAAGCGTCGTGATCAACTTTGGCTCGAACCCATCGTCGACCTTCCGCCGCAGCCGTCGCACCAGGACCTCCAGCAGGTTAGCGAAGGGATCGTGATTGTCGTCCCAGACGTGGGCGGTGATGGTCGCGCGGTCGAGAACCTGCCCCGGATGGCTGACAAATAGCTCGAGCAGGGCGAATTCCTTGGCGGAGAGACTGAGCTCCCGTCCTCCGCGACGAACGTGCCGCGCCACGAGATCGACCTCCAGATCCGCAGTGCGGTACACCGCCGGCGCCAGGGCGGGCCGCCGCCGTGCCAGGGCCTTCAGCCGGGCAACCAACTCCCGGAAGGCGAACGGCTTCGTGACGTAGTCGTCCGCGCCGACCTCGAGCCCCCGCACGCGATCGTCCACGGCGTCGAGCGCCGTCAACATGAGCACCGGTGTGGTGACGCCGCGACGACGCAGCTCCCCACAGAGCGCGAAGCCGTCGCCACCCGGGAGGCGGACATCCAGCACGATCACGTCGAAGCTCGCGAGGCCGGCACGCTCGAGACCCTCCGCCCACGTCCCAGCCAGCGTCGGGTCCACGCGCTCGGCCCGCAGCCCATCCCGTAACAACCCCGCCAGCTCGGCGTCGTCTTCGACGATCAGTACGCGCATCGCGGCTCGCCCCCGTCGCGCCAGTATATATTGCGAAGACTACTTTCGCATGAGGACTAGATGGCCGGTATCAACGTGCCGTTATATGACCCGCGTCTCGTCCAACCGATGCGTGAGGAGCTGACTCGGATCGGCTTCCAGGAGCTCCGCACCCCGGCGGAGGTCGATGCCGCGCTTGGGGTGAGCCAGGAGGTGACGCTCGTCGTGGTGAACTCGGTGTGCGGGTGCGCGGCGCGCAATGCCCGACCGGCGGCCACGCTCGCCCTCGAGCACGCGCGCCGGCCCGATCGCCTGCTGACCGTGTTCGCCGGACAGGACGCCGACGCGACCGCCCGCGCGCGAAGCTATTTCACAGGATACGCTCCGTCGTCGCCTCAGATGGCGCTGTTCAAGGACGGCGAGCTCGTGTTCATGCTGGAGCGGAAGAATATCGAGGGCCGGGACGCCCGGGACATTGCGGCGGACTTGACGACGGCATTTGACCGCTACTGCGGCTAGGCGAGGTTGGAGGAGGTTTGGGAGGTTGGTGAAGGACGGGGGAGGCTGTTCCGCCCGCGATCAACCTCCCCTAGCCTCCACCAACCTCCACAACCTCCCCAAACCTGTTTGTTTTTAGAGCACCCGTTCGCGCGCCACCCGCATGTCCACCACGTTCTGCACCCACGACCACAGGGAATCCTGCTTCGCCATCGGCAGGCCCTCGACCACGTGTCGCCGCCAACCACGCATGACGTCCGCGTCCTGGGTCCAGAGCCGCACGCGCTTGCGCGGGACCTTCTTCTCCCACAGCTGGGCGATGGGTGGGGAGGCGTAGAGGAGCCGCACGGTGACGTTGCGCGCCAGGTATTCGAGCGGGCTCAGGTCGATGCTGGTGTATTTCTGGTCGCCCGTGATGTGGCCGGGGTAGTCCGGCTCGCCGTCCGAAAATAGGACGACGTTCAAAGGCGCGAGGGCGAGGTTATTGCGCCGGACGTGCGTGGCCGCCCGCTGGAAGAACGCATTGAAGTCGGTGATCGGGTCTTCCTGCGGGAACCACGCCCGGAGGTTGGCGGCGATCTGCTCGGGTGAAAGGCCGGTGAGGTCCTGAATGGGGTGGAACACCTTGGCCTGGCCCGGCCGTTCGCCCCCCAATTCGCCCACGAAGATGGCCGTGTTCTGCGGGAGGCCTCCGACGCCGTTCAAGTGACCGTAGATGTAAATCGCCGCGAAGTCGATCGCTCCAGCGAACGCCGGGTTACGGCGGAACGAGCCGCTGATGTCGAGGCCGATGACCAGGGTCGAGCGGGGCGGGCCGGCGCGCTCCGATGGCGCGCAGGCGATGAGACTCAGCGCGCACACCATCGCCGCGATTCGGCGCGTCATACGGTCCGCTCCTCGCCACTCTTGGTGCTGACGAACGGCGTGCTCGCGAGCACCTGATCGAGGGACCGGAACGGCAGCGTGAAGTGCGGCTTACCGAGGATCGCGACCACGCCGAAATTGAAGCCGGCAGCGAGCAGCTGGAGCACGGGCAGCGTAAGCAGCTCCACCAAGTGTTGCGCCTCCTTCTTGAACCATTCGTGCTCCGCCTTAAGCGCGTTGATGGGCCCGCGCCAAAGCTCCGCGTCGGCCCCGGCATCGGCGGCAAGTGGGGCCCCCCCCCCGATGCCTTCCATCGCCTTGCGCCCGAGGACCGAGAGGAGGGCCGGCGTACCGAAGCGCCCGAACAGGAACCAGGTCATGCCGCGCACACCCACCCAGCCGAGGAAGGCCAACCCCAGAGTCCCACCGATGCCGAGCTGAAATCCTTGCTGGGCGAGCCAGGGAGTGATCGCGTCGATCAGCTCGCGGTACAGAAACAACACCTCGAACAGGGCTACCGTGACTTCGACGAGGACCATTGACACGATCTGCCCGATGGCACGGGTGCGGATCGCCTCGTTCAGCACCTGGATGCACGCGAAGCTGCCGCCAATGATGATGAATAGGAAGAACCACAGGAGCACGACGAGCGCCAACGGGTTGACCGCGTACCCCGTCAGGTCCGCCAGGAGCTCGGCCATGGTTGGCCGCAGCGTGAACGTGAAGATCGTGGCCTCGATCGCGGACCAGAACACGAGGAGCACGAACGCGATCCAGGGAACTCCCCCCTCCCGTGAAGTCGAATCGAGCATGGCGAACGGCGACGTGACCACGTTCTTAAGCGTTCGCCAGATCATGTTGAGGGCGAGCCGGAGCAGACCCCAGACCGAGCCGATAAACACGACCAGGAATCGCACGAGGCCGAACCAATAGAACCACGCCATGCGCGCCACGTCCCACCACGACATGAGCAGCGCCGCAAGGAAGCGCCCGCGCCCCGAACGGAACGGGATCGTATAGAGCGAGACCATCGTCCCCCACACACCCGCCACCAGCACCGTCGTGGGGAAGAACAGGAAGAGGAACTTGAAGAACTCCTCCCAGAACGAGCTGCCCGTAAGCACGAACCGAAAGAGGAACGACTCCCAGACGAGAATCCAGGAGAGGCCACCCCAGATCCAACCCCATACCGTCTGGAGGATCCAGCTCCACTGTTCGGTCTGGGCTGCGGGCAGCGGGCTTTGCATTGTCTTTAGTCCCTTCCCAAAAGGGGGGGAACGCGGATGGGGCGGCCGCGGTAGCTCCGCGGCAGGGGCGCATTATTAAGGTGCTGCTCCGCCTGTGAGCGTGATCTACATCACCATCCCCGAAGGAGCCGCCAAAACGACCGAACTGCGCCACTCCTCTAGCCTTCTGCCTCGCCTGCAGTCGAACCGAAGTGGTATACTGGTGCCCATGCCGGATGAGCCTTCTTCGCCCAAACGGCTGATCGTCGTGGGCGACCGTGTGCTGATCGCCCCCGAGGAGGGGGAAGAGCGCACGAACGTCGGTCTCTACCTGCCGCCGACCGCAGTGGAGGCGCGGCAGGTGCAGGGTGGCCGCGTCGTCGCAACGGGCCCGGGCACCCCGACGACCGAGCCCGCTAGCATGGACGACGAGCCGTGGAAGATTCGCGGGCCCGACGTGAAGTATCTGCCGATGCAGGCCCGCATGGGCGACTATGCACTGTTTTTCCGTAAGGCAGCGGTGGAAATCACCTTCGACGGCGCCAGGTACCTCGTGGTGCCACAAGCGGCGATCCTGGTGCTCGTCCGCGACGGAGCCACGGAGGAACAGGCGTAGGGTTGATGAGCGCAATCGGGTGGGCGCGCGGCAGCGGAGCGTTCGCCGAGGAGCGGGGGCTGCGCCGGGGCGAGTGGTACCAGGTGCTGGATGACCAGGGCGAAGGCTGGTTGCTGCTCGACGTCAACGACGTGCACGTCCGCATCACACGTGACCACCTGCTCGTTCGGCGCAGCCAGCCGAAGACCTGGAGCCTGGTTCGACTCACCCCCGCACAGGGCGCCGACGAGGCTCATCGCATGTATTTCGTCTGTCCCGGCTGCCACACGCGCCAGCACTTGAGCGGCCGTCCGAAGGAGTCGGAGTGTCCGAAGTGCCACAAAACCTATCCTGTGGACTGGAGTGACCGCGCATGAGTCGGACCGACAGCGGATGGGCACGGAGCCGCGGAGATCGCGCAGAGAAGGAAGGCCTCCGCCGCGGCGCTTGGTATCGCATCGTGGAGGAGTCCGGGCAACCGTGGGTGGTGCTCGAGGTGCACCACGTGGAGCTCCGCGTTCCCAAAGAGAGCCTCGAAGTCCGCAAGGATCGCCCCAAATCATGGAGCGTGGTCCACGAGCCCCATCTGGTCTGTCCCGGGTGTCACAAGCGCCAGCACGTCGGAGGGCAGCCGAAGGAAGTGAAGTGCCACGAGTGCGGCAACTCCTACGCCGTGGACTGGAGCGACCGCGCCTAGGTCCCGCATAGATTCGTTCGCTTCCGCATAGTTCGGGCCCCGTCCTTTCGCCGGGGCCCGTTTTCTTTAGGCTCCATGTCCCCGTTCAGCGGCGGATTCGCTCGCGCGCGCGTGCTCCTGAGTGAGCGGTTCGGGCACGCCACGTTTCGGGTCCATCAGCTCAAGGTGGTGGGACCGCTCCTCGCGGGTCGGAGTGTCCTGGCGGTGCTTCCCACTGGAGCGGGTAAGTCTCTTTGCTACCAGCTCCCCGCGCTGATGGCGGGCGGGCTCACGCTCGTCATCTCACCGCTGATCTCACTCATGCAGGACCAGGTAGGTGCTCTCAGGCGACGAGGTATCGCGGCGGCGTTCCTGAACAGCTTGCTCGCGCCCGAGGACCGCCGCGCGATTCTCGAGGCCACGCTCTCGGGAAGTCTCACGCTGCTCTACTGTGCGCCCGAGCGACTGGACAGCCTCGTGCGGCGGCTCACCCACGCCGGTCGAGCCGTGTCGCTGCTCGCGGTGGACGAGGCGCACTGCATTGTCGAGTGGGGGAACGAATTCCGGCCGGTCTATCGCCGACTGGACCGCTCTCGCTACCTGCTCGGCGACCCGGTGACGATCGCGCTCACGGGCAGCGCGACACCGCCCACCCGAGCCGAAATTCTCCGGGTCCTCCGCATGCCCGACGCCGAGGTGGTCGTGACCTCGTTCGATCGCCCGAACCTCCGATTTCGGGTCGAGGAGGTGCGGCACGACCACGAGCGATTCGCCCGCATCCGGGAGCTGCTTCGCGTCGTGGACGGCTCCGTCATCGTGTACACGCCGACCCGCCGCTTGACCGAGGTCGTCACGCGGGCCTTGTTGCGGATGGGAGTTCGCGCTGCTCCATATCATGCAGGCTTGAGCGCGGCGACCCGCCGGCGGGTGCTGCGTGCGTTTCTCGCCGACCGGGCCCCGGTCGTGGTCGCGACGAGCGCGTTCGGCATGGGCATCGACAAGGCCGACGTGCGTCGCGTGCTCCATTGGGGACCGCCGCGTACGCTCGAGTCCTACTATCAGGAGGCGGGGCGGGCCGGCCGAGACGGCCGCGAGGCCGAGTGCGTGGTCCTGTGGCGCCGGACCGACTTCGAGTGGGGTGACCACGCGACGGAGATGCGCCGCTACGTGGAGAGCCGCGCGTGCCGGCGTGGCGCGCTGCTCGCGTATTTCGGGGAGCGCGCCACCGGCTGCGCTGGCTGTGACGTGTGCGGATAGTGAGTTGTTGCCCCTCAACTTAGGCGGGGCGATTCCTACCCATCCGTGTGGTTGCGGCGTCGGGGTCGCGGAATACGTTAGCGCGAGTAGCTTAAGCGAGAGCCGGCGGTTCTCGCTTTGTTTTTCTCCTTTCTCGAGGACGTGTCTTATGCCCGGCCGCAATTTCCTGTTCGTCCCTGGCCCCACCAACGTGCCCGAGCGAATCCTGCGCGCGATGAATCGCGCCATGGAGGATCACCGCTCGTCCGCGTTTCCCGAGCTCGCTGTTCCACTATTTCGGGACTTGAAGCGCGTCTTCCAGACCGCGACAGGGCAGGCCTTCATCTTCCCGGCCACCGGCACGGGCGGGTGGGAAGCGGCCCTCGTCAACACGCTCTCCCCGGGGGACCGGGTGCTCGCCCCGCGGTACGGTCAGTTCAGTCATCTCTGGATCGACTTGGCGCAGCGCCACGGCCTGCGCGTGGACATCGTCGACGTGGAGTGGGGCGAGGGTGCTCCGGCCGATCGCATCGGTGAGATCCTGTCGCAGGACAACAGCCATGAGATCAAGGGCGTGCTGATCGTGCATAATGAGACGGCCACCGGTGTCACGAGCGACATTGGCGCCGTGCGAACGGCGATGGACGCCGCGCGTCATCCCGCGCTGCTCTATGTGGACGGCGTCAGCTCGATCGGCTCCATTGATTTCCGGATGGACGAATGGAAGGTCGACCTCGCGATCACCGGTTCTCAGAAGGGGCTCATGCTGCCCGCCGGGTTGGGCATCGTGTGCGCGAGCCCGAAGGCACTCGCCGCTCGTGAGAGCGCCCGCTGCCCCCGCGTGTTCTTCGATTTCGGTGACATGCTCAAGGCCAACGCGAGCGGCTACTTCCCCTACACACCGTCCATCCCCATGCTGTACGGACTGCGGGAATCGCTCGCCATCATGTTCGAGGAAGGGCTCGACACCATCTTCGCCCGCCATCATCGGTTGGCCGAGGGTGTGCGCGCCGCCGTGCGCGCGTGGGGGTTGAAGCTCTGCGCCCGAGCCCCGAAATGGCATTCGGACACGGTGAGCGCGATCCTGGTCCCGGAGGGTGCGAACGGCGCCGACGTCATCGACGTCGCGTACCGACGCTACAACCTCGCGCTCGGAGCTGGTCTGGCCCGCATGGCGGGCAAGCTGTTCCGCATCGGCCACCTCGGAGACCTGAACGAGCTGATGCTGCTCGGCGCGATCGCCGGCGCGGAAATGGCGATGCGGGACGTCGGCATCCAGGTCACCCCGGGGAGCGGTGTGGCCGCCGCCGCCGAATACTATCGCGGCACGGCCGCCCCGCTCCCGGGGCGCGCCGCCACGCCCCAGTCGCCCGACCCGCAGCAGCCGGTCGGCGGGAAGGCGACTCCGCGCGCGGCCGTGAGGGCATGAGTCTCACTCGGTACGAGCCGGCGCATCCCCGGCTGCAGCGCAGCGAGCTCGCAGTACCCGGCTCACAGCCCGCGATGTTCCAGAAGGCGCTGGACGGGGAGGCCGACTACGTCTTTCTCGATCTCGAGGATGCCGTCGCGCCCGCCGACAAGGAGCAGGCCCGGAAGAACGTGGTGGCCGGCTTGCTCGAGCACGACTGGAAGGGACGGGGCAAGACGGTCTCGGTTCGCGTCAACGGGATCGACACGCACTACATGTACCGGGATATGGTCGACGTGGTCGAGCAGGCGGGCCACAGGCTCGACGTCGTCCTCGTGCCGAAGGTCGGGGTCCCTGCCGACGTGTATCTCGTGGACGCCCTCCTCACCCAGATCGAGACGGCGCGGCAGATCCCCCACCGCATCGGGATCGACGTCCTGATCGAGACGGCACTCGGCATGGCCAACGTCGAGGCGATCGCGCAGGCGAGCCGCCGGCTCGAGGCGATGCACTTCGGCGTCGCGGATCTCGCCGCGAGCCTCCGGGCCCGGACGGTGAGCATTGGCGGGCTGAATCCCGATTACCCGGGCGATCAATGGCACGCCGCGCTCGCGCGCATGGTAACCGCCTGCCGTGCCTACGGCCTGCGTCCGATCGACGGCCCCTACGGCGACTTCAAGGACCCGGACGGATACGTGGCCGCCGCGCGGCGAGCAGCCGCCCTTGGCTACGAGGGGAAGTGGGCCATCCACCCATCGCAGATACCGCTCGCCAACGATGTGTTCACGCCGCCCCCCGCGGAGGTGGACCGCGCCCGCCGCATCCTCCTCGCCTTGGACGAGGCGGCGCGGGCGGGCCGGGGAGCCGCGCAGCTCGACGGCCGCATGATCGACGCCGCCTCGGCGCGCATGGCTCAGAACATCGTCCAGATCGCCTCCGCGATCGCGGCCCGCTCGAAAGGCGCTCCCGCTCCGCTTGCCGCGGCACGAGCATAGCCCGTGGACATTCACGAGTACCAGGCCAAGGAGCTGCTCACCGGGTTCGGGGTCCCTGTCCCGAAGGGCGGGGTCGCTTACAGTGCCGAGCAGGCGGTGTATCGCGCCAGCGAGATCGGCGGCCTGCGGTGGGTGGTGAAGGCGCAGATCCATTCCGGCGCCCGTGGCAAGGCAGGTGGCATCCGACTGTGCTCGACCGACGCCGACGTGCGCCAGGCCGCAAAGGAGCTGCTCGGCAAGACGCTCGTCACCACCCAGACCGGCCCGGAAGGTCTCCCCGTCCATCGCCTGCTCGTCGAGCAGGCACTCCCGATCGAACGCGAGCTATACGTCGGGTTGGTGCTCGACCGCAAGCGCGAGCGCATCGTCGTCGTGGCCCACCCGCACGGCGGCATGGAGATCGAAGAGATCGCGCAGCGGGAGCCCGCGGCGATCCTGCGCGAGGTGGTAGAGCCCGCCGTCGGGATGCAGGCGTTCCAGGCCCGGGAGCTCGGGTTCGGCCTGGGTCTCGCCCCAGCACGGGTCAGCCAGGCGGTGACCGCCATCCTCGGTGCCTATCAGGCGTTTCGCGAGCTCGACGCGACCATGGTCGAGATCAATCCGCTCGTCGTCACCAAGGAGGGCCAGGTCCTCGCCCTCGACGTGAAAATGAGCTTCGACGACAACGCGATGTTCCGGCGTCCCAACGTGGCCGAGCTGCGTGACTACGCGCAAGAGGATCCGCGCGAGGTGGAGGCGGCAGAGCACGGCCTGAACTACGTGGCGCTGGAGGGCGACATCGGCTGCATCATCAATGGGGCCGGACTCGCCATGGCGACGATGGACATGATCAAGCACGCCGGGGGCGAGCCCGCGAACTTCCTCGACATCGGAGGCGGCGCGAGCCCCGATCGCGTCGCTGCCGCGTTTCGGCTCGTTCTCTCCGACAAGAACGTCCGCGCGATCCTCGTGAACGTGTTCGCGGGAATCAATCGGTGCGACTGGGTGGCTCAAGGGGTCGTGCAGGCGGTGCGGGAAGTTCGGGTGCCCGTACCGCTGGTGGTACGCCTCGCGGGAACCAACGTCGAAGAGGGACGCCGCATCCTCAAGGAGAGCGGTCTCGCGATCCACACGGCGGACACGCTCTCGGAAGCCGCCGAGCGTGTCGTGGCCGCCCGCGACGCGGGCCTCGCCGCATGAGCATCCTGCTCGACGAGAAGACACGCGTCATCGTCCAGGGCTTCACGGGCGACAAGGGCACCTTCCACGCCAAGGAGATGATCGCCTACGGGACGAACGTCGTCGGCGGCGTGACGCCAGGCAAGGGTGGCGGCGAGCATCTCGGGCGGCCGGTCTTCAACACGGTGAAGGAGGCAGTGGAGCGCACCGGCGCCGCCGCGAGCCTCATCCTCGTTCCCGCGCCGTTCTGTGCCGACGCGATCATGGAGGCGGCGGACTCGGGGCTCCGCCTCGTGGTGACGATCACCGACGGCGTGCCCGCGCAGGACATGATTCGTGTGAAACGGTATCTCTGGCGCTACGCCAAGGACCGGCGCACCACGCTCATTGGGCCGAACTGCGCCGGAGTGATCAGCGCGGGCCAGGCGATGATGGGCATCATGCCGGGACACATCTATACGCGCGGCACGGTCGGTGTCGTCACGCGGTCCGGGACGCTCGGCTACGAGGCGGCGGCCCAAATGCAGGCGCTGGGCATCGGCATCACGACCAGCGTCGGGATCGGCGGCGATCCGATCAACGGGAGCTCCTTCGTCGATATGCTCGCCCTGTTCGAGCAGGACGCGGAGACGCAGGCAGTGGTGATGATCGGTGAGATCGGCGGTCCTCAGGAGGCCGACGCCGCGATGTTCGTCAAGGAACAGATGACCAAGCCGGTGATCGGGTACGTCGCGGGCCTCACCGCACCCAAGGGGCGCCGCATGGGGCACGCCGGCGCGATCATTTCCGCGTTCGGTGACACCGCCGCCGAGAAAGCCGAGATCATGCGGTCGGCCGGGCTGACCGTGGCACCCAGCCCTGCCGAGCTCGGAGCCACGGTGGCGCACGCCCTCGCGCGGCAGCCGTCCCGGCCGGTGATGGTCGAGCGGTGAGCGCGGGACGCTCCGGGCGCCCGACGGTGGTCGTCACCCGCCGGCTGCCCGGGCCCGTGGAGGAGCAGATGATCAACGCGTTCGACGCCAGGTTGAACGCAGATGACCATACCTTCAGCGCTACGGAGCTCGCCGAGGCGTTGCGGACCGCCGATGCGCTGGTGCCCACCGTCAGCGACCGGCTCACGGCGCAGGTGCTCAGCGTCGAGCCACTGAAGGTCCGCATCATCGCCAACTACGGCGTGGGGTTCAACAACATCGAAACCGCGACCGCGAAGGCCCGCGGGTTGGTCGTGACCAACACGCCCGACGTGCTCACCGACGATACCGCCGACGACGCGATCTTGCTCATGCTGATGGTGGCGCGGCGCGGTGGGGAAGGGGAGCGTCAGTTACGGGCGGGCGCGTGGACCGGGTGGCGACCGACCTACCTGCTCGGCACCCGGGTGAGCGGTAAGACTCTGGGACTCATCGGACTCGGCCGGATTGGCCGCGCGGTGGCGCACCGCGCGCACCACGGCTTCGGCATGCGCGTGATCTTCCACGATCCTTACGCCCCTCCACCCACCGTGGTAGCGGCGCTGGGGGCGGAGCCACGTGCCACCGTGGACGACGTGCTGCGGGAGGCGGATTTTGTCTCGCTACATTCGCCCGCCACACCAGAAACCCGCCACCTGATCGACGCCCGACGGCTCGGCTTGATGAAGCGCGGGGCGTTTCTCATCAACAATGCCCGCGGGGACATCGTGGATGAAGCTGCCCTCGTGGCGGCGCTCACGCAGGGCACGATCGCCGGAGCGGGGCTCGACGTCTTTGAGCGGGAGCCCGCCGTGTCCCCCGAGCTCCTGACGATGGAGAACGTCGTGCTGCTCCCTCACCTGGGGAGCGCGACCGAGGAGACCCGTGTGGCGATGGGTCTGCGGGCACTCGACAACTTGAAGACCTTCTTCGCGGGCGCGCCTCCACGCGACCGCGTGGCGTGACGTCACCCGCGGCTGCCTTCGTCCTCGTCGACACCGCCGAGTACCTGAGAGGCACGGCGGGTCTGCTGCACGATTGCCTTCTCGACGTCATTCGCACGCACCATCCGGAGATCGAGCGCGTGCTCCAGGGCGAGCCGCTCGATGCGGGCGCGCCACCCGACCTCGTGGCTCGAGCCATTCAAGCCCAGGGGATGTGGTTCCAGCTGCTGTCCATCGCGGAGCAGAACGCCGCGATGCGCCAGCGACGCCAGAGCGAGGTCGAGCGCGGCCACGAGCAAGTCCGGGGGACGTTCGCACACGTGGTCTCGTCCGCCGCACGGGCGGGCCTCGCACCGCAAGAAGTGCGCGCCTTGGTCGCCAGTCTGCGCGTGCGGCCCGTGATCACGGCGCACCCCACCGAGGCCAAGCGCGTGACCGTGCTCGAGAAGCATCGCCGCATCTATCGGCGATTGGTGGATCTCGAGACCCCGCGGTGGACCCCGCGGGAGCGCACCGCCCTCGTGGACAATCTCCGGACCGAGATCGAGCTGTTGTGGCTCAGCGGCGAGCTACGCCTCGAGAAGCCTACCGTGGACCAGGAGCTCGCCTGGGGGCTGTACTTCGTCAACGAGAATCTCTTTGAGGTCGTCCCCGAGCTGGTGGAAAAGCTCGAGCGCGCCCTGCGGCAGGCCTATCCGGAAGAGCAATACGACGTGCCGCCGTTCTTCCAGTTCGGCTCGTGGATCGGTGGCGACCGGGACGGCAATCCCTTCGTCACGAACGATGTCACGCGCCGCACGCTGCTGGAAAACCGGACGGCCAGCCTGCGGCGGTATCGCCAGCGCCTCGGCGACCTTCTCCGGGCGTTGAGTCCGACCGAGCGGGCGACGCCGATCGCACCGCAGTTTCGTGACGCGCTGAACCGTCTGCTCGCCGAGTCGGGCGACGCGGAGCGCATCCAGCGGCGCAACCCGGGTGAGGTCTTCCGGCAATACGCGACCTGCATGCTTCGCCGGCTGGACCAGGCGCTGGCGAGCGAGGCGGGTCACGGCGGGTACGCGACGGCCGACGAGCTCGTCGCGGACTTGCGCACGCTCGAGGCGGGCCTGATCGCCGCAGGCTGTGCCACCGTCGCGAATCTCCTGGTGCGGCCGCTGCGCCGTGAGGTCGAAGCCTTCCGGTTCAGCACGTTCCGGCTCGACGTACGGGATAACTCACCCCGCGTGACCGCGGCCCTGGCGGCGTTGTGGCGCGCGCGCCATCCCGGCGAGCCCCCCCTCCCGGAACCAACATCGGCCGCCTGGCGCGCCTGGCTCGTGACCGAGCTGGGCCGCCCCCTGCAGGGAGATCGTGCCGCGCCACCACCGGAAGCCGCGGAGCTGTGCGGCCTCTTCCAGCTCATCCATGAGATGCGCGACCGGCTCGACCGCGAAGCGATCGGGAGCTTTGTCCTCAGCATGACGCACGACGCGGCGGACGTGCTGGGTGTCCACCTCCTGGCCAAGCACGCAGGCCTCTTCGCAGACGCGGCGGGCACGGAGAGCTGTACGCTCCCGATCGTCCCACTGTTCGAATCCATCGACGATCTGCGCCGGGCGCCCGACATCATGCGCGAGCTCCTCCAGGTGCCGCTCGTGCGTCGCAGCGTCCGGGCGCAGGGCGGAGTGTTCGAAGTGATGATCGGCTACTCGGACTCGAATAAGGACGGTGGCTTCCTGTCTTCTAACTGGGAGCTTGCCAAGACGCAGCTCCGACTCACACGCCTGGGACGGGAGTGCGGCGTGCCGATCGCGTTCTTCCACGGCCGCGGCGGCTCCGTCAGCCGGGGAGGCGCGCCCACGGGACGCGCGATCGCGGCCCAGCCGGCCGGATCCATCCAGGGCCGATTGCGCCTCACCGAGCAGGGCGAGGTCGTGTCATTCAAGTACGCCAACCGCGGCACCGCGGCGTACCAGACCGAGCTCCTGGCGGCGAGCGTCCTCGAGCATTCGCTCAAGTCCGAGCGGGAGGAGGCGCTCGTCCCCACCACCGAGTTCGACGAGGCGATGGAAGCGTTGTCGGGCGCCGCGCACGCCGCCTACCGCCGCGTCGTCGAGCACCCGCACCTCGTGACATACTTTCAGGCCGCGAGCCCGGTGGAGGAAATCGCGCTCTTGAACATTGGGTCGCGGCCCGCGCGCCGTACCGGCGTGCGGACGCTGGCTGATCTGCGTGCGATTCCGTGGGTGTTCGCCTGGACCCAGAACCGGCACTTCATTCCCGGGTGGTTCGGCGTCGGAACGGGTGTGGCAACCTTTCTCGAAGTCCGCGGCGCACGCGGGGAGGCGCTGCTCAAACGGATGTTCAACGACTTCCGCCTGTTTCGGCTGATCGTGGACGAGGCCGAAAAGACGCTCGCCTATGTGGATCTCGAGCTGGCCCGCCAGTACGCCGACCTCGTAGCGGACCCCTGGGTGCGCCAGGAAATCTTCACGCTCGTGACGGACGAGTACCATCGCACGCTGGACGTCGTGCGCCGCCTCACCGGGTGCGCGGGGCTCGCCGAGCGATTCCCCCAGTTCCGCCAGCGGCTCGCGCGCCGCCTCCCGACACTCAATCAGGTGAACCGCCAGCAGATCGAGCTACTGCGTCGCTATCGCGCCGCGCCGCCGGAACAGGCCCAGGACCACCTGGCCGCGCTCCTGATGTCGATCAATTGCATCGCGGCGGGGTTTGGGACCACGGGGTAAGGCGTTGCACGACACATGACGGCACGTTGCCCGACGTCCACTACCTGGTGCCCCCTGATAACGTGCCGTCGTGCAAACGTGTAACTAGATTTAACCCATGCACGACTCCCTCTATTTCACCGATCATCATTTCCAAGTGCGCGACATGGTGCGCGACTTCGCGCAACAGGTCGTGAAGCCCAGCGCCCGTCGCCACGACCTCGACAGCACGTTCCCGTGGGACAACGTGCGTCAGATGGCCGACCTGGGGCTGTTCGGTATTCCCTGGCCAGAGCATTTGGGCGGCAGCGGCATGGACTACCTGTCATACATCATGGTGATTCACGAGCTCGCCAAGGTCGATGCGAGCCACGCCATCACGATCAGCGCCCACACGACGCTCGGCACGTCGCCCATTGTGGATTTTGGAACGGATGAGCAAAAGAGGAGATTCGTGCCGCTGCTCGCCGCTGGCAAAGTGCTGGGCGGGTTCGGCCTCACCGAGCCGGGCGCCGGGTCGGATGCCGGGGGCACCCGCACGATGGCGGAAGAGCAGGGGGATCACTACGTCCTGAACGGCTCGAAGATCTTCATCACCCACGCCGGCGTCGGCGAGATCTTCGTCGTGACCGCCCGCACCGATCCCGCAGCGCAGAAAACGCACGGGATCACCGCATTCATCGTCACGAAGGACACGACCGACCTCGAGGAAGCGAAGCGCGTCGGGGTCGGCCACGAGGCCTCTCTCCCCAAGTGCCGCGGCGTAGCGGCGGCGAAAAAGGAGGACAAGCTCGGCTGGCGGGCGTCGGATACGCGCGAGCTGGTCTTCCAGGACGCGATCGTCCCCAAGGAAAACGTCCTGGGACCCGTGAACAATGGGTTCCGGCAGTTCCTCCATACGCTCGACGGTGGCCGAATCGGTCTGGGCGCGCTGGCGCTAGGGATCGCGGAAGGCGCGCTCGAAGAGTGCCTGCGCTACACGACGACTCGGCGGCAATTCGGCAAGCCGATAGCCGCCTTCCAGGGCGTCCACTTCGCGCTCGCCGACATGGCCACCGAGATCGAGGCGGCCACACACCTCGTGTACCACGCCGCGTGGCTCAAGCAGCAGGGCCGGCCGTTCAAGAAGGAGGCCGCGATGGCCAAGCTCTACGCTTCGGAGCTCGCCATGCGCGCCACCACCAAGGCGGTCCAGCTGCACGGCGGCTATGGCTACACCACCGACTACCCGGTCGAGCGCATGATGCGCGACGCCAAGATCTGCGAGATCGGGGAGGGGACGAGTGAGATCCAGCGAATCGTGATTGCGAGGCAGCTGCTGGGAGATCTCGTCGACTAGCTGAAGAAGGTTTGGGAGGTTGGAGGAGGTTTCGGAGGTTGGGGGAGGTACGTCGCAACCTCCTCCAACCTCCCCCAATCTCCCTAACCTTTCGCTTACATTCCTAGATTTTTCACCAAGAACGCGAACCGGTCCGCCTGCTCCTCGATGATCTTGCTCGTCGGTTTGCCCGCGCCGTGCCCCGCCTTGGTCTCGATCTCGATCAGCACCGGTTCGGGCCCCGCCTGGGCCGCCTGAAGCGTCGCCGTGAACTTGAACGAGTGCCCCGGCACCACGCGATCGTCGTGATCGGCCGTCGTAACGAGCGTGGGAGGGTACGTGGTGCCCGGCCGGATGTTGTGCAACGGCGAGTACTTGTACAAATAGGGGAACTGCGACGCGCTGTCCGCCGACCCGTAGTCCGTCACCCAGGCCCAGCCGATCGTGAACTTGTGGAACCGGAGCATGTCCATCACGCCCACGGCGGGCAGCGCCGCACCGAATAAGTCCGGCCGCTGGGTCATCGCGGCGCCTACGAGCAGGCCTCCGTTCGATCCGCCGGCGATGGCGAGTTTCTGGGAAGAGGTGTAGCGCTCGGCAATCAGGAATTCCGCCGCGGCGATGAAGTCGTCGAACACGTTCTGCTTCCGCTCGAGCATGCCCGCCTGATGCCACTCCTCGCCGTACTCGCCGCCGCCCCGCAAGTTCGGCACGGCATAAACGCCACCCATCTCGAGCCACACGAGATTGGCCACGGAGAAGCTGGGCGTGAGGCTGATATTGAAGCCGCCGTACCCGTACAGCAGGGTCGGGTTGGATCCGTCGAGCGCCAGCCCTTTCTTGTGCGTGATGAACATCGGCACGCGCGTGCCGTCTTTACTCGTATAGAACACCTGCTTCGTCTCGTACCCTGACGGATCGAAGTCGATGGTTGGCGCCTTGAACACGCTGGTGGTGCCGCTCCGGAAGTCATAGCGAAAGATGGTGGTCGGATACAGGAACGACGTGAATGCATAGAACATCTCGTCGTCCTTCCGCTCCCCGGTGATCGAGCCGATCGAGCCCAGCGTGGGTAGCTCGAGGTCCTTGAGCATGTGGCCGTCGAGGCCGAACAGCCGTAGCCGCGACGCTGCATCATGCATGTAATTGGCCACGAACGTGTCGTGGATAATCTGGACCCCTTCGAGCACATCAGTGCCCTGAGCGATTACCTCCCGCCACCGTGCACGCTCGGGATGACGCGTGTCGATCGCGATCACGCGCTTGCGGGGAGCGTCCAAATCCGTGAGGAAGTAGAACACGGGCCCGTCGTTCCCGACGAACCCGTAGCTCGCGTCGAAGTCGTCGAGCAGCCGTACCACATCTCCCTTTACCGCCGGCCGTTTCGCGCTCTTCAGATCGAGGTAGTAGACCCGGTTCCGCCGGTCGGTGCCGAGCCACACGTTCAGCACTGCGTAGCGACCGTCGTCGGTGACTAGGGCATTCATGCCCCAGTCGGGCTGATCGGGCCGCTCGTAGACGAGCACATCCTGCGCCTGGTCGGTGCCCAACCGGTGGTAGTAGAGCTTCTGAAACCGATTGACGTCGGTAAGCGCCTTGTCCGTGGGCTCCGGATACCGGCTGTAGAAGAACCCAGCGCCGTCCTTGGTCCACGAGGCGCCCGAGAATTTGATCCACTTGAGATGATCGGCCCGGTCTTTTCCCGTGGCGACGTCGCGCACGCGGAACTCCTCCCAGTCGGAGCCGCTCGCCGCCGTTCCGTAGGCGAGCAGACGCCCGTCGTCCGAAACCGCCAGGGTTGAGAGCGCGACCGTGCCGTCTTCGGACAGAAGATTCGGATCGAGCAGCGTCTCGGGGTTGGCGGAGAGGGCTGCCTGCTTGTACAGCACCGACTGGTTCTGGAGCCCGTCGTTCTTGAAGAAGAAGTAGCGTCCCGCCTTCCGGAACGGCGCGCCAAACTTGGGATAGTTCCACAGCTTCGTGAGCCGGTCCCGAATGGCGCCGCGCGACGTGATTCCGGCGAGGTAGGCGTTGGTGAGGCGGTTTTCGGCGTCGATCCAGGCGCGGCTCTCGGGGGAATCGGGATCCTCGAGCCAGCGATACGGATCGGCGACCTTGGTGCCGTGGTAGTCGTCCACGACGTCGCTCTTGCGAGCGCTTGGGTACTGGAGCGTCTGCGCCCGGCCGGGCGCGCTCGTGAACATGCCGGTCAGGAGGACCCCCGCTGCGAAAAATCGGATCGGTGAAGTGGTCATTTGCCTGGTAATCTCGAAGCAGTTGACGTAAGTCGCAAGCCCACTTATATTTAGGGATGCATTGGGTTCTGGGCCTGTCCGCGCTCCGTGGCGCCATCCGCGCGCCGCGCACGGACGACCCGTCCAATCGGTTCGACGCATCCTCAGTCTATACACTCGGAAAGAGTTCTTGCTGGTACAATCGCGGGATCCCGACCGGCTGTTGGCCGAACGGGATCGAGGGAAATTGCTTTGAAACGGGAAATTCTCATCAGCGGGAGCGCGCGCGAGACGCGCGTCGCGATCCTGGAGGACGACCGCCTTGTTGAGCTCCTGGTGGATCGTCCCGACGCCCGCCGTATGGTGGGCGATATCTACCTCGGCACGGTCGAGGCCGTGCTTCCGGGGATACAAGCGGCCTTCGTCAACATCGGCGCCGAAAAGAGCGCCTTTCTCCACGCCTCCGACCTGATCGAGGCGGAGGACGACGAAGAGCCGTCCGACCACGAAGACGAAAACGGCAATGGGGGAGGCGGCGCCGGCAACGGTGGCAACCGCCTCTCTCGGCGCCGCCTACCGAACGTCGCGGACGAGCTGAAGCGCGGCGAAGCCCGCATCGTCCAGGTCATCAAGGAGCCGATGGGCACCAAGGGTCCGCGCGTCACCGCGCAGATCTCGCTCGCCGGCCGGTTCCTGGTCTATATGCCTTTCGCCTCCAAGGTGGGGGTCTCCCGAAAAATCGAGAATCGGGACCAGCGCGCCAAGCTGCGCGACATGGTCTCGAAGCTCGTCCCCAAGGAGCCGGGCTCGGGCGGCTGGATCATCCGCACCGTGGCGGAGGATCTGACGGAGCAGAGCTGCAAGCGGGAGATCGATCACCTCTTCGGCTTGTGGAAGAAGATCAAGCGCAAGTCGGGCTCCGTGCGCCCACCGGCCCTGCTCCAGCAGGAGACGTCGCTCACGCGCGGCATCATCCGTGACCTTTTCTCCGACAAGGTCGACTCCCTCCTCGTCGATTCCAAGGTCCTGCACAATGAGATCGTGCAGTACTTGAAGCAGATCGAGCCCGATCTGCTGGAGCGCGTGAAGTTTTATCAGGCCGAGACGTCGCTATTCGATGAGTATGACATCGAAGCCGAAATCCGGAGCCTTTTCAAGCCGCGCGTCGAGCTGCCCACCGGAGGCTACCTGATCATCCAGCCCACCGAGGCGCTCGTCTCGATCGACGTGAACACGGGGCGCTACACCGGCAAGAAGGATCCCGAGAGCACCATCTTGAAGACCAACGTCGAGGCCGCCCGGGAGGTGGCGCGCCAGCTCCGGCTGCGCGACATCGGTGGCATCATCGTGGTGGACTTCATCGACATGGAGTCACGCGGCAATCGCGACAAGGTGTTGCAGGAGCTGCGGACCCATCTGGGAAGGGATCGGGCGCGCACCAAGGCGTTCGCCGTCTCGGAGCTCGGACTCATCGAGATGACCCGCCAGCGGGTGCGGCCGTCGCTGTGGCACTCCATGACGGCCGAATGCCCCACCTGCCACGGCACGGGACGCGTGTTCCGACCCGAGGTGGTCGTGCGCCGCATGGAACGCTCGCTCAAGCGAGCCGGGGCTGACCACAAGGAGCGCCAGCTGGCCGTGCGCCTCCATCCGGATGTCGCTCTCTATCTCGTGGAGCAGGAGCCCAACTTCCTGCGCCAGCTCGAGAAACAGACGGGCCTCGAGCTCGAGGTGCGCGACGATCCAATGATGCGGTTGGATGAGTTCCGGATGATGGCCAAGCCGGCGGGCCGGGACGTGACGGAGCTGTACGCGGTCGCGTAAGACGGGAGCAGGGAGCGGGGAGCGGTCCCGTCCGATGCAGCGGAGGGTACCGCTCCCGGCTCCCGGCTCCCTTGACCGAACCGTAAGCCCAGATTAGCGTTCCGGCCCAATGTCCTACGCCATTTTTTCCACCGGTGGCGCGCAATTCCGCGCCGAGCCGGGGATCACGATCAAGATCCCGCTCCTCGCCGCCGAGCCGGGGACAAAGGTGACGTTCGACCGTGTCTTGCTCGCAAGCGACGGCAAGCAGGTCCAGGCCGGCAAGCCGGTGCTCAAGGGCGCGAAGGTCACGGCCGAGGTGGTGCGCCACGGAAAGGGCTCGAAGATCAAGATCTATCGATTCGCGCGGCGCAGCGGCTATCGCCGCCATGCCGGCCACCGGCAGCCCTTCACCGAAGTCAAAATCGCTGACGTCAAGCTCAAGGACTGAGTAGACAGCCATGGCTCACAAGAAGGGTGTCGGCTCCTCGCGCAACGGGCGCGACTCGGGGCCCAAGTACCTCGGGGTGAAGCGCTTCGCCGGAGAGTTCGTGACGGCTGGAAGCATTCTCGTGAAGCAGCGCGGGACCAAATTTCATCCGGGGCTGAACGTCCGCCGGGCGTCCGACGACAGCCTATTCACCGTGGTGGACGGACAAGTAAAATTCGAGCACAAGAACAAGAAGCGGTATCGCGTGAGCGTGTATCCGAAGGTGACCGCCTAGTAGCTTGGTGGCAGCTTCTTGTAGCGTTCGAACAACTCCGTCTGCCGGCTCTTGAGCGGAATCTCTTTCCCCCGAATCAGCACGTGCTCCACCCCGGTCGTGAACTCGAAGGGGTCACCCGACCACACCACCACGTTCGCGACCTTGCCGGCCTCGAGCGAGCCGTAGCGGTCCGCGACGCCGAGGATCTGCGCCGGAGCGATCGTCACCGCGTGGAGCGCCTGGTCCCACGTCATGCCATACGCGACCGCGTTGCCCGCCTGCTGCCGCAGGTTGCGCGACTGGTGCGTGTCGGTCTCGAGCAGCGCGACGGTCACGCCCGCTTTCGCCAGCAGCGCGGCGTTCTCGTAACGGATGCCGAGCGCGTCGTAGCTCGGGATGTTGTCCAATGGCTCGACCAGCACAGGCACCCCGGCCGCCGCGATCTCGGGAGCGACCTCCCAGCCTTCGGCGCCGCCTGCAAGCACCAGTTTGAGCTTGAACTCCTTTGCGAGCCGCAACGCGGTCTCGAGGTCGCTGCGTCGATTGGCGAAGGCGATGAGGGGAACCCGGCCGTGCAGCACGGGCAGCAGCGCCTCGAGGTCCCCGGCCGAGGCCGACAGCGGGCGCAGTTGCGCCCGGCCGAAGTCGGCCTTGCGTCGCTCATACTCGAGCGCGTCGCGGAATACTTGGCGCAGGCGCGCCGCGGTTCCGGCCCGCGAGCCGCCGGCGTCCTCCTTGCCGCTCTCGGACAGGTCGGCGACGATCCCGGCCGGAGATTTCACCACCATCTGTTCGATGGTCGCGCCGTCCAAGTCGATCAGCACCGCCTGACCGCTCACCAGGTTGCCGGTGGGCACGGCGAGGGCCGTCGTGATTCCTTCGATCCGGGTAACCGGGATGAGCGTGGACGCAGGGTTGATGCCCTCCGCGACGTTGAAGGCCGCCGCGATCGTGTCCCCCCGTAGGCTGGCCTCGCGGGTGCCCGGCACCGCGCCGATCTCGACCAACCCCAACTGACCCGCACCGTCGATCAGGCCCGGCGTGACCCACTTGCCTGTGGCGTCGATCCGCGTCGCATCCGAGGGAATCGAGAGGTTCGTGCCCACCGCGGCGATCCGCCCGTCCCGAATCAGGACCGTGGCATTCGTGAGCTTGGGACCGGACACGGGATAGACGGTCCCGCCCGTGATGGCGATGGTCTGCGCGAGCAAGAACGCGATCATCGGTCGCTCCCGGGTGCAGGCTCCTGGCCGATCTCAAAGTCGGTGCGCGGCTGGTGCGCCGGATCGTTCCGGTCGTACAGCAGCCAGCCGTCGTTATAGACCTGTATCGCCTTCGAGTAGACGGAGAACGGATCCCCGGACCAGACGACCACGTCCGCCATCTTGCCGGGCTCAAGCGTCCCCACGACTGAATCGAGCCCGAGCGTCCACGCCGGGTTCGCCGTGACCCAGCGAATGGCCTGGTCGCGCGTGATGGGGATGCCCGACCGCTGGCCCGCGTACATCGCTTTGGCCGCCTCCTGGTTGAGACGCTGGATGCCGCTGGGGTCGTCGGAGTGGATCACCACACGACCGCCGGCCTGCTGGTTGAGCGCAGCGTTCTGCCGGATGCCGTCCATTGCCTCTTCCTTGAAGCCCCACCAGTCCGCCCATACGGAGACTGATGTTCCTGCCTTCGCGATCAAGTCGGCGATCTTGTAGGACTCTACCGCGTGGTGGAATGATCGGATCTTGAAGCCGAACTCGCGCGCCAGATCGAGCATCTCTGCCATCTCGTCGGCGCGGTAGCAATGGTTCTGCACGTACATGTTGCCGCGGAGTACTTCGGCCAGCGACTCCAGCCGGAGGTTCCGCTCCGGGGGATCGCCCTTGTGGTCCTTGTTCCACGCGTCCCAGCGACGCCGGTACGCCTCGGCCTGGATGAACGCCGCACGGTACCCCGCCATGTTCCCCATTCGCGTGGACGGCCCGCCCTTCTTCCCATACACGCGTTTGGGGTTCTCGCCGCAGGCCATTTTCAACCCGTAGCGCGCGCCGGGGAATTTCATCTCCTGCACCGTGCGCGCCGGGATCAGCTTCAGAATCGCGCTCCGACCGCCGATCAGGTTCGCCGACCCCGGCAATGCTTCGATCGTCGTGATCCCGCCCGCGATCGCCAGGGGAATCTGGGGGTCCTGAGGCCAGAACGAGTGCTCGGCCCATACCTCGGCGGTCACGGGGTTCGTCGCCTCGTTGCCGTCGGACTCCGCGTCGGTTCCAGGCGCGGCGTAAACGCCCAAGTGCGAGTGATCGTCGATCAAGCCCGGTGTCACGTAGCGGCCAGTCCCGTCCACGATCACGGCGCCCGTCGGCGGGTCCACCTTGGTACCGACCGCCACGATGCGCCCGTCCTTGAACAGGATGGCGCCGTTCGGGATTTCCTGACCCGTGGCGGTCATGATCGTGGCGTTGCGGATCAAGACCGGTGGATTGGGATGGCGCTGGTATGTGGACGGATATTGGGGCCGGTTGACGCTCATGCTCTCGGCCGTGGAAACGGCGGGTGTCGCTTCGGGGGCCGGGGCAGGAGCGGCCTGAGCGGGCGCGGGCGACTGCGCGGGATGCGCGCCGCCTGCTGCACAGGCACTGGTGAGTACGAGCAACATTGACCACGCGTGCCGCATGTGACGCCCTCCCTGTGACGTTACTTGACGAGCTCGACGACGAACGGCTGCCCGACAAACTCTGTCTTCACGACCTTTCGCAGAGAATCCGTACTGACGTACATGGTGAACGGCAATCGCGATCCGGTGACATCGATCTGGTACGCCTGGAAGGAGCCGGCCGGCACCGTGATCGACGCGGGCCCGGTGACCTTGAACGTGAGCGTCTTGATGGCGTTCTCGCTCGGCGTGAAGAACGTCAGGGTGAACGACTTGCCGGAGGCGAGGGGCAGGGCGGGGACGAGGAACGGTACGGCGTTCTCATCCATCGTGCCGGGCGGCAAGGTCGTGTCGATATCGAAGCGCTTGACGGAGCCGTCCTGCTGTGGAGAGGCGCTCGAGCCCTTCACACGGCCCCCGCGGTACGTGAGGTGCGTCTCCGCCTTCTGCCCCTGCTGAGTGGTTTCCTGATCGACCTGCTGGACCGATCCATCCGTCGGATTCAACAACACCGTCGTCTGTTGCTGGAACACACCCCCCGCCAGATTCGAACGCTCAGCGTACGCGAGCGAATCCCCGGACCGCCGCACCTCGGACACCGTGAACCCCGCCGGGTTGCCCTGAAGCAGCACGCGCGAGCTATCCGTGTGAGGCACAAACTGCCTCGGGTCGAGCGCGACGGGCGCCGCCGGAGGAGTGAGGTCGGCGGGCGTGAGCGGCTTTCCATCGACATCGACCACGCGCACCGGGGCGAGCGCCTTGAGCCGATCGTAGAGCTTCGCTCCGTCGCCCACCACCACGATGGTCAGCGCACGAGCCCGGTACAGGCGCGCGGCGGCCGCGCGCGCTTGCAGGGCGGTCACAGCGCTGAGCCGCTCCCGGTAGAGCCGCAGATAGTCGTCCCCCAGGCCGAGCAGCTTGGCGTTCGCCACCTGGCCCGCGATCTGACTCGCCGTTTCGATGGTGAGCGGGAACGACCCGACCAGAAACCCCTTCGCGGCCACGAGCTCGGAATCCGGAATCGCATCCGTCCGAATCCGTTCCACTTGGCGGAGCAGCTCGGCGAGCGCGCTGTCCGCCACGTCCGTTCTCACTTCGGCGGTCGCCTCCCAGTAACCAAGCCCGCGGTACCGATGCAGCGAGGCGTAGGCGCCGTAGGTCCAGCTCTTCTGCTCTCGCAGAATAAGGAAGAGCCGTGCGTCCGCCCCTCCGCCCAGCACCTGCGTGGCGACTCGTCCCGAGTAATAGATCGGGTCGGTCGGCGCGATCGTCGTGTTGCCGAGCGCGATGTTGGCCTGCGCGGAGCCGGGCCGGTGCACGAGCAGGATGCTGGTCGCGGGGTGAGCCGGGGGCGTCGGCAGGGCGGGGTTCGCCGGTGCGGCTCCGTGCCAGTCCGCGAACGCTTTGGTGGCAAGCTCACGCGCCTGCGCGTCCGTCACATCGCCCGCAACCACGAGCAAGGCCCCGGACGGCCGCAGCCGCACCCGGGCGAACTGGATCACGTCGTCGCGGGTGACGGCCTGGTAGCTCTCACGCGTCGCGCTTCTACCATAGGGATTGCGCCCGTAGACCTCACTCGAGAAAAACCGCTGCGCCACGGTGCCGGGTTGCGACAACTGCAGCGCCAATGCCGAGAGCGCGCGCGTGCGGGCGAGCGCGAGCTCGCCTTCGGGGAAGGTCGAGTGCAGCGTGACGTCCCCGAGCAGCGCGAACACGAGCTCTGCCTGGTCACTCAGCGCATCGACCGAAATCGTCAGGAAGTCGGGCCCCGCCGACGCCGAGAGCGAGCCACCGACCCCCTCGATGGTTGCCGCGATCTGGTCCGCCGTCCTCGACTCCGTACCCTTCGACAGCAGCTCCGCGGTGAGCTCGGCCAGCCCTTCCTTGCCGGCGGGGTCGTAGGTCTCGCCCGCCCGGAACGCGAGGCTCACCGAAACCACCGGCTGCTCATGCTGCTCGACCACCACGAGCTGCAACCCGTTCGGGAGCGTCGCTTCCTTGAACGGCGGGAAGCGGGCGGGAGCGAGCCGGGTCGGCTTCGGGGGCGTGGTGGGAAACCCTTGGGCCGAGAGGCGAGGGAACGACGGAACGACCGAAAGGAGAGCGGCGGCCACCAGCAGCCGCCGGCTCATTGGGCGCTCCCGGCCTTGGGGGGCTTCACGATGACCACCAGCGCGTTCGCGGGGTCGAGGTACTTCGCGGCGACTCGTCGGACATCATCTGCAGTCAATCCCATGTAACGATCCAAATCCGTGTTGAGCTCGCCGACGGAGGCATGGAACATGTCGTAGTGATGGAGCTCCTCCGCCCGGCCGAGTGTGGTCTCGCGGTTGTGGATGAAGTTCGCGCGGAATGTGTTCTTCGCCTTCGTCAACTCGTCCGCCGTGACTCCGGCGGCGCGCACCGTATCGAGCTGGGCCGCGAGCAGGGTATCCAGCCGCGCGACGTCGATGCCTTGGTTGGCGATCGCCAAGGCGAGCAGCACGCCGGGCCCGCGGCGCGAATCGAAGGGATTCATGGCCACCTGTGCCCCCACGGCGGCCTTCTCGCGGCGCACGATGGCGACGTTCAACCGTGAGCTCTCTCCCTGACCGAGGATGATGTTCAGCAACTCGAGCGCCGGCGTATCCGGGTCGGCGTGAGATGGGACCCGGTAGATGCGCACGACCGCGGGCAGATTCGCATGCTGGTCCGTCACCTCCCGGCGCATCAGGCCCGGTGAGAAGCGCACGGCGCAGGCCACCGGCGGCGGATCGGCGTGGCGGGGGATGTCGCTGAAGTACTGGTTCACGAGTCGGCGCAGCTCGAGCGCTCGGAAATCGCCGACGACGACGAGGGTCGCGTTGTTGGGGGCGTAGTAAGTGTCGAAGAACGCCTGCACGTCGGCGAGCTGCGCGGCGTTGAGATCGTCCATCGAGCCGATGACCGTGTGCGCGTAGGCGAAGCACCCGACGCTGTCGAACGGCCACGTCATACCGTCCACGAACGCCGCGGCGTACGGCGGGTTGTCGATCCGCAGCCGACGCTCTTCCTTCACCGTCTCCCGCTGGTTGTGGAAGTTCTCATCCGTGATGGCGAGCGCGCGCATCCGGTCCGCCTCGAGCCACAATGCGAGGTTCAGCCGATTGGATGGCACCGTCTCGTGGTAGTTCGTGCGGTCTTCCGCGGTGCTGCCGTTCTCCGAGCCGCCGGCGCGCGAGATCAGCTGGAAGTGCTCGCCCTTCTTCACGTGGGCCGAGCCCTCGAACATCATGTGCTCGAACAGGTGGGCGAACCCCGAGCGACCGGGCCGCTCGTTCCGGGAGCCGGCGTTGTACCACACGTCAACCGATACGATGGGAGTCGAATGGTCTTCGGAATAGAGGACCCGCAGCCCGTTGGGCAGCGCGAAGGCTTCGTAGGAGATGCGACCGCCCTGAGCGCCCAAGGTGGGTGGGATGCTGGCGATGAGGAGCAGCACACCTCCAACCAGCGGCGGGACGCGCATGCGACGTGTACGCATAGAAGGCGGACTCCGTTACCGAATGGGACGGGCTCAGTCGGGCGTCGGGACCACGGGTCCCGAGTGCACCAACTCGAACGAGAACGCCCCATCCAGCGTCTCTCCCTTGATGACGCGCCGGGGCGTGCGCGTCGTATAGATCCGGAAGCCGCCGCTCCGGAGCGGCAACACGTCGAAGCGGCCGGCCGGAACGTCGATGGTCGTCGGCGGCTCGGCGATGATGCTGAGCGTGGTCAGCGAATCGGTGAACTCCTTGTAACACGACACGGCGAGTGAATCGCCGGGGGCCGCGTCGGTCGCCGCGCTCGCAAACAGGTAATAGTCGCCGAGCACCGTGCCGGGCGGAAACGGATGACTGACCGGCACGATCTTCACCTCGCCGCTCTTGGTGCCGATCCGGCGGCGACCCGAGATCTCCCCGCGTCGCACCTCCAAATCGTGCTCCATCATCACGGTGTCGCTCTGAGGGGAGAAGACGTCGATGTGATGGAAAGTGGAGATCGGCTCACCCGTTTGGCGGTTCACCACCACCTTGAGGTGCTCCTCCTCGACCGGTTCAAACGCCGTGCTCGCCGTGTAAATCAACTCTTGGGTCATCTCGAGCGTCTTGATCTCGTACTGCCAGACCGCCCAGCCGCGATCCTGCCCCTTCAAGCGGAACACGAACGAATCGCGGGTCGCGGGGAGATCGGCGAAATCGAACCGAAGCGGCTTCCGGCCAGGGGCCGCCGTCTGGCCGCGCGCCAGCGCCGGACTACCGAGCAGGAGGAAACAGAGCCAGCGCATTCGTCTCGAGCATCGCCTTCTTGTGCGGGTCGCTCAACGGCAGGGCCAGGAATTGATCGATGTTCGCACGCAAGTCCTTCACCCCCGGGCTCGGCCAGTCGGTGCCCCACACGACCCGATCCGCGAGCTCCGGAAGTCGCGGAAAGTACTCCAACAGCCGAACCGGCGGTATCCCGGAGAGATCGAGCCACACCTTGTGGTGACGTCGCAAGATGAAGAACGCCTCCTCCATGTAGAGCGGTCGGCCGCCGTGTGCCATGACGATCTGGAGGTCTGGGAAGTCGATCGCGACATCGTCGAGCTCCATGGGGTTGCCGTACTTGGATCGGGCGCCCGGAAAGATGCTCGTGCCGGTATGGATCATCACCGGCAGCCCGCGCTCTTCGCAGCGGCGGTAGATCCGTCCCAGTGCCTCGAGCCCGTCGGTGTAGGCGTTGGCCGGAAAGCCCTGATGCGGCGGATGCACCTTCATCAGGCGGATCCCGAGATCGACGAGCCGATCCACGTCGCCCGCTGGATCCTTCGTGAACCGGGCATGCACCCCGCCGTAGGGGAGCAGGCGTACCGGATCGGCTTGGGCGTACTTCGCGGCGAACGTGTTGGTCGCGTCGGTGAACCCCATCACATCCGGTGACGGGTAATTCACGAGCCCCACGCGCCACACCCCCGACCGATCCATGATCTCGAGCAGGGCACGGGGGTCATCCATGACTTGGATCATCCGGTCGCGGTCGTTGCCCTCCCCGAGGCCGCGCCACATCACCTCCAGGACGTGCGGCTTGAGCTCGCGCCACGGCTGGACATGAATGTGGACGTCGGTGATCCGGGTCAGTGCGGGCTGGGTTGCCTGCGGAGGGCGACTCATGGGGCGCAGAAGGTACCGTCTGACGGGGGCGCGTTCAACCGCAACGAACGTCCCGCGCCGAGCGGTCGCCACACAAGGAGTTGCACTGCCGCGACATGCACATGCGCCGTCCCGCCTTCTGGGACACACCCGGAGCAGACGCACACGCGGCGATGTGTCTCCCAACCCACGTGGTTCCCGCGCCCCATCGGGGTGCGGAACTTGCGCGCGAGCGACTTCCGGCCGCGATGCCAGCCCGAACCCCCGGACAAGATAGGGAGGACGACCTGTGAGGACCGACCTGCAGCGCGCGATCGCCACGGTAGTCGTGCTTGCCTGCGTAGTGCTCATGACGTCCTGCGACGACGGTAGGTCGCTTGGGTCACCCGCGACGGCGGGCCGCGTGAATGCCGCGCAGTCGGTCACCGGGGGACCGTTCGCGTTTACCACCTTCGAGCTTGGCGCCGCGCCCGGCACGGTCTGCCCCGGCGCGTCGGGCTGCACCAACGGCGCCGCAGAACCCGCGATTCGCGCGGACGCCACGGGAACGTTCTACGTCTCCTCCGAGCTCGGCCTTGCCGCTGGGACGCTCGCCTGGAAATCGACTGACGGTGGGCTGCATTACACGGCGCTCCTATCCCCGAACCAGATCTCGCAGGCGGCCGGGGGCCTGGCAACGGGGGGCGGTGACACCGATCTCGGTGTCGCGCCCCAAGCAAACGCGAGCGGCGTCCACAACGTCTACGTGGCGAGCCTGAGTCTCGCAAACGTCACGGTCTCGACCAGCCAGGACGGTGGCAAGACCTGGAGCAAGAACGTCCTCAGCGCCACCGTTCCGGGCGACGACCGCGAGTGGATCGCGGCCGACCAGGCGACCAAGGTCTGCATCTCGTACCACGACATCGTGACATTCAACATCGACGTCAATTGCAGCTTCGACGCGGGCGCCAGCTTCCTACAGCCAGGGTCGGCGATCGACGCCGCGCACGCGTTCCTGCTCGAGGAGAACTCGACCGGCAACCTCACGATCGACCCGAATAGCCACGTCATCTATCAGGTGTTCAGCGGCATCGCCAACGCCGTCGAGGCCGTCGTTCCAACCAACTTCCATGCCGTTTGGATCGCCATTTCGCGCGACGGCGGTCAGACCTTCACCGACCAAACCGTCTATGTGAATCCGGACGCCTCCGTCTCGTACGGGCATCAGTTCATCAACGCGACCGTGGACCGGGCCGGGACGGTGTACGTCGTGTACAACGACAATCACAATATGTTCTACAGCTTTTCGACCAACAGCGGACTCACCTGGACCGGCCCGATCCAGGTGAACCAGCCCCCGTCCGCCACGGCGATCTTTCCCTGGAGCGTGGCGTGCGCTCCCGGCGAGCTGAACATCGTGTGGTACGGGACCTCGTTCTTCGACGGGAGCGCGCCAGACAACTATCCGGCGTCCGCGGCGTGGTATGTCTTCTTTGCGCAGAACAAGAACGCGACGACGGTGGGCAGCAAGTTCACGCAGGTCGCGGCCACTCCCATCATCCACTTCGGCGGAGTGTGCGAGGGCGGGGTATCGTGCACGGGGAACCGGGACCTATTCGACGACTTCGGGATCGCCGTGTCCCCAACGACGGGGCTCGCGTCCATTACGTACAGCGACGACCAGCCGGGGAACGACGGGCAGGACGATCACACGGCCATCGCGACGCAGACGGGGGGTCCAAGGATCTGTTCGGGCACGTGACCGCGAGGTGAGCCGCCGCGGCCTTTCACGCGCTCCAGTTGTAGAACCCTTTTCCGCTCTTTTGGCCGAGCTCCCCTCGGGCGACCTTGTCGCGGAGGATCTGGGGGGGCTCGAAGCGGCGGTCGTCGAGCGCCTGGAACAGATACTCGGCGATCGCCAGGCGGACGTCGAGGCCGACCATGTCCGTGAGCTTGAGCGGCCCCATCGGGTGGTTGTAGCCGAGCTCCATCGCCTTGTCGATGTCCTCGGCGGATGCGACGCCTTCCTCGAGCATCCGCATCGCTTCGAGACCGAGCGCGACGCCCAGGCGGCTGGACGCGAAGCCCGGAGAATCCTTCACCACGATCGGCTCCTTCCCGAGAGCCTTGGCGAACGTCACCGCCCGCTCGACGGACTGGGACGCCGTCTGCGGATGCGTCACCACCTCGACGAGCTTCATCGCGTGCACCGGATTGAAAAAGTGCATGCCGAGCACGCGGGCGGGGTCCTGCACGGCGGCGGCGATCGCGGTCACGGAGAGTGAGGAGGTGTTCGTCGCGAGCAGCGCGCTCGCCGGCGCCGCCCGCTCGACCTCCGCGAAGACCTGCTGTTTGGTGCCCAGGTGCTCGCGCACGGCCTCGATCACGACGTCCGCCTCGAGCACCGCCGGCGCGAAGTCCGCCTCCGCGTGCAGCCGGGTCGAGGCGGCGTCCCGATCGGGTTCGGTGAGCTTCCCGCGGCGCACGGCGATCGCCAGGAGGTCGTTTAGGCGCCCCATGGCGAGGCGCAGCGCATCCGGCTTGCTGTCGGTGAGCCGCACCTCGAAGCCCGCAAGGGCCGCGGCGTAGGCGATCCCGTGCCCCATCGTGCCCGCGCCAATCACCGCCACACGACCGGCGCTCATCCCGGCCCCTGTTGGACGGCGTGCCGGCCCACATCTGGAGCGTTGGTGCACAGTCCATCCACGTGGAGCCCGAGCAGGGTTCGCATGTCTTCAGGATCGTTTACGGTCCAGGCGTGGATCCGGTAGCCCGCGCCATGCAGCGCGTCGACCAACGCCGCGTCGATGAGACTCTGCTCCTGCCACAGCACGGTGGCGCCGGTGTCCTGGAGCGCCTCCAGGGGTCGGAGCGGATAGGAGGCCAACAGTACGCCCCGCACCAGGGCCGGGCGCGCGAGCCCGAGCCGCTGCACGATCCGATGGTCGAACGCGTGGACGGCGCAGCGCGTCCCGCCCCCTGACCCCGCTCCCGCCGGGCTGTCCAGCGCCGCAAACAACTGATCGTCGAATTGCGGCGGCAGGGATTTGACCTCGATGAAGACCTGCAGCGCCCGATCGATCACGCCCAGGGCGTCCTCGAGCGTCGGGATGGACTCGCCGTTCGGCAGTCGCAGGGAGCGCACCTGCGCGGCGCTCGAGCGCGTGATGTGCGTGCCGCTCACGACCTCGTCATGGTGCACGAACGGCACGCCGTCCGCGGCGGCGTGGATGTCCAGCTCGATCGCGTCGGCGCCGCGGGCGCGGGCTGCCCGGAACGCAGCCCGCGAGTTCTCGTACTCGTAGCCCGACGCGCCCCGGTGCGCGATGACAAGGGTCACTTGAGCAGGCTATCCGCCTTCTTCGCCTCGATCCAGCCCGGCTCTTTCTCGATGCCGCGCACCGTCTCGTAATGCTCGGGCTGAGGCAAGACGGTGGTGAGATACGCCGTGTATTTCGTCGGGTCGTCGATCGGCTGGCCGTCGACTGTGTACCGCTGGTGTGCGTGGACGCCGATCCTGCGGTTGAATTTCGTATCGGGTACCCGCAGCCAGCGATCGCGCTCGGGGATGAACATGTTGAGGCGCTCGATCAGCTTCGCAATCTCCTGCCGGTACAGCTCCCGGCTCAGCTCGTTCAGCTTCGCCTTGTCCGGCTCGGTCTGGTGCTCACGCTCGTCGTAGCGGCCCTTCAGGCCCCATACGTATGCCCAGTGCGCCGACGACGAATTATCCGTGCCGAACAGGTCGAACGCCGTCGGAATCCACTTATAGAAGAAGCGCTGGATCACCTCGGGAGGCATCTTGCCGGCCTTCACGATGCGGAGCAGCCCGTTGTTGCCGGTGCCGAGGTGGAAGGATTCCTCCTTGAGCATGGGGTTCATCGAGCGCGACAACGGGTCGAATGCGGAAACCGAGAGCATGGTGAGCTGGAACTTTCCATCCCGATCGATGAACTGCGTGTACGTGAAGAAATCGAGCCAGTTGTCGACCAGCTCGTTGAAGGAGCCGAGCAGCCGTTCGCCGTCGTCGGCGCGGCGCTCGAGCAGCTTGGCCGCCTCGCGCTTGCCTTCGTCCCCAAAGTGCGTGCACAGCAGGTAGGACATCTGCCACCCGTGCCGCATCTCTTCAGTCATCACGCGCATCAGCGCCAAGAGATCGTAGTCCGAGGGGGCGTGCGTCAACAGGCTGCGCTGCTGCTCCACGGACGCGAATTCGGTGTCGCCCTGATAGACGATGAGGTTGAGCAGCGCGTCGCGGATGCGCTGGTCGGGAATGTGCATCACCGTGGGCCACTTCCGCTGGCCCTTGTAATGACCGAACTCGATGTGCGGCACTTCCGGATCGCCGAACTTGGCCTCGAACTTGAAGCTCCGGATCTCGCCCTGGGGCAGGCCGATCGAGTCCTGCCAGTAGCGGAAGTAGTCGATCCATTCGTCGAAGTTGTTCAGTTTGCGAACCATCAGCGGCTCCTCTTGGCGAGTGACGCTCCCTCGATGCGCTCGCGCGCTTCGGGGGAGGCAAAGAGTTCGGTCTGCTGCCTGATCTCGAGATCGAGCATCGATCCGAGGGAGCTGGCGTCGCTTCGGTACAGGGCTTCCTTGGCCCGTCGCACGGCGCCCGCCGGGTGTCCGGCCCACAGCTCGCCGAGGCGACGGGCCTCCGTGTGCAGCTCACCGTGTGGCACGACGCGATCGAACAGCCCGAGCGCCAGCGCCTCAGCGGCGGGCACCATGCGCGCGCTCCAGACCAGCTCGAGCGCCTTGGAGGGCCCCACAAGGCGTGGCAGGAAGAACGAGCCGCCCCAATCGGGGACCAGCCCGAGCTTGGCGAACACTTGTCCGATCGACGCGTGTTCGGACGCGATCCGGTAGTCGCAGGCAAGGGCGAGGTTCGCCCCGCCTCCCGCGGCCGGTCCGTTCACCACGGCGAGCACCGGCTGCGGCGCCGCGCGGAGCGCGAGCGCTACCTCCTTCCCGGCGGCGACCAGCGCCGGCCCGTCCGCCCCGAGAACGTCGAGGTCCGCGCCGGCACAGAAGGCGCGGCCCGCCCCCGTGATCACCACGACGCGCACACCGTCGCTCGTAGTGAGCATGGTGAGTGCCTCGCGCAGGTCGTCGCAGAGCGCCCGATCCAGCGCATTGAGCTTCTCGGGCCGGTTCAAGGTGACCGTCCCGATGCCATTCACGATTTCGACGAGTACCCGATCGTAGGCGGCCATCAAGCGCGCTCCACGAGCATCGCGATTCCTTGTCCCACGCCGATGCACATCGTCGCGAGACCGTAGCGCGAGTTGGTGCGACGGAGGGCGTGTACCAGCGTCGTCAAGATTCTCGCGCCGGTCGCACCCAAGGGATGCCCCAGCGCGATCGCGCCGCCATAGATGTTCACCCTGGCCGGGTCGAGCTTGAGCTCGCGAATGCAGGCGATCGCCTGGGCCGCGAACGCCTCGTTGAGCTCGATCAGGTCGATCTGGTCGATCTTCATGCTCGCCCGCTTCAACACCTTCTGGGTGGCCGGAATCGGCCCGAGCCCCATGCAGCTCGGATCGACGCCCGCGACAGCCGTCGCAATCACACGCGCAATCGGCGTCAGCCTCCCCCGTCCTCCTCCAACGTCCCCCGCCAGGAGCAATGCTGCCGCGCCGTCGTTGATGCCACTCGACGTGGCGGCGGTCACAGTACCATCTGGACGGAACGCCGGCTTGAGCTTCGCGACGCTCTCGAGCGTCACGCCCGAGCGCGGGTACTCGTCCTTGGCGAACGTCGTCCCGTCGGGGAGGGGGACGGCCACGAGCTCGTCGGTAAAGACGCACGCCTTGAGCGCGACCTCGGCCCGTCGCTGGCTCTCGACCGCGAATGCATCCTGCTCGGCGCGGGTGATCTTGTAGCGCTCCGCCACCACTTCGGCGGTCTCGCCCAGTGCGATGGTCCACTCTTTCTTGAGTCGAGGATTGGTGAAGCGCCATCCTACAGTGGTATCCGCCGTCTCGGGCGCCTTACGGCTCCACGCCTCGCCCGACTTCAGCGTCACGTAGGGTGCGCGGGTCATGTTCTCGACGCCGCCGGCGATAAAGACCTCGCCTTCGCCCGCCTTGATCGCCTGCGCCGCGCTCGCGGCCGCCTGCAGCCCCGACCCGCACAGCCGATTCACGGTTTGGCCCGGGACGTCGACCGGCAGGCCCGCGAGGAGCAGGGCCATGCGCGCCACGTTGCGGTTATCCTCGCCCGCCTGGTTCGTACACCCGAGGATCACGTCGTCGATGGTGGACGGATCGATCCCGGAGCGCTCGACCATCGCCTTGATCGGAATCGCGGCCAGATCATCCGCCCGGACGGACGCCAAGGCTCCCCCATGTTTCCCCACGGGCGTGCGCAACGCGGCGCAGATGTACGCTTCGCGATCGCTCATACCGTCCTCTACCGTCCTCTACCGTCTTCTACCGTCCTCACAGCCCCACCCAAACCGTCTTGGTCTCCGTATAGTGGTCGAGCGCTTCCCGTCCCAGGTCCCGCCCAAACCCCGAGAACTTGTAGCCGCCGAACGGCGCCGCGGGATCGTAGAAGTTGTACGTGTTCACCCAGACGGTGCCCGCCTTGATCGCGCGGGCTACACGGTGGGCCTTCTGCACGTCCTTGGTCCAGACGCCCGCCGCGAGTCCGTACCGCGAGCGGTTGGCGAGCTCGATGCCTTCGGCTTCGTTCTCGAACGTGAGCACCGCCAATACGGGGCCGAAGATTTCCTCGTCCACGATCTTCATCCCGGGTGCGGCGCCGTCGAACACCGTCGCCTCGACGTAGAAGCCCTTCCCATTCACCTTGGCGGCCTTGCCGCCGGCCACGAGCCGGGCCCCGTCCTTCGTTCCCGCAGCAATGTAGGACAGCACCGACTCCTGCTGTCGCTTGGACACGATGGCGCCGAGCCGCGTGTTCTTGTCGAAGGGATCGCCGGGCGTGAGCTTTTTGGCTCGCTCGGCGAGCTGCTCGACCACTTGGTCGTGCACCGAGCGCTCGACCAGGAGGCGGGAGCCAGCGGCGCAGACTTCGCCCTTGCCGTAGAAAATGCCGCTCTGGGCCCCCCGCACCGCGGCCGAGAGATCCGCGTCCGCGAAGATGATGTTCGGGCTCTTGCCGCCGAGCTCGAGCGTGAGGCGTTTGACCGTCCCCGCCGCTTCCCGCTGGATCCATTGCCCGACCTCGGTGGACCCTGTGAACGCAATCTTGTCGACCAGCGGGTGGCGCACGAGCGCGGCGCCCGCGCTCGCCCCGGGGCCGGGCACGACATTCAGGGCACCGGGCGGCAGGCCGGCTTCGATCGCGATCTCCCCCAGCATCAGGGCGGTGAGCGGCGTCTCGTGCGCCGGCTTGAGCACCACCGTGCACCCGGCGGCCAGGGCAGGGGCGACCTTCCACGTCGCCAGGTTCAACGGGAAGTTCCATGGCACGATCGCGCCCACCACCCCCACCGGCTCTCGCAACGTGTAGGTAAAGAAGGGGCCGTTCACGGGCAGCGTGTCGCCCGTGAGCTTGTCGGCCCAGCCGGCGTAATAGCGGAACGTCTCGATCGCCATTGCGACGTCGATCTTCGATTCGAACAGCGGCTTCCCGTTGTTCTTGGTCTCGACCTCGGCGATCTGCCCGGACCGCCCCTCGAGCAATTCGGCGATCCGATAGAGCAGCTGGCCCCGCCGGCGGGCCGGGAGCTCGCGCCACTGTTTCGACTCGAGGCAGGCGCGCGCCGCTTGCACCGCGGCGTCGATCTCCGCCTCGCCCGCCTCGGCGACCTCGGCGAGCGGCTCCTCCGTCGCGGGGTTCGTGAGGCAGTAGCGCTTAGGGGCGCTCTTCCACTCGTTCGCGATGAGCAGGTCGGTCTTCACCGGCCCTTGAACTCCGCCATGCGCTTCTCGACGTTGGCCGCGATCCCTTCCTTCGCGTCTTCGCTCTGGAACAGCTGCTGCTGCAGCTCGCGCTCGAGCGCCAGCGCCGACTCGAACGGGATCTCCGCGCCGGTCTGTACCGAGCGCTTGATGAGGCCCACCGCCTTCGACGCCTTGTGCGGCGGGCAGAACTGATTGGCATAGAGCATGACCTGTTCCCAGAATTCCTTGGCCGGCAGGATCTCGTGCACGATGCCGAGCTCTTTGGCGCGGTCGAACGAAAACAGCTCACCCTTCGCCATCAGCTCGATCGCGCGGGCCTTGCCGACGAGCCGCGCCAGCCGCTGGGTCCCGCCCGTTCCGGGGAGCACGCCGAGATTCACCTCAGGCAGGCCGATCTTGCCGGCGTTCTCCTTGGCGAGGCGGATGTCGCACGCCATCGCGATCTCGAGTCCGCCGCCCACCGTGTGGCCGTTGAGTGCCGCAATCGTGAGCTTGGGCGTTTGCTCCAGGCGGTTGAGCGTCTCGTTGGCGTGCAGGCAGAAGAAGAATTTGAAGCGCGGCGTCACCGTGTTGAGCATCCCGATGTTCGCGCCGGCGGAGAAAAACTTGTCCCCGTGGCCGCGCAGCACGACGACGTGCACGCTCTCGTCGAAGCGCGCGCGGAGAATCGCCTCGTCGAGCTGGCGCATCATCTCGTACGTGTACGTGTTGGCCGGGGGATCGTCGAGCTCGATGATCCCGACGCCCCCTTCCACCATATAGTGCACCAGTGTCTTGGTCTCGATTTTCGGTTCCGTCATCGTCGCCATGAGCCGTCAGCCTCCGTGTACCGTGGAACGCGCCTCGGCAAACCCGCCGCTGAAGATGCGCGCGATGAGTCCCGCCAGGCGTTCGGGGTCGATCTCGCCCGTGGGGTCGTACCAGTTGTAGATCCAGTTCATCATGCCGAACAGAACGTAGGCGGCGGCGCTGCGCTCCACCGCCGGATCGTCCGGGGCTACGTCGCGCAGCAAGCGCTCGAGCAAATCGACGTACCGTCGCTTGATCGCGCTCACTTTGCGCAGTCGTTCGCCACCGAGCGAGTTCGCTTCGTGCGAGAGGACCTTCATCTCCGCCATGTGTGCCGTGAAGAACCCGACGTGGTGCCGGATGAACGCCTGCAGCCGCTCGAGCGCGTCCACGTCGTGGCCCCGCAGCCCGGCGAGCACCTGTTCGGCGCCCGCGAGCACCTGCGTGAAGCAGCGCTCCTGGATGCGGTACAGCAGCTCCTCCTTGCCCCGCACGTAGTAATACATGCCGGCGAGGGACATGCCGGTGGCTGCCGCCAGATCCCGCATCGTGGTCGAGTGGTATCCCTGGTCGGCGAAGACGCTCGCCGCTCGGGACAGGAATTGATCGAGGCGCTCGTCGTAGGGGCGCATAGTTCGAACGATCGTTCGAAATCGGAAGCTACAGGCCGGCGTCGGGGAATTCAAGGTTAGGGGACGTCCCCTAGCCTCCTCCAACCTCCCCAACCCTTAATATTCTCGTCTCCCAACCGTCCACCCTCCGACGCATGCCCCCCGCCGAGCCCCTCGCCGCCGTCCCGACCGATGCGGCGCTGATTGCCGCCTGGCAGGGCGGCGACGAGCAAGCGGCAGCCGAGCTGGTCCGCCGTCACGCGCGGGCGCTCGCCCGATTCCTCGGTGCGCGCGCCTCTGGTGGGGGCGGGGGGCGGGGCGGGGGCGGGGACGCAGACGTCGACGATTTGGTGCAGGAGACCTTCATTCGAGCGTTCCGGGCGCTCGGGCGGTTCCGGGGCCAATGCCGGTTTCGCACCTGGTTGATGACGATCGGCGGGAACGTGCTGAAGGATGCGTACCGGCGGGTCCGTCGAGCACGGGTGGTGCCGCTCGCGGAAGAGCTGCGAGATACGGACGGCGATCCGCACGAGCACGCCGTGGCCGGCGAGACGGAAGCGCGGCTGGCGGACGGCCTGGGGCGACTGCCCCGGATGCAGCGTGAGGTGTTCTTGCTCCGGGCGCAACAGGGGCTCGAATACGAAGAGATTGCGGCGGCGCTCGGGACCACGCCCGGGGCCGCGCGAGTGCATTTTCACCACGCCGTCAAGCGACTGAAGGAGCAACTGGCGTGACCGACGACGAACTGGAGCAACTGGCGCAGCGGCTCGGCGCGCGGGCAGCCGAGCGGCTCGACGTAGAAGCCACCGCCCGGGCGGTGGTGGAGCGGCTGAGGGCGGAGCGCACGCGGGGCGAGCGGATCGGCATCTCGGTTCCGCGACAGTGGCTCCGAATCGCGGCGGCCCTGGTGATCGCGGTCGGGGGCGGCGCGTTGGCATTGCGCATCACGGGCAGGTTCCACCCGCGCTCGGCACCCGTTACCGCCGCCGGCGCCGACCTGGACGGCCTCTCGGCCGACCAGCTGCACCGGGTGCTCGATGCGGTCGATCAACCGGCCGGAGATATCATGGTTTCGGCGCAAGACGTGAGTCTCGACGACTTGAACACAGTCGAGCTGCGCGCGCTGCTCGAGTCCCTGGAGGGGTGATGAAGCGACTCGCATGGATGCTGCTGATCGTCGTGACTCCCGTGCTCGTTGGACAAGAGCCGGGCGACTCGGGTGCCGCTCCGCCAGCGAACGGGCCGGAGGCGCAGCAGATCCGTAAGCAGATCCGCCAGCGCTGGAACGAGCACGTCCGCACGACGCTCGACCTGACGGACGAGCAAGCCACGAAGCTGCAGGCGACCGAAGCGCGCTTCGACGGGCAGCGGCAACCGATCCGCGCCCGCCAGCGCGAGATCAACCAGGCACTGAACGCCGAGCTGGCGTCGGGAACGCCGAACCAGGACCGGGTCAAGCAGCTGGTGAACGAGCGGCAGGACAATCAGCTCAAGCTGCAGCAGGTCAATCACGACGAAGCACGTGACATGCAGGGCTACCTCACGCCCGTGCAGCACGCCCGATATCAGGAGGAGCGGCGGAAGTTCCAGGAGCGCGTCGCGCAGGTGCTGCGGCATCAGCGTCGCGAAGAGCGCCGGGGGGAGTTGCCGCGACCGCGCGCGGGGCCGCGCAAACGCCCCCGGCTGTAACGCCGCGGCTGCAAACGAAAACGGGCGACCGGCGAGAGCCGGCCGCCCGTTGCCTTATACCACCCCGATCGGCCTAGGACCCGAGCCCGAATGCCGTCGCCAGCGCTCGCAGCGCGCTCGCTCGCGCCCGGGCGATTGCGCCCGCCGAGGGTAGGGCGCCCATCACCTCGAACGCCCGCCATGGCGAGTCGGACCAGGCGATGGCGGACGCCGTGCCGCAGCGCGGGCAGCGCATGGCAGCGGCAGAGCGTTGCAGCGGCGCCCGGCCGCAGCAGGCGGGGCACACGCCATAGGGCCGGTCCGGTCCGGTGACGTGTCCTTCGCTGTCGCGCGGGCCAGGGACCACCGACCACATCGGGGGTCGGAGCGGGAGCACCTGCACGAAGGCACGAGGGATATGGAGCAGCCGGTGATTGACGTCCACCAGGGCTTCGACGGGGGTGAGGTCCACGACGCGGTACCACGCGCCGCGACGCAGGGGACAGTCCGCCCGGGCCCGTACCCGGGCCCAATATTGCACTTGGCGCATGGGCGCCCTCCGAAGGACGGCCAGGAGAGGCACTGCAGGGCGCCGCGCGCCCGGCTGTCGCGCGTAGTACAGGATGTCGGGTAGCGGCCACTCGAGGCTGTGACATTTGACACATGGTCCGCGTTTCAGTTGCGGTGGAGCGCTGGCCTTGAGCGAGGCTGCCGCAGGGGGCGACGAAGCGCTAAGTTCACCGCCTCGGAGGAGGAGCATGTTCGGAATAATCCCAGAGTGGGCCGTTGGAGTGGCCTTCATCATGTTGGCCATCTCGGTTGGAAAAATGCTGTCGGGCCGAGGCGCGCCATCCGGATCGCTCCGCGGGCGCAACGCGTCCCGGCGCGATCTGGCGGAAGGCATGGAAGAGATCCAGCGGCGCCTCCGCGAGGTCGAGGAGGCGCAGCGCCGGCTGGGAGAGGGGGCAGGGGAGAACGTGCAGAGCCGGCTCAGCGAGATCGAGGAACGCCTCGATTTCACGGAACGCTTGCTCGCCAAGCAGCGGGACGCTGAGCGGCTCGACTCACCGAAGCACTAGTCGTTGCCCGAGTGGCGGAATGGCAGACGCAGGGGACTCAAAATCCCCCGGGGGCAACCCCGTGAGAGTTCGACTCTCTCCTCGGGCACTGCGCTCCTCACTCACATAGCGAAAACCGACGTCTCACATCGCCGACTGGCGACTCTTGCTTCCCGAGGCATATTCCCTGAGTGCGCCCAAGCACCACCCCCTACGCCGTGGATCAGCTCCGCGGCGACCCCGGGGATTTCCGGATCCCCAGGACCGGAGACCGAGATCTCGCCTTCCGCGGCTGGCCGCTCAGCCACGCCGAAGAGCGGGGAGGCTCCCCAGGCGCCCTGCGCGGTGTGGATATCGATATCTACATGACGGTCGGGCTTCGACTGGTGGGCCACGTGTGCTACTGGACACTCAACGAAGGGCAGGGGTTCAAGGAAGAGCATCACGTCGCGGTGCATGACACGGCTCCGGATCTCGTCGAGTGGCTCAAGCGGGACAACGCCGGACTGCTCGACGCACCAAGGAAACGGGCGTGGATCGGCGCGTGCCAGGCCTGGCCGGGGCTCAAGCGGGAGGCGGTCGAACGCGTAGACTGACACCGCTTGCGTCAGTTAGCGCCCCTGTGACGCCCCCCACAGCCGCGCCGCCCCCACGGCCGTAACGTAGCAGGCGCATTCCCAGCACACCGACTGCGAGGACGCCATGCCGGCTGCGTTCCAATGGGCTCGTCTCAAGGCGGACGTGAAATGCCCCCTCCGCAAGGGCGCTTGGTACCGCATCCTCAAGTTGACCGCCGCGGATGCGACCGTCGACGTGAAGGGCAAGCCGGTGGCCCTACCGCGGGGCCAACTGCAGCTCTCACCGGAACCGGCGCTCCGCTGGTCCGTCGTTCCGAGTCCCAAGAATTCGCCCCGCTTCCCGCTGGCCTGGGGCGCGCGTTACGCCGTTTGCCCCAATTGCCGCGACCGCTCGAAAATCGAAGGCGAGCCCGCCAGCATGCGCTGTCACCGCTGCAACGGCTTTTTCGAGATCGCCTGGAACGAGCCGACCCGCGCCGCTGGGTGATGCTGTCCGGTGGCGAAGAGCCTCGGCGTCATGCTCGGTGGTGGACTGGTGGGCGCGATGGTGGGGTCGGCCTCACCCACTTTGAAACCGCGCTACCCGTAACCTAGGGCGCGAGGATTGTGAACGACGCGCTCGATGCCCCGGTTGCGCCCGAGGCCGTCGCGGCGAGCGTGTAACCCGCACCGGAGCTGGAGATGACGAGATCGCCGAACGAGGCGATCGCGTTCACCGGCGTGACGCTGAGGGTGCCGGACAGGGTCCCGCCGACCGGGTTGATCCCGATCGCTATCGAGATGGGATTGGTGAAGGTCGAGTCGGGAGCGCCCAGGCTGTCGAAGACCGTCACCTGAATCGCCGGCGTGATGATGTTGCCGGCAGTGGCGTCACTCGGCTGGACGGTGAAGCGGAGCGCGTCCGACCCCGTGCCGCCTCCGCCGCCGGCGATCGCGATCCCGCCATTCTTGCTCGACAGCAGGTCGGAGTAGGGGCAGCCGACGCTGACTAGCGCCGCCAGTGCCACGATCGCATATGAGGTTCTCATGCCCATGTGACGCGCTCCGACCCGAAGATGTTGCGAACAGGAGCCGAAACCGTTTCAAGACGAACCGGCTACGTCCTCACATGATTGTAAAACGCACCGTACGCCGCAAGAGCGCGTGCCACCCCTTTATCAACCTCTCCAGCGATATAGACCGCCAGATTCCCGGCTTGCCCGGCGCGCGCCAACGCCGCGGCGCCGCCCGCCGTATCGCCCGGCTTCAGGTCGCGATACCCGTTTGGCAATCCGGCCGAAACGGCTTCGAGCACCCAGGGCTTCATTTCCACCGTGGCCTTGGTGACGATCACACCTCGGATCCGCCCCTCGGGACTGAACCCGACCGCGACCTCGATCGGCCCGTGAGGCGTGTCCACCCGCACGAACTCGAGCGCGCCCACCACGGTCGACCCCGTCTTGCCGGTATAGAACGCCAGCACGCCGTCTTCCGGGCTCCAGTCCACCACTTCGTGGAGCCGATGAGCATCCACATCGCTCAGATGCACCTCGCGCGCGAAGTAGGCGTCGGCCCCGGGCAGCAATGCCTGGACCGCGTCAGGTCGCTTGACCAGTACGACGGCCGGCGTGATGTGCAGCAGCGCGGCAACTGTCGCCGCGCGAATCAGCCAGTTCATGATGCGACTCCTTTCGGTGACCGCCACATCTGGCGGAGGGCGAGTACCGTGACGATGAAGTAGCCGGCGCCCATGGCCCAACCGCCCATGAGCGTGAGGATCGCGAACCGCGGCGAGGCGAACTTCGTGAGCCACATGCCCGCGAAGTCCAGCCAGGGCGCCGCGAAGAGCAGGGTGATGAGACCGAACGCCCAACCGCGCGGCAACGACAGACCGAGCACCACCACACTCAGGGCCGCCGCGATCACCCCGTACATCGGCACGTGCACGTGCGTGTCCTGAATCAGCAGGTTGGTGTCGACGGCGTGAACCTCCGGCTTGGCGAAATCCGCCATGGTCATGGGTCGGGTCACGATCATCGTAGATTCAGGCGGCATCGGCATGGACATCTCGGGACCCGCGTACGTAGCCGCGACGCGCGCGGGCGTGAAGCCCGCATACAGGGAGACCATCAGGGCTCCGAAGATGTAGGAGAGCCCGAGCGTGGCGAGCAGGCACGTGACGAGCCACTTGATCGAGGCGTCCGCACGGCGCAGGTCATACACCATGGCGTTCCGTCCCCTTCCTAGAACACGTAGACCAGCTCGATCACGGCTTTCGTGTCCGAGCGTTGCGGCGCTCCGGCCGCGTCGACGAAGAACGGCGTGGACGACCAATCCGCCCGGATCGCGGCGCGCACGGCGATCTGGGGCAGATGGAAGCGCGTGTGCTCGATATTGCTGAAGATCCCCTCGTGGGCCGAGGAGAAGTACCACATCGGGCCCGCGGTCACCGACCGCAGGATCTGGGGCGTGCCCGTGAGCAGCCCGTCGGTGTCTTCCATCTGATCGTAGCGGGCGGTCAGGCCGAGGTGCCGCGCGACGCGCACGAACCCGGTCACCGCGGCCCCGCGCCAGGTCGGATTGCCGCCACTCTGCTGCTCCTTGCCGATGTTTGCCTCGGCGCCGACAATGAGACGTCCCCCTCCACGATCGACCGTGAGATCGGTCGAGAAGAGTGATCGCTGATTGGCATCGCTCGAATCGCGCTCCGGCCCGTAGACGCCTGTGAACCCGACGGTGACCCACGGAATGGGAATCCACTGGACGCGGGCCAGAGCGGTCTTCCCGCGGTTGTTGTCCACCGTCACGTCCCAGCCGTTGGCGGCGACGGCCCAGACATCGACTCGCGAGGAAGCGGTGTAATGCACCTGCACGCCGGTGAGCTTGGCGGGCCGGGCGTAAGTGAAGTTGAACGAGTTGGTGGAAATCAGATTCAGGGGCTCGTCGTCGCGCTCGAATCCGATCGGAGCATCGAAGCGCCCGAACCCGAGCGACCACTTGTTCGCGGTGTGCGGCGTCCAGCTGACGAGCAGGTTGTCGATCTCGGTGGACGACGCGCCGTCTTCGAGCGCGGTCGTGAGCTGCGCGAACAGGTACACGTCCCCTACCGGCTTGAACAGGCTCACGCCGACCTTGCCGGCGGTGAACGTGTTGCTTCGGGTGACGCGATCGTAATCGGTGCGGCCCACGGCAAAGCCCGACACCGTGACCGGTTGCGGCTCCTCGAACGTGACTTCCTTGTCCTGCGCCGCGGCGCTGGTTGCCACGCCGCAGAGCAGGGCGCACCAGAGCGCACTGCGCATGCATACCTCCGAGTTGTAGGTGGCTACCGGATCAGGTCAGCCGACCACATTCGGAGGGGGTGGAACCGGGGAAAAGGCCGGGGAACGGGGAAGGGTGAAAGGTGCTGCGTCCGCTACGCGGGCGATCGGGGCGGTGAGCGCCACCTGCGGCGTGGGCGGCGTCGGCACGGCCGTCGAGACGGCGAGGTCGAGCCCGCCGCCCATCTGATCGCAGAAACACGGGCCGTCCGTGGGCATCGAATGATGGGCCCCGCCGGCATGATGCATCGCCTCGTGGGAGCAGGCGAGCAGCGCCCGGGTGGTCTCACCACCTGGACCGGCCGCGAGCCAACAGGCGGCAGCGAGGCAGAAGAACGTCAGTCTCAAAATGCTCCGCATCGTGCTGAAGTGTACGGTCGTCGTTTCGCCTGGCGCAACCCCGGCCGGGCCGTGTAGACTGCACCCTCCACGACCGCCGGCGCATGCGGCGTATTCCCTGCAGGAGCTTTCCGAGATGGCTGAGCGCATCCGATACGATGGCGGCCGCTGGGTGGTACCCGACCGCCCGATCATCCCCTTCATCGAAGGAGACGGCACCGGCCCGGATATTTGGCGCGCGGCGCGCCGCGTGTTCGACGCCTCCGTGGCGCGCACCTCCAGCGGCAAACGTCAGATCGACTGGCTCGAGATCCTGGCCGGGGAGAAGGCGTTCAAGCAGACGGGACACTGGCTGCCGGAGGCCACGCTTGACGCGATCCGAACACACCGCGTGGCGATCAAGGGCCCACTCACCACTCCCGTCGGGGGCGGCATCCGGTCCCTCAACGTGGCCCTGCGTCAGCAGCTCGATCTGTATGCGTGCATCCGCCCGGTGCGCTACTTCGAGGGCGTGCCCAGCCCGATGCGGGAGCCCCAGAAGCTGGACGTGGTGATCTTCCGCGAGAACATCGAGGACGTCTACTCGGGCGTGGAATACAAGGCCGGGAGCCCGGAAGCCGACGCGCTCATCGCCTTCCTGACGGAGCGCTTCAAGGCGAACATCCGTCCCGGCAGCGCCCTCGGGATCAAGCCGATGTCCCGGTTCGGCTCACAGCGCCTGGTGGCGAAGGCAATCGAGTACGCGCTGCGCTCCGGGCGCCGGTCCGTGACGCTCGTGCACAAGGGCAACATCATGAAGTTCACCGAGGGCGGCTTCCGGGAGTGGGGATACGAGGTCGCGCGCGAGCGGTTCGGTGAGCGGACGATCCCCGAAGCCGACGCGGGGAAAGGGGACGGGGGACGGGTCGTCATGAAAGACCGCATCACGGATGCGATGTTCGCCCAACTCGTCCTGCGGCCCGACGAATACTCCGTGATTGCGGCACCGAACCTGAACGGCGACCTCCTCTCGGACGCGGCCGCGGCGCAGGTGGGTGGGCTCGGGCTGGCCCCCGGGGGCAATGTGGGCGACGGTTTCGCCGTGTTCGAGGCGACCCACGGCACGGCGCCCAAGTACGCCGGTCAGGACAAGGTGAATCCCGGCAGCGTGATCCTGTCCGGGGCCATGATGTTCGAGGAGCTCGGCTGGACCGACGTGGCGGCGGCGATCGTGCGCGGGCTCGAGGGTGCGATTCGCTCGCGGCGCGTGACGTACGATTTGGCGCGGCTCATGCCCAACGCCACGGAGGTCTCGACCTCCGCTTTTGCCGAGTGCATAATCGAGCATGTCTGAGATCAAGAGCAACGACGTCAGCGCGCCACTCGCCCAGGTCGAGACCCCCCTCCTCGCCATCGCCCTCGCCCAGGGAAGCGCGCTCCCGGCGTCGCTCGCCGAGCTCGACCGCGCGGCGGGCGGCGTGGTGACGCGGGCGATCAAGAGCGGGGATTTCAAAGGAAAGCGCGACGAGACCGCGCTCTTGTACCCGGGCGGCGCCAAGCCCGAGCGACTCTTGCTCGTCGGCATGGGGAAGGGCGGTGAGATCACACGCAACACGATCCGCCGCGCGGCCGCCGTGGCGGCCAAGCGCGCGCGGGCGCTCGGCGTGCGCCAGGTCGCGGTGGCCGTCGCCGCCGAGGCGCGGAACGGCGTGTCTGCCCGTGAACTGGGGCAAGTCGTGGTCGAGGGCGCCGCGCAGGGAGCGTGGACCTTCACCGAGATGAAGGCCGCCCTGCCCCCGGACGAGGTGAAGCCCGAGGTCGAGAGCATCACGATCGTCGCCGACGCGAAGGACGCAAAGGAGATCGCGAGCGGGCGCCGCGTGGGCGATGCGATCGCCGCGGGGCACCGCCTCACGCGCTACCTGCAGATGCTGCCGGGCAACGTGTGCACGCCGAGCTACCTCGCCGACCGCGCCAAGCAGCTCGCCGACCAGTACGGGTTCGCCCTGACCGTCCTCGACCGAGCGCAAATGCAACGCGAAGGGATGGGCGCGCTCCTCGCCGTGGCACAGGGCAGCACGCAGGAGCCCCGCTTCATCGTGCTCGAGTACCGTGGTGCCGGAGACGCGGCACCGGTGGTGCTCGTCGGTAAGGGCGTCACCTTCGACTCGGGCGGCATCTCGATCAAGCCGGCGCAGAACATGGAGGAGATGAAGTTCGACATGTCCGGCGCCGCCGCCGTGCTCGGGACGTTCGACGTCCTGGGCCGTCTGAAGCCGAAGGTCAACGTCGTGGGTATCATCCCGTCGACCGAGAACCTCCCATCCGGCACCGCCGTGAAGCCGGGGGACGTCGTGAAGAGCCACCTCGGCAAGACGATCGAGATCATCAACACCGACGCCGAGGGCCGGCTCATCCTGTGCGACGCCCTGTCGTATCTGCGGCGCTACAAGCCCGCCGCCGTGATCGACATCGCGACCCTCACTGGCGCCGTGGTCGTCGCCCTCGGCCAGCACGCGATCGGCGCCATGGGGACCGACGAAGCCCTGCTGGCGGAAGTGCGCGACGCCGGTGAGCGGGCGGGCGAGCGGTGCTGGCCGCTGCCGTTGTGGGACGACTATCGCGACATGCTCAAGTCGGACACGGCGGACGTGAAGAATTCAGGTGGGCGTGGCGCGGGGTCGATCACCGGTGGCTGGTTCCTGCGGGAGTTCGTGGAGGGATACCCCTGGGTGCACCTCGACATCGCCGGCACGGCATACACGGAAGGGGAGGCGCCGCACCAGATGAAGGGCCCAACCGGGGTAGGCGTGCGGTTGTTCTCCGAGCTCGTCCTCAAGCGCGCGGGGGCGTGACCCGCGGTCTCGTCTGCGCCGCCGCGCTGCACCTCGCCGCGGCCGGAGCCGCCGCCCAAGTCGACAGCACGGCTCACCCCGACACCACCCGCCGCGACTCGACCGCCCACCGGGACACAACCGTCCGCGACACGACGCCTGCCTATCAGCCGATCTTTCCAGCGCAGACACCGGCCGGCCCGCTGCCCCGGGGCGCGCGCTACACGTTCACCGCCGATTCGTTCGCCTTCTCGAGCGTGCAGACACTTTCGGACCTGCTCGCGCGGATCCCCGGGGTGTACGTCGCGCGCGGTGGGATCTATGGCACCGCGGAAACTGTGTTCTACGGCGGCCGTGGCGCGGCGGGGCTCGAGATTTACTGGGACGGCGTTCCGTACCTCCCAGTGGGACGCGACTCGGTGTTCCTCGATCCGGCGCGCATCTCGCTCGCGCCGCTCGAGCGCGTCGACGTGGTGGTGTTGCCGGGGACCCTGCGTGTCTATCTCGTCACCCTGCGCCAACGTTCGACCGAGACCGCCTCGCTCGTGGGGGTAGCCACCGGCCAAGTGAGCACGGCCAACTATCGCGGTGCGTTCCTCAAGCGCTGGCGCTCCGGTGTGGGGCTGTCGCTCGTCGCGGACTACAACAATACCGCCGGCATCGCCGGCACGTCGAGCAGCGCTTTCAACTCAGTCGACCTGTGGCTCAAGGCCGAGTACCTCCCGAGCCCGCGCCTCGGCGCGTCGTATCAGGTCCTGAGCTCGAGCTGGCACCGCGACCCGCAAACTGATCTGACCGACGACTTTCACCAGGAGCGGCGCGACGCGATCTATCGCGCGTTCGCGGCCGCCCGTACGGACGGCCTCGGGCTGCGGGTACAAGCGACGTTCGCCACGACTCACACGAGCCAGGACACCGCCGTGGCTGATCACTCGCTCTCTCAGGGCCTCCTCGAGGTACAGAACGACTGGCCGCGCGCGCACCTCGGCCTCGCCCTTCGCTCGCAGGACCACGCCCGACCCTGGCAGCTCGAGGGCACGGGTGCCTGGAGCCCGTTGCCGTGGGTCACGTTCTCGGGCGACGCCCGCTACGCGCATTACAGCCTGGACCGTACCGGCAAGCGCGCCCACCTCGCCGCGGGGCTCGCGCTCCCGGCCGGTTTCTCGATACACGGGGACGCCGCGTGGGCACGCGATCTCCAATCGCCGCTCGACTCCGCCGACACTCCCCAGCGAACGCTCGACTTCTCGGGAGCCGTGCGCTGGGACCGGAGCTGGATCACACTCGAGGTCGGCGGAGCGAGCCGCGATCCGTTCGCGCCGATCGGCCGCCCCGCGGGGCTCTCGACGGTCGATTCGCTCAGTGCAACGCAGCAGACGCGCTATTTCACCATGCACGGGGCCGTCCGGCTGCTGCCGGGCCTCTGGCTTGCCGGGTGGTATTTCGACCCCTTGGTGCGCGGCGGGAACGACTTCGAGCCGCCCTACCATGCCCGCACCTCGATCACGTTTTACTCGAAGTTCTGGCGGGTGTACCGGAGCGGCATCTTTGCCCTGAGAGGGGAGCTGGCGATGGAGTCGTGGAGCGCGGGGACCGCGGGGTTCGATCAGGCCGGCTCGTTACGCACGTTGCCCGGAGCGAGCTTCGGGGAGATCAACGTAGAGATGCGCATCGCCGGCGTCACCATCTTCTGGATCCAGCGCAACGCCTCGCTGTTTCAGGGCAGCTACGTGCCCGGCCTCAATTACCCACGTCGCTTCCAGTTCTACGGGGTACGGTGGCTGTTCACGAACTGAGGCCGGCCAATTGACCTAAGTGCTTCGCGTGGCTACGTTTAAACTCTGTGCCGCGGAGCATGACGGGTTTCGGTTCGGCCGAAGGGGACGTCCTCGGCGGGCGGCTCTCGATCGAGATCCGCACCGTGAACCACCGGTACTACAACCCGCAGCTCAAGCTGCCGTTCGAGCTCACCGGGATCGAGGGTCCGCTGCGCGAGCGCCTGCGCCAGGTGCTCGAGCGAGGCCACGTCACGGTCTCGGCGCGCTGGTTGGAGGGGCCGCAGTCAGAGGCGACCGTCACCGTGGATCTGGCGCGGGCGCGTCAGGTGCTGGCGGCCGCCAAGGAGCTGAAGCAGCGGCTCAAGCTCAAAGGCGACGTGGACCTCGCGTTCGTCGCGCGGCAGGCCGATGTGCTCACCGTCCAGCGGGACGGAACGGGGGCTGCGGCGGCGCAGTGGAGCGAGCTGGAGCCGATCGTGGACCGTGCGACGCAGGCGCTGTTGGCCATGCGGTCGCGCGAGGGCGCGGTCCTGGCAGTCGACCTCGAGAGGCGGCTGGCCGCGCTCGAGACCGCCGCTCAAACGGTCGAGCAACGCGCACCGGAACGCCTGGTCGCGGAGCTCGCGCGCCTGAAAAAGGCCGTCGCGGAGCTCGCGGGGGGTGCACAGGTGGACGAGCAGCGGCTCGCAGTCGAGGTGGCGCTGATGGCCGACCGCGTGGACATCACCGAGGAGCTGGTGCGGCTCCGGACGCACCTGGCGGCATGCCGGGCGGCGCTGGCCACGGACGCGGCCGTGGGGAAGCAACTCGGGTTCCTCGGGCAGGAGCTACTGCGCGAGGTGAACACGATCGGCTCGAAGGCCAACGACGCGGTGATTTCGCTGACCGTGATCGCGATGAAAGGCGAGCTCGAGAAGTTTCGGGAGCAGCTCGAGAATCTGGAGTGACGCCGCGGGTGGTCGTGCTCGCCGCTCCGTCCGGCGGCGGCAAGACGACCATCACGCGCGAGATCAGGACGCGGCTGCCGGACGTCTTCGGGTACTCCGTGTCGGCGACGACGCGCAAGGCGAGACCCGGAGAGCGGGACGGGGAAGCGTACCACTTCCTCACGCGGGAAGAGTTCCTGCGGCGCCGGCAGGCAGGCGAGTTCCTCGAGTGGGCTCAGTACGCCGGCAAGCTGTACGGTACGTTGCGGGACGAAGTCGACCGCGTGCTGAAGAGCGGCAAGCACGTCTTGCTCGATGTGGAGGTGCAGGGGGCGCGGCAGGTGCGCCAGGCGTACCCGAGTCCGGCATCGCTCATCGTGTTCGTAATTCCGCCGTCGCCTCGGGTATTGATCGAGCGGCTGCGCGACCGCCGGACGGAGTCGGAAGCGCAGCTCCGGAAGAGGATCGAGATCGCGACGCGAGAAGTCGACACGGCCCGGCAGGAGCTGGCAAGGGTGTACGATCGGGTGCTGGTGAACGACGACCTGGACACCGCGGTGAACGAGGTCATCGAGCTGGTCCAGCGACCCGACGTAGCGCGGCCTGCGGTGGAGGATATGGCGAATACCCTGACGAGCTTCGTGCAAGAGCTCGAGCGCGAGGCGGAACAGTTGCGGCACTCAACGCGAAGGAGCAGGTAATGCGGATCGTGACCCCGAGCGAAGTGGCGAACCAGACCCAGAACAAGTATCTCGGCGTGCTGGTCGCCGCGAAGTTCGCCCGCTTTGTGAACGAATTCCCGCGCGACCGGTCGGTGGACTTCGAGGAGAAGCTCACCACACGCGCGTTCGACGAGCTGGTGCGCGGCCGGCTCACGTACAAGCTGGTCCGGCGGCGGCGCCAGGAAGGCTGATGCCGTTCGCCGGCCGACACGTCGTCCTCGGCGTGTCGGGCGGGATCGCGTCCTACAAGAGCTGCACGCTCGCCCGGCGGCTGGCCGAGAACGGGGCGACGGTGGACGTCGTGCTCACGGCGGCCGCCGCGGAGTTCGTCCGGCCCGTCACCTTCGAGGCGCTCACCGGGCGCCCGGTGCTCACCTCCCTCTGGGAGCGGGATCGGGCGCTCGCGCACATCGGCCTCGCCAAGCACCCGGATCTCGTGATCGTCGCCCCGGCCACCGCGAACCTGGTCGCCCGCGCCGCCATGGGGCTCGCCGACGATCTCCTCACCGCCTTGCTGCTCGCGCGCACGGGACCGGTGCTCGTCGCCCCCGCGATGAACGACGCGATGTACGCACACCCCGCCACGCGCGCCAACGTGAAGACACTCGCCACGCGTGGATGGCACTTCGTTGGTCCCGAGACAGGTCCGCTGGCGGAGGGACCGAGCGACCAGCCCGGCCGCATGAGCGAGCCGGAGGCGATCATGGCGGCCGCCGAGCGCCTGCTGATGCAGCGGGCACCGTGGGTGGGAAAGACCGTCGTCATCACGGCGGGTCCCACGCGCGAGCATCTCGACCCGGTACGTGTCGTGACGAATCCCTCCACCGGTCGCATGGGCTACGCGCTCGCGGAGGCTGCCTATGCGCGCGGTGCCGACGTCATGCTGATCGCCGGGCCCGGCGAGCTGCCGCTTCCGTTCGGTGTGACCGCCCATCGCGTCGAGACGACGGCCGACATGCAGCGCGCGACGCAGGCGCTCGTGAAACGCGCGGATCTGCTCGTCATGGCGGCCGCGCCAGCGGACTATCGACCGGCGAAGCCCGCCGCCTCGAAGCGCCCGCGCGCGAACGGTGGTGTCACGCTCGAGCTCGAGGCCACGCCGGACATCCTCGGATCGCTCGAGCCGCGCAAGGGGTGCGTGCTGGTGGGGTTCGCGCTCGAGACCGGAGGCGACGGCGTTGCAAAGGGACGGAAGAAGCTGCAAGATAAGGCTCTCGATTTCGTCATCTTGAACGACGCGCTCGAGCCCGGCGCGGGGTTCGAAGTGACCACGAATCGCGTGACGATCATCGGGAAGAGCGGCGAGCCGACCGAGCTGCCGCTGCTTTCCAAGCGCGACGTGGCCGACAAGATCCTCGACGCGGTGGAGCAAGCTCTGACGTGAGCGACGGGCGGGAACTGGCGCGCGAATTCCTGGAACAGCAGCGGGTGCTGGGTGGAGAGCCGGTCATCCTCTCCGTTGCCCCATCACCCCCGGCGGCCGACCTCCCGCCGCCCGGTCTGTCGTACGACCCCCCGGGCGGCGATCTCTTCTCCGACGATCCCGTCCCGCAGGCCGCATCGCTCGCGGCGATCGCGCAGCTCGTGTCCGGCTGCACCAAGTGCCGGCTATGCGACGGGCGCCGGCATACGGTGCCGGGCGAAGGCGCCTCGGACGCGCGGCTCGTCGTGGTGGGTGAGGGTCCGGGGCGCGTGGAAGACGAGACCGGCCGTCCGTTCGTGGGGCCGGCCGGCGAGCTCCTGACCAAGATCCTCGGCGCGATCGAACTGCCGCGCGACCGGGTGTTCATCTGCAACGTGGTGAAGTGCCGGCCGCCCGAGAACCGACTGCCGCAGTTCGACGAGATCGCGGCGTGCGTGCCATACCTGTTCAGGCAGATCGAGCTCATCAAGCCGCACGTGATCCTCGCGATGGGCGGGACCGCCGCACAGACGTTGCTCAACACCAAGCAGTCCCTCGGTGCGCTCCGGAACCAGGTCCACCGCTTCCGAGGCATTCCCGTTATCGTTACGTACCATCCGGCCGCCCTGCTCCGGAACCCGAACTGGAAAAAACCGACCTGGGATGACGTCCGCATCGCCCGCCGTCTCATCGCCTGAGCGTTCAACCGAGTTAGCCGGCCGCCAGACTCCGTGGAGCAACGAAGCGGAGCAAGCGGTCCTCGGCGCCATGCTGCTCGATCAGGACGCGGCCCTAAAAGCCGCGGAAGTGCTCGACGACACGATGTTTTATCGAGAGGGACATCGGCTGCTGTTTCGCTCGATGTTGGCCCTCACCGAGCGGGGCGACGTGATCGATCCCGTCACGCTGCGCGACGAGCTCGTCCGCCGCGGCGATCTCGACCGGTCGGGGGGAATGGAATACCTCGGCTCGCTGATCGACGTCGTCCCCACGGCCGCGAACGTCGAGTATCATGCCAAGATCGTCCGCGACAAGTCCGTCTTACGGCGGCTGATCGAGGCGGCCACCTCCATCATCCAGGATGCGTACGAGGGACGGACCACGTCGAGCGAGGTGCTCGACAACGCGGAGCATCGCGTGTTCCAAGTCGCCCAGCTGCGCCGCTCCGAGGAGTTCGTCCGGCTCAAGGAGCTGATCTGGCCGACGATGGAGCGCATCGAGCAGCTCCATTCGAGCCAGGGCGCCCTCACCGGCGTGCCGTCGGGCTTCACCGACCTGGACCGTCTCACGGCCGGCTTCCAGCGGGGGGACCTCGTCATCGTCGCCGCCCGACCATCCATGGGGAAGACGGCCCTGGCCCTCAACGTGGTCCAGCATTCGGCCATCGAGCACAACGTCGGTGTCGCGGTCTTCTCACTCGAAATGTCCAAGGAGCAGCTGGTGCAGCGGCTGCTGTGCTCGGAGGGGCTGGTGGACGCGCAGCGGCTGCGCCGCGGCCAGCTGCGTGATGACGATTATCCCAAGCTGGCGCGGGCCGCGGGCCTGCTCGGCACGGCACCGATCTGGATCGACGACTCCGCCATGCTCACACCGCTCGCGATGCGCTCCAAGGCACGTCGCCTCAAGGCGGAGCACGACGTGGGGATGGTGGTCGTGGATTACCTGCAGATGATGCAGGGCCCCACGGACTCGGAGAGCCGGCAGCAGGAGATCTCGTTCATCTCGCGATCGCTCAAGGCGCTGGCCAAAGAGCTGGACGTGCCGGTGGTCGCCCTGTCCCAGCTCTCACGCGCGCCGGAGCAGCGCGGCGGCGAGCACCGGCGTCCCCAACTCTCGGACTTGAGGGAATCGGGTGCGATCGAGCAGGATGCGGACGTGGTGTGTTTCATCTACCGCCAGGAATTCTACGATGGGCCGGTCGACCCGAAGACCAACGAGAGCCTCGAGGGGGTCGCCGAGCTCATCGTCGGGAAGCAGCGCAACGGCCCGACGGGGTCAGTGAAGCTCTTCTTCAAGAAGGAATACACGCGGTTCGACAACTACACACCACGCCCGGCCCCTCCAGAAGCGAGCCATGTCTAAGGGACACTCGGTATTTCGCTGCAGCGAATGCGGTGCCGAGCAGCCGAAGTGGGGCGGACGGTGCGACGCGTGCGGGGCGTGGAATTCCTTGATCGAAGAGGTGGTAGGGCGGAAGGTTGGAAGGTCGGAAGGTTGGAGAGCCGGTCCGGGAGATTCCTCCCCTGTCCAACTTTCCAACCTTCCAAGCGGTGCCGTGCAACGGTGGCAGACCGGTCTTCCGGAGTTCGACTTCGTGTTGGGCGGAGGCATCGTCCCCGGATCGGTCGTCCTCGTGGGGGGTGAGCCCGGCATCGGCAAGTCCACGCTGTTACTGCAGTGCGCCGCCCGTCTCGAGCTCGCCGGCATTCCCACGCTGTACGTCTCGGGCGAGGAATCGCCCGACCAGATACGGTTGCGCGCCGAGCGCCTCAGCGTCGATGCCAGCCCGGTCCACGTGCTGGGCGAGACGCGCCTCGAGGCGATCGTGCACCACGCCCAGGCCCTCGCGGCCCGTGTGGTGTTCATCGACTCGATCCAGACCACGTACACTGACGATCTCGAGGGCGCTCCGGGCAACGTGGGCCAGGTGCGGGAATGCGCGGCGCGGCTCATGCGGCTCGCCAAAGAAAAGGGACCGGCGGTGTTGCTCGTCGGCCACGTCACGAAAGGCGGTGGCATCGCCGGACCCCGGACGCTCGAGCACATCGTGGACACCGTCCTCTACTTCGAGGGTGAGAGCACGCTCGATCACCGCGTCCTGCGGGCAGTGAAGAACCGATTTGGGTCGGTTGACGAAATCGGCGTCTTTGAGATGACCGGGGCGGGGCTCGCTCCAGTCGTCGATCCCGCGGCGGCGTTCCTCGCGGGACGCGCGTCGGGCGTCTCGGGCTCCGCCGTGACGGCGCTGCTCGAGGGTACGCGCCCGATGCTCGTCGAAATCCAGGCGCTCGCCTCGAAGAGCGGCTTCGGCACGCCGCAGCGCGTGGCCACCGGCCTGGACCACCGGCGCTTGGCGGTCCTGCTTGCCGTGCTCGAGCGGCGCGGCGGAATGCCGTTCGGCACGCTCGACGTGTTCGTGAACGTGACCGGCGGCATCCGGCTGATCGAACCGTCGACCGATCTGGCCGTGCTGGCGGCCCTCGTCTCGAGCGTGCACGACCGGCCGTTGCCGGCCGATGCGGTATTCCTCGGAGAAGTCGGGCTCGGCGGTGAGGTCCGGCCGGTCGCGGGAGTCGAGCGTCGCCTGGGTGAGGCAGCGAGACAGGGTTTCCGCCGCGCCTTCCTGTCGGCGCGCTCGCGGGTGAACCTGCCGGGCCTCGACGTGGTCGGCGTGGAGGGCATCGGTGACCTCGCCCGGCGACTCGCGGCCTGACGTCGCCGTCGTCATCGTGGCGGCCGGTGCCGGGCTCCGCGCCGGTCCCGGGGAGCCCAAGCAATTCCGTCCTATCCTCGGCGTTCCGATGCTGCTGCGCGCGCTCCGGCCGTTCGTTTCACATCCTCAAGTGGATCACGTCGTGGTGACACTGCCGGCCGGCCACGCCGAGCGTCCGCCGGAGTGGCTCGCCAAGCTCGCCGGCGAGCGTCTGCAGGTGATTGCGGGCGGTCGCACACGCAGCGACTCGGTGCGGGCCGGGCTGGGAGCGCTCGGCCGCGACGTGGAGATCGTGCTCGTGCACGACGGGGCGCGACCATTCGTGAGTCGCGAGACGATCGACGCCGTGATCGCCCGGGCCCGCGCCGGGGTCGGGGCCGTCGCAGCCATCCCGGTAGGCGATACGATCAAGGACGTCGATCAGGAGCGGATCACTCGAACCGTCGCCCGGGAGCGCTTGTGGCGGGCGCAGACGCCGCAAGGGTTCCCGCGCGGGATGATCGAGCGCGCGTACACGGCGCTGGCGAACGGCGACGCGGTGCCGACCGATGATGCGGAGCTCTGCGAGCGCGCCGGCCTTCCCGTGGAGGTCGTCGCGGACTCTCCGTACAACTTCAAGGTGACCACGGCCGATGACTTCCGGATCGCCGAAGCGCTCGCCCGCGAGCTCCGGTGACGGTCGTTCCGTTCCGCTCGGACGAGGAGGTCGCCGCGGCGATCCCTCGGGTGATCGCGCATCTCGGCGCCGGCGGGCTGCTCGCGTACCCGACGGAAACCGTGTATGGCCTCGGCTCGCGGGCGCGGCCAACCGACGTCCAGGCGCTCGCCGCGCTCAAGGGGCGGCGACCGGACAAGCCGTTCCTGCTGCTGGTGGCGGACCGGGCGATGGCGGAGGCGCAGGGGCTCGCGTTCAACGAGTCCGCCAGCGCCCTGGCCCGGGCGTTCTGGCCCGGGCCACTTTCCCTGGTCCTCCCGGGAGGGAGCGGTCGCCTGCCGGACACGCTGCGTGGCCCCGAGGGTGGCATTGCCGTCCGCTGGACCTCGCACCGCGCGATGGCGCGTCTGGTCCGGGCGCTGGGGGAGCCGGTAACGTCCACTTCGGCTAACTTGCCGGGGGGCCCGCCGGCGCCCGGTGCGGAGGCGATCGTTCGGGATTTCGCGGCGGCGGTCGACAAAGGAGCGCTGCTCGTCCTGGACGGAGGTGTGCTGGGGAACTCGCCTCCCTCCACCGTGGTCGACTGCACGCAACCAGTGCCCCGGCTGATCCGGGAAGGGGCGCTGACACTCGCGGAGCTGCGCCGCGCCGCGGGACGACTGGCGCCGTGAACGAGGAAGTGAACACGAAAAGCATTCTGTTGGTCTGCACCGGGAACATCTGCCGCAGCCCGCTTGCCGCCTCCCTGCTCGAGCGGGCGCTGGGCGAGCGCGCGGCCGAGGGCCTCACCGTGTCGTCCGCGGGCACCGGCGCGTGGGACGGCGCTCCCGTCTCCGAGGGCGCCTATCTGGTCGGCCTCGAGCGGGGGCTCGACCTGTCGGGCCACCGGGCGCGCCTGCTCACGCGCGAGCTGGTCGAGCAAGCAGACCTGATTCTCACGATGGCGCGGCACCATCGCGCGCGCGTCGACGAGCTCGGCGGCGAGGGACGCGTGTTCGTGCTCGGCGAGTACGCCGGGCGCGAGGGGGACGAGGCGGAGGTGAGCGATCCCTTTGGCGGCGACCTGGACGTGTATCGCGACACCTGCTCCGAGCTCGAGGGACTGCTGCAAGCGGCGGTGGAGCGCATCGTCAAAGAGTTCGCGAGTGGAAGTCAGCGCTGACACCCGGCTGCTCGGCGTGATCGGCGATCCGGTCACACATTCGTTGTCCCCCTCGATGCACAACGCGGCCATCCGCGTCCTCGGGCTCGACGCGGTCTATGTGGCGCTGCCAACTCCGGCGACCGCCCTTGCCACCGTGCTCGGCACGCTCGCGGCCGTGGGCGGGGCGGGGAACGTGACGCTGCCCCACAAGGAGGCGGCGGAACGATGCGTCACGCGCAAAACGGACCTGTGCGCCCGCGTTGGCGCGTGCAATACGTTCTGGACCGAGCACGGAGCGCTCGTGGGCGACAACACAGACGTGGCCGGAATCCTCGCGGCGCTGCGGCAGCTGGGTGTCGACGGCGGCGGGAGCTGGCTGTTGATCGGCACGGGCGGGGCGGCCCGAGCGGCGGCGGTCGCCGCGAGCCAGGTGAAGGCGGAGGTGCACGTGCTGTCCCGCGACGCCGCGAGAGCGGGCGATTTCGCCGAGTGGGCGCGCGGGCGCGGCGTGCGTGCGGCGCCGGCGCGGGGAACCCTCGACCTGGACATCGCGATCAACGCGACGCCGGCCGGCTTGAAGGACACCGATCCGCTCCCGCTCGATCCCGAGAGCGCGTCGCGCCTCCGCGGGAAAGCCGCGCTCGACCTCACCTACGCACCGGGCGGCACCCGCTGGGTCCGCACGCTGCGCGCAGCCGGCGTGCGCGCCGAGGACGGCCGCGAGGTGCTCGTGCAACAGGGAGCCGCGGCCTTCCAGCGTTTCTTTCCCGATCAGGTCGCGCCGCTCGACGTGATGCGCGCGGCAGTGCACCGTGCCCTGGGGGCTTGAAGCGTTCGAACAGCTGGTCCTGCCGGCGGAATGCCTGCTCTGCCAGGCACTGTTCTCCTTCCGCGACGCCGATCGACTGGTGTGCGACGTGTGTCGTCACCGCTGGCGGCCCATCCGCGCGCCATGGTGCGAGCGCTGCGGCCAGCCCGAGCCATCCTTCGGCGGCTGCCGCCTGTGTGCCGGCTGGCCCGCGGCCCTGCGATGCGTCCGTTCGGCGGTCTGGCTCGACGCGGGCGCACGCACCGCGGTCCATGCCCTGAAGTACGGCGGCCTGCCCCGCATCGCCGGCGATCTGGCGGCCGCCATGATCGGCCTGGACCTCGCGGGAAGCGAGCCGGCGTGGCTCGTGCCGGTGCCGCTCGGCCCCAAACGCCTGCGGCAGCGCGGCTACAATCAGAGCGAGCGGCTGGCGCGCGCCCTGTCCCGTCACTGGCGCCGTCCCGTGGTCGACCTGCTGGCGCGCGCGCGCGAGACCGCGACGCAAACGGCGTTGACACCGGAGGCGCGGCTGGCGAACGTGGCGGGGGCCTTTGCAATGAAGAATGTCCGACGACCAACGATCAATGATCAACGAACATTGACCATTGGACATTCTACATTGGTCATTGTCGACGATGTGTTTACGACCGGCGCCACGTTGGCCGAGGCCGCGCGCGCCCTCGAAGGGGCGGGTGCAACGACCGTTTTCGCGGTCACGTTCGGCCGGGCAGTGATACCAGACTTCACCTAGGGGAGAGCGATGGCCGTGCGTGTAGGGATCAACGGGTTCGGGCGCATCGGCCGGAACGTGCTGCGTGCCGCCGTGCTCATGAAACAGCAGGCCCTCGAATTCGTCGCGGTGAACGACATCACGGACACCAAGACGCTCGCGCACCTGCTCAAGTACGACTCGGTGCACGGCCGTTTCCCGGGGACCGTCGAGGCGCGGGACGACGCCCTGGTCGTGAACGGCAAGCCGATCGCGGTCTCGGCGATCAAAGAGCCGGAGAAGCTGCCGTGGAAGGCGCTCGGCGTGGATCTCGTGCTCGAGAGCACCGGCCGGTTCACCAATCGTCCCGACGCGGACAAACATCTCGCCGCCGGTGCCCAGAAGGTCGTGATCTCCGCCCCCGCGAAGGGAGAGGACATCACGATCGTGATGGGAGTGAACCATCAAAAGTACGACCCGGCCAAGCACACCGTGCTGTCAAACGCGTCCTGCACGACCAACTGCCTCGTACCGGTGGTGAAGGTCATCCGGGATCGCTGGGGTTTCAAGCACGGGTTCATGACCACCATCCACAGCTACACGAACGACCAGCCGATCCTCGACCTGCCGCACAAGGACCTGCGGCGCGCGCGCGCCGCTGCGCTGAGCATCATTCCCACGACGACCGGCGCCGCCAAGGCGACGGGGCTCGTCATCCCCGAGGTCAAGGGAAAGATCGACGGGATCTCCCTGCGCGTGCCCACGCCCGACGTATCGATCGTGGAGCTGACGGCGGAGGTCGAGAAGCCGACGAGCATCGAGGAAGTGAACGGCGCGTTCAAGCAGGCGGCGCGTGACACGCTGAAGGGTATCCTCGACGTCAGCGACGAACCCCTCGTCTCCATCGACTACATCGGCAATCTCTACTCCAGCGTGGTGGACAGTCTCTCGACCAACGTGATCGACGGCACCTTCCTGCACGTGTCGTCCTGGTACGACAACGAGATGGGTTACTCGGCGCGCTGCGTGGATCTGCTCGCGTACATCGCCGGCAAGTGAGCAAGCGCAGCCTGCGCGACCTGCCGCCGGCCGCGCTCGACGGGAAGCGCGCGCTGGTCCGCGTGGACTTCAATGTGCCGCTGCGCGATGGCGCCGTCGCCGATGAGACCCGCATCCGCGCCGCCGTCCCCACGATCCGCTACCTGCGGGAGAAGGGCGCGCGCGTGGTGCTCCTCTCGCATTTGGGCCGCCCGAAGGGCCCCGATCCGAAAGCCTCGCTCAAGCAGATTTTACGCGACGTCGAGCGCATTCTCGGCACGCCGGTCGAGTTCATCCCGGACCCCGCCGCGGGCGTCCCGCCCACGCGTCGGCTTCCGCGTGGCGGCGTGGCGCTGGTCGAGAACACGCGCTTTTGGCCCGGGGAGGAAGCGAACGATCCGGCGTTCGCCCAGCTGCTCGCCGCGCTCGGGGACTTCTACGTCGACGACGCGTTCGGGGCCGCGCACCGGGCTCACGCCTCCACCGAAGCGGTCGCCCGGTTGCTCCGCCCCGCGGTGGCGGGCTTTCTCATGGAGAAGGAGCTCCGCTATCTCGGCAACGCACTCGACCACCCCAAGCGTCCGTTCGTCGCCGTGCTGGGGGGCGCGAAGATTTCGGGCAAGATCGACGTGATCCAGGCGCTGCTCCCCAAAGTCGACGAAATACTCGTCGGCGGCGCCATGGCGAACACGTTCTTTCTCGCGCTCGGGTTCGAGATGGGGGGCTCCCTGGTCGAGCGGGACAAAGAGGATCTCGCGAAAGAGCTCATCGCCCAAGCCGGCGCCAAGCTCGTCCTGCCGCGCGGCGCCGTCGTCGCGCCCAGTTTGGCGCGGGCCGCCGAGCGCCGGGAGGTGCCGAGCGACCGTATCCCGGCCGACTGCGCCGCGTTCGACATTGACCGTGCCACGCGCCTCGATTTCCGCTCGCACATCGTCCAAGCCAAGACGGTGTTCTGGAACGGGCCGATGGGCGTGTTCGAGACGCCGCCGTTCGACGAGGGCACGCGCGCGATCGGCGAGGCGATGATCGAGGCGGGGAAGCGGGGCGCCACTACCGTCGTCGGCGGCGGCGACTCGGCGGCGGCAGTGGCCGGGCTCGAGGACAAGCTCACGCATGTCTCCACCGGCGGCGGAGCCGCGCTCGAGCTCCTCGAAGGCAAGCCGCTCCCCGGAGTCGCCGCCCTCGAGGACGCGTGAGGCGGCTGTTCTTCGCCGCCAATTGGAAAATGCACCTGGGCCCGGACGAGGCCCGGGCCTATCTCAAGGCCTTCCGCGCCCGCTACAACCGCCACGAAGACCGGGACGTGTGGTTTTTCCCCCCGGCGGTCTCGGTCGAAGCCGCCGCGCAAGCCACGCGTGAGCGGGCTGATCTGCAGGTCGGCGTGCAGGACATTTATTGGGAGCCCAAGGGCGCGTATACCGGGGCGGTCTCGGCGCCGCTCGCGCTCCAGGCGGGCGCCCGCGCCACGCTGATCGGGCACTCCGAGCGTCGCCATGTGTTCGGAGAGACCGATGCGGACACACGGCGCAAGGTGTCCGCGGCGCTCGCGGCCGGCCTGCTTCCGATCCTGTGCGTGGGGGAGACCCTCGCCGAGCGCGACGCGGGACACACGATCGCCGTGGTCATCCGGCAGCTCGCCGCCGCGCTCGGCGGGACGGAGGGCGCGCCACTCGCGCGCCTGGTGATCGCCTACGAGCCGGTCTGGGCGATCGGCACCGGGCGCAACGCCACACCCGACGACGCGCGCGCCGTGCATCGGGAGATCCGCGCGTGGCTCGTGGCGCGCGGCGCCCAGGAACCCCGAGTGCTGTACGGCGGGAGCGTCAATCTGAAAAACGCCGCGGAGCTATTGGCCGAGCGGGAGCTGGACGGCGTACTCGTCGGCGGCGCGTCGCTCGATCCCGAGGGCTGGGCGCAACTTGTGCAGAGCGCCGCCCCGTAGGTATTATCCGCGCCGCATGTATGACGCTCTGTTGCTTTTGCTCGCGCTCGATGCCTTGATCCTGATCGCCGCGGTTCTGCTGCAGGCGGGACAGGGCGGGGGACTGGCGTCGCTGGGCGGGGGTGCCGGCACCGAGCAGTTCATGGGCGGCCGCCAGGCCACCACGCTGCTCACGAAGATCACCTGGTGGTGCGCCGGCGTTTTCCTCTTCATCTCCCTGATCCTAGCGGTCCTGTCGTCCCGCAGCGCGTCGCCGCGCTCGGTGCTCGAGGGCGGCGTTCCCGCCCCCGCGCCGGTGCAACCCACGCCGCTGCCGCTGCCGACGAGCCCGGCGCAGCCGAGCACGCCTCCACCCTCCAACCAGAGCCGCCCACCCCATCGCTGACCGCCGCCCGGCCTACGTGCTGCTCGAGGACGGAGCCGTGTTCCCCGGCACCGCGCCAATCGAGTTCGAGCCGACGTACGCTGAAGTCGTCTTCACCACGAACCTGTCCGGCTATCAAGAGGTCTTTACCGACCCGTCGTACCTCGGGCAGATCGTCGTCATGACGGCACCCATGATCGGGAACTGCGGCATCAATCCGGAGGACGTCGAGTCCGATCGGCCGCGGGTCGCGGGCGTCGTGGTGCGGGAGCTCTCGGGCAAGCCGTCGAACTGGCGCGCCACGGGCACGCTCGCGGACTGGCTCGCGGCGGCGCACGTGCCGATCGTCGCCGACGTCGACACGCGCCAGCTGACACGACACATCCGCTCCAAGGGTGCCATGCGCGGCGCCGTCGTAGTGGGTGAGGAGCCGAGCGCGACCGTGCGGGCGGCGCTCGCGGCGAGCCCCTCCATGGACGGGCTCGATCTCGCGACCCACGCGACGATCGACGCCGAGTACGTCGAGGGTCCCCCCCCGGCGGACGCGCGCCGCCACGTCGTCGCCTACGACTACGGCATGAAGCGCAACATCCTGAGGCTGTTCGTCCGCAACGGCTGCCGGGTCACGATCGTGCCGGCCGCCACGCCCGCGGCGCGGATCCGGGAGCTCGAGCCCGATGGGCTCTTCCTGTCGAACGGTCCGGGCGATCCGGCCGCGGTGGGATACGCGATCGCTACGCTGCGCGAGCTCGCCGACGGCTCACTCCCCATCTTCGGGATCTGCCTCGGGCACCAGCTGCTGGGCTTGGCGCTCGGGGGTGACACGGTGAAACTTCCCTATGGCCACCGGGGCGGCAACCATCCGGTGCGCGATCTCGCGACAGGGCAAGTACTTATAACATCGCAGAATCACGGCTTCGCGGTCCGGGGCGACACGAGCGGCGTTCCGGGCGCCAAGGCGCTCGAGGTCACGCACCTTAACCTGAACGACCACACCGTTGAAGGCGTGAGGCACAGGGAATACCCGATCTTTGCGGTCCAATACCATCCTGAGGCCTCGCCGGGACCCCACGACGCTCAGGGCCACTTCGAACAGTTTCTCCAAGCTCTTGACACACAATAGGTAAGCCCGTAAGTTGGCCCCTCGTCTTGACAGCCCTTGGGCCCTTCAAGGGGGACGGATGACGAAGGCCGACCTGGTCGAAAAGGTCACCGCACAAATCGCTCGAACCGCCGGTCCCCTGATTTCCAAGAAGGACTGCGCTCGCGTCGTGGATTCATTTCTCGACGCGGTCAAAGCGGCACTCGCAGAGCAGCATAACATTGAAATTCGCGGATTTGGCACGTTCAAGATCCGCCAGCGCAAGACTCGGATGGCGCGCAATCCACGCACCGGCGACCCGGTCGAAGTGGCAGCGCGTCCGGTACCTGTCTTCAAGCCCAGCAAGGAGTTGCGGGCGATGGTGGCCGAGGCGAGCGAGCGCGTCACACCCTGAGAACGCATGCCGAATTATTGCCGTTCTGACGCGGCCCCGACTAACCGTCTGGGCCGCTTCGTTTTGCGCGGGGTAGTCCCAGCATCCACCTCGATCGCGGAGTCGCTCGTGCGTCACCTGCTCTTGCTCTTCTTGGCCGTCCCCCTGTCCGCCCAACTCCCGGTGAAGTACGACGTTTCGGTTCCCGCTCCCGCCACCCGGTTGTTCCACGTGCGCGCCGAATTCCCCGCGCGCGGCAAGGACACGTTGTACGTCTCGCTGCCGGCGTGGAGTCCCGGGAACTATGAGATCCAGAATTACGCGCGGTACGTGCGCCACTTCGCGGCGAAGAGCGCGGCCGGGCAATCACTCTTCTGGGATCGAGCCGATAAGGACACGTGGCGGGTCGCGACGGCAAAGAGCGACCGCGTGAGCGTCGAGTTCGACTATCTCGCCGATACGATCGATCTCTCCATGGCCCGCATCGTCGGAGACTTCGCGCAGTTTCTCGGAACCAACCTGTTTCTGTACGAAGAGGGCCAGCTCGATCGCCCGGCCGAGGTGAAGTTCACGCTGCCTCCCGGCTGGCAGGTCACCACCGCGCTCAGACCGTCTGCCGCGGGTCCGTATCTCGCCTCCACCTATCATGAGCTGGCCGACGCCGAGACGTTCCTGGGCCATTTCATGGCGGACTCCCTGCCCGTCGACGGGAAGTGGCTGCGTATCGCCGTGTGGCCCGCCGACGCGTACTCCGAAGGCGTGCAGCGCAACATGCGGGCCGATCTCGAGAAGATCGCGAAAACGGAAAACGCCTTGTTCGGCGGCCCACCGTACGATGCGTATACCGTGTTTTTCAACGTGATCCGCGAGCCGATCAACTTTGGCGGCGGGTTGGAGCACAGCGCCTCGCAGTTCGACATCATGCCGCAGGGTGGGTTCGCCGACGCCGTCGGGAACTTCGGCGATTTCATGATTCCGCTCATGTCGCACGAGTATTTCCATCTCTTCAACGTGAAGCGGATCCGGCCCGCTGAGATGTGGCCCTACAACTACCACGCGGAACAGTACACGCCGCTCCTGTGGTGGTCGGAAGGTGTGACCGACTACTATGCCGATCTCACGAACATTCGTTCCGGCCTCTGGACCACGGAGCAGTTCCTCGCCAACACGGGATCGGACATGCAGCAGGTCGAGTCCGCGCCGGAGCCCTGGAGCGAAGAGGACGGCAGCGTCGCGACCTGGATCAACGAAGTCTTCGTGAACAGCTCTCAGCTCTACTACCCGAAGGGCGCGCTCACCGGCATGCTGCTCGACGTCTCAATCCGCGACGCGACGGACAACCGCAAGAGTCTCGACGACGTGATGCGAGCGCTGTACGCGCGCTTTTACCAGAAGCAGAAGGGCTTTACGACCCGCGAACTGTTGAGCCTGCTGCGCGAGACCGGGATGCCGGACGTGGACGCGTTCTACCAGCGCTACGTCAACGGCCGCGACCCGCTCCCGTACGAGGCGGTGTTCGCGAAGGCCGGCATCGCGGTCGCGCGCCAGGGCGTGTCGAATCCGTTCCTCGGAGTGAACGCGCAGGCGGGCTCGGAGGGCAGGCTGGTGGTGCAGGGCGTGGTCCCCGGCAGTTCCGCCGAGGCCGCGGGACTCGAGCCGGGAGACGTGCTGCTCAAAGTAGGCGACATCGACACCCGTCCGGATCAGGATTGGGGCGGGCCGTTCCGCGATCGCTACCGTGGCAAGGCGGGCGCCCCACTCACGATCGACATCACGCGCGAGGGGAAATCCATGACCCTGAACACGGAGGTCCGGGAGCGAACCGCGGTGTCCTTTACGCTCTCACCGGCAGCGTCGCCGACCGCGAAACAGACGAAGATCTGGCACGGCATCGCGAGCGGTACCACAGGGAGCTGAGCGCGGCTAGTTTTCGGTCGATCTATGGACGCCACATCGGCCACAGTGCGGGTGCGCTTCTTCGCGCGGTACGCCGAGCTGGTCGGGCGCACCGAGGCTCAAGTGTCGGTGCCGCTCCCGGCGACGGTCGGCGACGTGGTGCGGCGCGTGCGAGCGGAGCTCCCTGGGGCCGGGTCCCTGCCCGAGCGTCCACTCGCGGCGGTGAATCTCAAGCAGACGAAGCTCGACGCACAGGTCGAGGACGGAGACGAAGTGGCGTTCCTCCCCCCCATTGCTGGCGGTTGAATGACCTACCTCACGCGCCAGCCCGTCTCCATCGATCAGCTCGTGGCCGACGTGTCGTCGCCCGAGCGCGGTGGGACGTGCGTCTTCCTCGGCACCGTGCGCAACGGAGCCGAGGAGCGGGGTGTCGAGGCGATCGAGTACTCGGCGTACGAGGAGATGGTGGAGGTCGAATTCGGCCGGCTCGTGGCGGACGCGGCGGCCCGTTGGCCCGACGCGCGAATCGCCGTCCGGCACCGCCTCGGCACCATTCCGGCCGGCGAGGCGAGCATCGGCATCGCGGCGGCGGCGCCGCACCGCGCCCAGGCGTTCGACGCGTGTCGCTTCGTGATCGAGGAAGTGAAGCGCCGCATTCCCGTGTGGAAGAAGGAGCTGCGCCTGGACGGCACGGAAATCTGGGTGGACCCGTCCGGCCATCCCACGAGCAAGCCATCCCATGTCTGAGCCGCTCCGGGACACGCTCGAGCGCCCGCTCGGGAGCCTGCGCATCTCCGTGACCGATCGCTGCAACATGCGGTGCCGCTACTGCATGCCTGAGGACGACTACGTGTGGCTGCCCCGGGCGTCGATCCTCACGTTCGAAGAGGTCGCACGCCTGGTCGGCGTGTTCGCCGGGCTGGGGGTGCACAAGGTGCGGCTGACGGGGGGCGAGCCACTGCTGCGCCACGACCTGCCGGCTCTGGTCACGATGATCGCCCGTGACGCCCGGATCACCGACCTCGCCATGACCACGAACGGCCTGTTACTCGCCAAGCAAGCCGCCGCGTTGCAAACCGCGGGGCTCCGCCGGGTGACGGTGAGCCTCGATACGCTCCGTCCGGAGCGCATGCTCGCGTTCGCCAAGAGCCCGCACCACACCGACGTGCTGGAGGGCATCGCCGTCGCGCGCCAGGTGGGGTTCGGGAAACTCAAGCTCAACGCGGTGGTGATCCGCGGGTTCAACGACGACGAGCTGATCGATCTGATCGAGTTCGCCCGCACCCACGACGCGGAAGTGCGGTTCATTGAGTATATGGACGTCGGCGGAGCCACGCGCTGGTCTATGGATCAGGTCGTGTCGCAACGCGAGATGCTCGAGACCCTCGGTCGCCGATATGGCGCGATCCAGCCCTTGTCCGACGATTCCCATTCGCCCGCGGAGCGCTTCCAGCTGCCCGACGGGACCACGTTCGGAATCATCGCCTCGACCACGGCACCCTTCTGCCGCTCCTGCGACCGTAGCCGCCTAACGGCGGATGGGACGTGGCTCCTGTGCCTTTACGCGGCGCGGGGCGTGGACTTGCGAGATCCGCTGCGGCGTGGGGCGACCGACGAAGAGCTGGCGGCGATCATCGAGGACGGTTGGCGGGGACGCACGGACCGTGGTGCCGAGGAGCGGCTCGGCGTGGCGCAGCGCGGTGCGCTGTACCGCCTCGAGTCGCTGCGCGCCGATCCCCATCGGGAAATGCACACGCGGGGCGGATGACCTCACCTCATGGTTAACAAGATCACGGTTGTCGGAGCCGGGAACGTCGGCGCCACCGCCGCGCAGCGCATCGCGGAAAAGGCGCTCGCGCGCACGGTCGTGCTCGTCGACGTCATCGAGGGCGTGCCGCAGGGCAAGGCGCTCGATCAATGGGAGTCGGCACCGATCGAAGGCTTTGACACGCGCCTGGTCGGCGCGAACGATTACCAGTCCGCCCGAGGCAGCGAGATCGTCGTCGTGACCGCAGGGATCGCGCGCAAACCCGGCATGAGTCGCGACGACCTGGTTCGCACCAACGCGGACATCGTGAAACAGGTCTCCCAGCAGATCAAACAGCAGTGCCCCAACGCCATTGTGCTCGTCGTCTCGAACCCACTCGACGTGATGTGCTGGGTCACAAAACAGGTCACGGGGTTCCCGCGCGAGCGGGTGATCGGGATGGCCGGCGTGCTCGACACGGCGCGCTACCGGGCCTTCCTTGCGGAGGCGCTCGACGTGTCCGTCGAGGATATTCAGGCGATGGTGCTGGGGGGACACGGGGACACGATGGTGCCCTTGATCTCCTACACGACCGTCTCGGGCATTCCCGTCACGCAGCTCCTCGACAAGCGGACGCTCGACAAGATTGTGGAGCGGACCAGGAACGGCGGCGCCGAGATCGTCGCGTTTCTGAAGACCGGCTCGGCCTACTACGCCCCCTCGGCGGCGGTCACGCAAATGGCCGAGGCGATCGTGCACGACAAGAAACGCATCCTGCCGTGCGCCGCGTGGGTAGATGGGGAGTACGGCATGTCCGGCGCGTATTTGGGTGTCCCCTGCAAGCTGGGGCGGGGGGGGCTCGAGAAGATCCTGGAAGTGAAGCTCTCGCCGGACGAGCAGGCGGCGCTGAAGAAGTCGGCTGAGGCAGTGAAGGAAACGATGAAGACGGTGCAGGTCTAGGCCGCCCCGGTGAACTCCTTCACCTGTGGCTTGGGCGCGAGGGTCGCCTTGAGGTAGTCCCGGTTCAGCCGGGCGATAAAGTCGATCGAGATCTCCTTGGGACACGCGGCCATGCACTCGCCGTGATTGGTGCAGGCGCCGAAGCCTTCCGCGTCCATCTGTCCCACCATGTTCACGACGCGCGTGCCCCGCTCCGGCTGGCCCTGGGGCAGGAGCCCCAGGTGCGACACCTTGGCGGCGACGAACAGCATGGCCGAGGCGTTGGGGCAGGCGGCCACGCAGGCCCCGCAGCCGATGCACGCGGCCGCATCCATCGCCAGATCCGCGTCGCGCTTGGGCACCAGGGTCGCGTTCGCCTCGGGAGCGCTGCCGGTACGCGCGGTGATGAACCCGCCCGCCGCGATCACGCGATCGAACGCGCTCCGGTCCACCACCAGATCCTTGACCACGGGAAACGCGCGGGCCCGCCAGGGCTCGATCCACAGCTCCGACCCATCGGGGAACATGCGCATGTGGAGCTGGCAGGTGGTGGTCGCGTGCCGTGGCCCGTGAGGGCGGCCATTGATGACCATGCCGCACGCCCCGCAAATCCCCTCGCGGCAGTCGTGATCGAACGCGATCGGCGATTCCTGGCGGCCGAGTAGCTGCTGGTTCAGCACGTCGAGCATTTCGAGAAATGACATGTCCGGGCCGACGTCCGTCACGTCATAGCGAATGAACCGCCCTGGATCGTGGGGACCGGATTGGCGCCAGACGTGGAGGGTGAGCCGCATCAGGTGTAAATCCGCTGGGCGGGGTGCACGACGGCGAACTCGAGCGGCTCCTTGTTCAATACGGGGGCTTTCCCCCCGCCCGCGTACTCCCAAGCGGCGACGTAGCTGAACCGCGTATCATCGCGCTTCGCCTCGCCCTCCGCTGTCTGAAATTCCTCCCGGAAATGGCAGCCGCACGACTCCTCGCGCTGCAGCGCATCGCGGCACATCAACTCGGCGAGCTCGAAGAAGTCGGCCACGCGGCCGGCATGCTCGAGCGTCTGATTGAAGTCCTCGCCTTTGCCGCCCACGTACACGTCGCGGGTGAACTCGTCGCGCAACGCGGCGATCTTTTTGAGTGCCTCCTCCAGGCCCTGCGCGTTGCGGGACATGCCGCACTTGTCCCACATCAGCCGGCCCAGGTCGCGATGGAAGGCGTCCGGGGGTCTGCGGCCCCGGGCGGAGAGGAGTCGGTCGACCCGCTCGCTCACCTCGCGCTCGACCTGTCGGAACGCCGCATCGTTTGTCCCGACCTTGCCGAGCTTCGCCTGCGCCAGGTAGTCGCCGATCGTGTAGGGCAGGATGAAATACCCGTCGGCCAGTCCCTGCATGAGCGCGCTCGCCCCCAGCCGGTTGGCGCCGTGGTCGGAGAAGTTGGCCTCACCGATGGCGTACAACCCGTCGACGGTGGTCATCAGGTTGTAATCCACCCAAAGCCCACCCATGGTGTAATGAGGAGCCGGGTAGATCCGCATCGGCACCTCGAAGGGATTCTCCGCCGTGATGCGCTCGTACATCTCGAACAGGTTGCCGTAACGCTCGGCGATGACGTGCCGGCCCAAACGGGCAATGGCGTCGGCGAAGTCGAGGTACACACCGTAACCACCGGGCCCCACTCCACGCCCCTCGTCGCACACGTCCTTGGCGCGTCGGGACGCGACGTCCCGTGGCACCAGGTTTCCATAGCTCGGATAGAGCCGCTCGAGGTAGTAATCCCGCTCCGCTTCCGGGATCTGTTGAGGTGGCCGAGCATCGCCCTTTGTCCTGGGCACCCAGATCCGGCCGTCGTTGCGGAGGGACTCGCTCATTAGGGTCAGCTTCGACTGGTGCAGCCCGGTCTGCGGGATGCAGGTGGGATGGATCTGCGTGAAGCACGGATTCGCGAACGCCGCGCCACGCCGGTGGGCGCGCCAGATCGCCGTGACGTTGCAGCCCTTCGCGTTGGTCGAGAGGTAGTAGACGTTGCTGTAGCCCCCGGTCGCGAGCACGACGGCGTCCGCCACGTGCGAGCCGACCGCGCCGGTTACGAGGTCGCGCACCACGATCCCGCGGGCCCGCCCGTCCACGACGACCAGATCGAGCATCTCGGTGCGCGGGTACATGGTGACCTTGCCCGCGCCCACTTGCCGCTCCAGGGCCTGGTAGGCACCCAGCAACAGCTGTTGTCCGGTCTGGCCCCGCGCGTAGAACGTGCGCGACACCTGCACACCGCCGAACGAACGATTGGCGAGCAACCCGCCGTATTCGCGCGCGAACGGCACGCCCTGCGCGGTGCACTGGTCGATGATCAAGGCGCTGATCTCGGCCAGCCGGTACACGTTCGCCTCGCGGGAGCGGAAGTCGCCCCCTTTCACGGTGTCGTAGAACAAGCGGAACACCGAGTCGCCGTCGTTCTGATAGTTCTTGGCCGCGTTGATCCCGCCCTGCGCGGCGATCGAGTGCGCCCGGCGCGGCGAGTCCTGGAAGCAGAAGCATGAGACCGTGTACCCGAGCTCGGCCAGCGACGCGGCGGCCGAAGCGCCCGCCAACCCCGAGCCCACGACGATGATGTGATGCTTCAGCTTGTTCGTGGGGCTCACGAGCCGGATCTCGGAGCGGTGGCGCTCCCATTTTTCCGCGAGCCGTCCCTCGGGAACCTTCGTGCGCAGCTCCATCAGCGGACCTTGCCAGCGAGCACCGCGAGCGGGATGGCAACGTACCCTGCCGTGATGATCACCGCGATCGCGACCGCGACGCCCCGGCGCCAGCGGAACGTTGGCGGCCGGTTCAGTCCGAGGGTCTGGAACGCGCTCCACAAGCCGTGGTCGATGTGAAGGCCGACGACGATCACCGCCGCGATGTAGACCGCCGACACCGGCCATCGCATGAAACTCGCGATCAGGTTGTGATAGACGTCTCCGGGCACGAAGCTCGGGTTGAGCGCGCCGAACGTGAGATCGAACAGGTGATAGACGACGTAGAGGAAAATGATGACGCCGCCCCAGCGCATCGTGCGGGCCGCGTACGTCGTCTCGGTCGGCGTGAGGCCGTGGTAGCCGACCGGACGCGCCGCCCAGCTCGCCCGGGTTACTGCGATGGCCGCCCAGATGTGGAGGAACAGCGAAATCAGGAGGACGACCCGGACGGCCCAGAGCAGCTGCCCGCGGGCGAGGAACGGCGCCCCCACGGTGCGCAGGCCTTCCGCATAGGCGTTGAAGTGCTCGGGACCCTGGAACACCTTGAGGTTGCCCACGAGGTGGCCCACCACAAAGAGGAAGAGGATCACGCCCGTGACGGCCATGATCACCTTCTTCCCGACGAGCGAGCGGACGAGGCCCGAGCGGGGCGGGAGGGGAGCCGCGGCGGTGGGGGGGGGGCTGGTCATGGAACGGTGGGATGATACTTACTCCCTGGCGGCTCAGGCAAGCGGAAACGCGTGCAGCGCTATCTTTAACAAAGTGTTATCGCCGCTTAACTCAACCGAAGGGGTACACGCCGATGGCCATCCAATCGTCCTTGATCGTGTCCACCACCTTCGACGTCGAGGGCCGCCGCGTGCGCGAATACAGGGGGGTAGTTCGCGGGATCACCGTGCGCGCGCCCACGATCTCGCAGGGCATTCTCGGCGGATTGAAAAGCATCATCGGAGGTCAGATCGGCGCCTACACGGAGATGTGCGAGCAAGCGCGCAAGACGGCGTACGACTTGATGATCGAACATGCCCGCGAGGTCGGGGCGAACGCGGTGCTCGGCGTCGCGTTCGACGCGTCGGAAGTCGCGAGCCGGGCTTCGGCCACCGAGGTGCTGTGCTATGGCACCGCCGTCGTGCTCGACTAGGTTGCCGCGTCAGAGACACGCGCCATGACCGACGTCCGAACCGCTACCCGGCCCCAGGCTGATCTCGGCCACGACGCGCGCGTCGCGGGACGCGCGCCGGCGGGTCGACCCACCGTCGTGATTGTGGGTGCGGGGTTCGGCGGGTTGCGCGCGGTGCGTGCGTTGCGCAAGGCGCCGGTGGACGTCGTGCTCGTGGACCGGCGCAACTACCACCTGTTCCAACCGCTCCTCTACCAAGTGGCCACCGCCGGGCTCGAGCCCGAGCAGATCGCGCGGCCGGTCCGCGCCATACTGCGTCGCCAGAAGAATTTTGAGTTTCGCATGACCGAAGTGACGGGCCTCGAGTCCGGCGCCAAACGATTGATCACCACGGACGGGCCGATCGGCTATGACTACTTGATCCTCGCCGTGGGTGGAGAGACGAACTACTTCGGCCACACCGGCGTGCCGGAGCACGGATTTGGTCTGAAGGACGTGCCCGAAGCGATCCGCATCCGGAACCACGTGCTGCGGGCGTTCGAGCGCGCCATGCTCGAGCCCGATCCCGAGCGCCGTCGCGCTGAGTTGACGTTCGTGGTGGTGGGCGGGGGACCGACCGGTGTCGAAATGGCCGGGGCGCTCTCCGAGCTGATCCGGTTGGTATTGGTGAAGGACTATCCGCGGCTCAACTTCAAGGACGTCCGCGTGCTGCTCGTCGAGGCGACCGATCGCTTGCTCGGCCCGATGCCCGCCCGGTTGCGTGATGCCGCGGCAGAGACGCTCTGGCGCAAGCATGTGGAAGTCCGCTTCGGCGCGACGGTCGAGGATTATGACGGCAGCCGCGTGGTCTTGAAGAGCGGGGAGGTCATTCCGGCAGGCACGCTCATCTGGGCGGCCGGCGTCAAGGCCGCGCACCTGACAACGCAGCTCGGCTTACCGACGGGTCGCCAAGGGCGGATCCCTGTGAGCGAGACGCTCGAAGTCGCAGGGGGCGGGCACGACGGCGTGTACGTCATCGGGGACGCGGCCTACCTCGAAGCGGGCGGGGAGCCGTTGCCGATGATGGCCCCGGTGGCGATCCAGATGGCGGAGACAGCAGCGCAGAACATCCGCCGGCGGGTGGCCGGAGAGGCGCCCACGGCGTTCCGTTACCGCGATCCCGGGTCGCTCGCGACGATCGGCCGGAATGCGGCCGTCGCCTACATCCACGGGATCGGGTTCACCGGGTTCCCCGCTTGGGTAGTGTGGCTGGTGGTGCACATCATCCAGCTGATCGGCTTCCGCAACAAGCTGTTCGTGCTGCTGAACTGGGCGTGGGACTACTTCTTTTACGAGCGGGCGGCGCGACTCATCACGACGATGGACTGATCAGGACAGGGTCGGCCGGGGGGACGACCGGCGGGTCGGGGTCCGCGTCGGCGCCCGCCGCACGCGGCGCACCACACCATCCCAACCGCATTCGAGGCACCAGCGGCGCTGCAGGGCCGGAAGCCAGTGGTCGAGGAACCGATTCTCGAGGGCCGCCATCTCGATGCCGCAATGCGGGCACACCGGACCCCGCGGCAGGAGGAGGTAGGTGACCGCGGCGACGATCGCAACCCGCATCGCCACCGTGACGAGCAGGACCACCACGACCAGCATACTCCATCATAGCTCCCGGCTTGACGCCGGGCTAGCATCACGCTCCCGCCGTGCTCACGAACTCGAGGATCCGTCGCTCCAGCTCGGCAAGCTCGACCGGCTTCACGAGGACACGCTCCCGCGGCACCGGGGTGTTCCCGGGCTCCGCGAGCTGGGAGACATCGCCGGACAGGAAGAGCACGCGAGCCGCGAGCTCCGGCCGCTCCTCTTCGAGCTGCGCGTACAACTCCATGCCGCCCATACGGGGCATCCGCAGGTCGGCCAGGATCACGTCGGCCGACCGCTCGCGCAACAGGGTGAGGGCCGCCACGCCGTCGCCAGCCTCCACGACTTGGGCGCCCCTGCGTGTCAGATACCGAATCATCGGACGGCGCACGGGCTCTTCGTCTTCCACGATCAGCACCCGCACACCGGCGAGGGACGGCGCCGAGCGAGCCGGCTCGCGGGGTCCGCCGTCCGTAGGAGCGGGCAGGGGACTTCCCGTCGCGACCGCGGTTTCAGCGACCGGGAGAGTGAGCACGAACCGGGCGCCGCTCTCCGGCGAGGTGGCCAGGACGAGCTCACCGCCTGCTTCGCGCGCGATCTGGCGTGAGATGTAGAGGCCGAGCCCGGTCCCCCGACGGCCCTTCGTGGTCGCGAACGGACGGAACAGCCGCGCCCTAATCTCGGGCGCCACACCTCTCCCGTTGTCGGTGACCGCCACCGACACCCGCGCGTTTTCGACCCACGAGTCCACGGAGAGGTGCCGCGGCGGCTTCAGGGCATGCAGGGCGTCGATCGCATTCGATAAGAGATTGACGACGACCTGCTCGAGCTTGATGGCGTCGCCGTTCACCGGGGGCAGGTTCGGGTCCAAGTGCCCGCCTACCACGATCTCGTCCACGCCAAACCGGAAGGACACGAGATCCAGTGCGCCGCGCACGACATCGTTCAGATTGACGCGTGTGACTTCGCGCTCCGTGGCGCGCACGAACCGCAGCAATCCCCGCAGGAGCTTCGTGGCGCGCCGCGCCTGCCTCAGGATCTGCGCCATTTCATTCCGCTGCTCACCCTGGAGGCCCGCGTCGGCGAGGCGGTTTTCCGCGTGCGCCGCGATCGCCATGAGTGGGTTGTTCACTTCGTGCGCGACGCCCGCGAGCAGCTCGCCCGCAGCGGCGAAGCGTCCTTGCTCTTCGGCACGATCCCGCAGCACCCGAGTCATTGTATTGAAGTGCTCGGCCAGCCGCCCGATTTCGTCGGCCCCGAGCGTCGGGACGGCGACCGTCAGGTCCCCGTCGGCCACGCGCCCCAGGCCCGTTTCGAGCGCGTGCAGCGGCTCCGAAACGCGGCGCCGCAATACCAGTACCAGCAGCGGAATCCAGAGAATTCCCACCACGATCCACAGCCCCGTGTCACGGCGCACCTCGCTCGTCGCGGCCTGCAGGGCCCGTTGGCGCTCGAGCAGGTGGGCCCGTGCGATCCGTGCGCCGGCTGCCATGCGATCGTTGACGACCTGGGCAAGGTCCTCGAGCGCGGGGAGCCGCGTGGCAACGTTCGCGCGACGCCCTTGCTCGATCCCGCTGACGGCCTCCGCCAGGGCGCTTCCGTTCCTGGACAGTGCGCCGTCGGCGCTGACGACTTGGGCGCGCAGCGCGCCGGGGATGGGGGCGTCGGCAGCCAGCGTCAGGGGAGTCCGACCGATGGTCAGCAGCCGATGGACGAGGGCGAGGGAGTCGGCGCGGGGCGACGAGCGGCGGCCCAGGAGACGGACGATGACCAGGACTTGGTCGAGCGCGCTGTCGCGCCGCGCCAGGTTCTCGCCCACCATCGTGATGGTCTCGGTGGCGGCGCCGAGCGCAAGTGCCGGCCGGCTCACGCGGAAATACAGGTAGACCGGGAGCGCCGCGGTGTATGCGCCCGCCGCCAGGGCGACGGCGAGCAGCGTGGCGCGCAGGCTGAGTGATCTCTTCAACGCGAGCGCGCTCGCAAGCGTAGCGGTAGCGTAGTCGTTAACATAACACTCCTTCGATCTTCAACACTCATCCGGACCGACCAACGTGCGAACCATCGTCGTCCTCCTGGTACTGGCTTCGGTCCGCGCCGTCGCCGCCGCGGCTCAGCACAGCTTCGAAGAGCGGCTGCTCGCCGTCCCCGACACGGCACGCACGCGCCTCATGACCTACGATCTGACACGCGTTCCACACGTCGCCGGCACGCCCGCGCAAGCCATGACGCGAGACTACGTGATCGGCAAGCTCCGGACCTGGGGCCTCGAAGCCTGGACCAAAGAGTATACGGTCTACATCCCACACCCGGACAGCGTCGCCGTCTGGGTGATCCCGGCCCGTGGCCGAGCCGCGGCGCTGGCGCTTCGAGAGCCGGCCGTGCCGGGGGATCCGACGAGCGCTGGGCCCCAGGTCCCCGCCTTCAGCGGCTACAGCGGCGACGGCGACGTGACCGCGGACCTCGTATACGTCGACTACGGCTTGATCGAGGACTACCAGACCCTCGATTCGCTCGGGACGAGCGTTCGGGGGAAGATCGCCATCGCGCGCTACGGTCGCTCGTTCCGCGGCATCAAGGCACGCGAGGCCGAGAAGCACGGCGCGGTCGGGCTCATCATCTACTCCGATCCTCAAGACGACGGGTACGCCCGCGGCGACATCTACCCACGCGGTCCGATGCGGCCGTGGGGCGGAATCCAACGTGGCAGCATGATGAATACGAACGGCGATCCGACGACCCCCGGGTACGCTTCGCTCCCGGGCGCGCACCGCGTGCCGGAGGATTCGCTGCCGATCCCCCGCATTCCCGTCATTCCCATGAGTTATGGCAACGCGCGGCGCTTCCTCGAGCGTCTGGGCGGCGCGTCCGTGCCCCAGCCGTGGCAGGGCGCCCTGCCGTTTCGCTATCACCTGGGTCCGGGTCCCGTGCGCGCCCGGCTGCACGTCAAGACAGAGCGCGGTGCCCGCGCGATGCACCCCATCTGGGACACATTCGCCATGGTACGCGGAGCGCGCTATCCAGACGAGTGGGTGGTCATCGGCGCGCATCGCGACGCCTGGAGTCCCGGAGCGGCCGACAACATCAGCGGCACCGTCACGGTGCTCGAGACCGCTCGCGCATTCGCCGAGCTGGCTCGCGCGGGAATGCGCCCGGCGCGCACGGTGATCTTCGCCACGTGGGACGCGGAGGAGTGGGGGCTGATCGGGTCTACGGAGTGGGTGGAGGAGATGGCCGACTCGCTTGCCGGACACGCGGTCGCCTATCTCAACGCGGATGACGTCACGCAGGGCCCCCGCTTTGCCGGGAGCGGCTCACCGTCGCTCAAGCCGCTGATCCGGGACGTCACCGGTCTGGTGCCCGATCCGTCCGGACGGGGCAGCGTCCGCGCGATGTGGCTCGAGCGGGTCCACGGCGACACGGCGGCGCTCACGCTCGCGAATCTCGGCGGCGGGTCCGACTTCGCGGGGTTCTACCACCACCTCGGCATCCCAGCCGCGGAGGTCGGATTCGAGGGGCCGAGCGGCGTGTATCACTCCATGTACGACTCCTACCACTGGATGACAACCTTCGGCGATCCCGGCTACCGGGCGCACCAGGCCACCGCGCGTCTCGTCGCCCTGCTCGCGGCGCGGCTCGCGAACAGCGATGTGCTGCCCCTCGACTACGAAGCCTTCGGCACGGAGCTAACCCGTCTGGTCGCGCAGCTCGACTCGGGGATCGCGAAGCGCGGCTGGAGCGTGACCACCACGGGGTTGCGCGATGCGCTGGAGCGATTCACCGTCTCCGCCCGCGCGTTCGCCGCGGCCCGTGACAGCGCGCGCAGCGTGGACGCTTCGCGGCTCCAGGCGGTGAACGCGGCCCTAATGCAGGTGGAGCGCCGCCTCACCCGCCGGCAAGGCCTGGTGAGTCGGCCCTGGTACACGAGCCTCCAATTCGCATCCGACGTCGACAACGGATACGCCACGATGGCGTTTCCCTCGGTGAACGAAGCGATCCGCTACGCCGACGCCCCGACGACCCAGCGCGAGCTCGCCGATCTCGCCGCCAGGGTGGATGATGCCCGCGGCGCCCTCGAGCAAGCGGCGGCCGCCCTGCGCTGACTGGCGAGGGCGGGCGCGACCGGCCACATTTGGTGCCGCGTGCCCCTGGGACGGCAGGAAGCGAGGAGTGCTTGACTGGCGATACGGGCGACAGAATCAAGATCGTGATCGGCTACGCCCTGTGGGCCGCGCTGTGCGCCGCATTCGCAGGGGTCGCGGTGTCGGTCATTCACACGGCGTTCTTCAGTTACCACGCCGGGCCGCATGACTTCTGGCGTATCCTGTTCGACGACGTGGTGACGGCCCTGATGATCGCGGCGGGGCAAGGGGCGGTGGCCCTCGTCAGCGGCAGCGTGCTCGCCCAATTGGGACGGTCGCTCCATGCCACCGTCCTGTTGGGCCTTCTGGTCGGACTGTTCGACTTCGTCATGCTCTTCCTTCAGATGGCCGTGCCGCGCACCGAGCTCGGGTGGGTGCCCGATCTGGTGATCCTCGCGGTCGTCACGCTCGGCATCACTATCCTCGGCTCGCGCCCGGCCACGCTCGCCCCCCCCGGCGCCCCCGCTTCCCCCACCTCGTGAGCGACGAGCAGCGCGACGCGCTGCAGCGCCTAGAGCGGCGCGTCGAAGTCCTGGAACAGATGATGCGGCGCCTGCTCCCGACCGGCGCCGCGCAAGAGCTGCGCGCGGCGCCTCCAGCCGCGCCGGCACTCGCCACACCCGTCAGGTCTTCCCCCCTTCCCAGCCCACGACCCGAGGCCCCGCGGGCGAGCGTGGAGGCACCCGATCTGGAGCAGTGGTTCGGCCAGCGGGGACTGCTCGTGGTGGGCGTCCTGGCGCTCCTGGCGGCGACCGGGTTCTTCCTCAAGTACGCTATCGATCGAGGGTGGATCGCCCCGCTGGTCCGCTCGCTGCTCGCGATCATCGCGGGCGTCGCCGTCGCGGCGTGGGGCGAGGCCCGGATCCGGCGCGGCCTGCGCCGCTACGGCGCCGCCATGATCGGCGCCGGCGGCGGGCTCGCCTACCTCGGCCTGTGGGCTGCCGCCGGGCCATATGGCCTGATCGAGCGGCGCCTGGGCGTGCTGCTGCTCGCCGCCTGCACCGTGGTCGTCATTCTGCTGGCGCTGCGGCACGAGGTCGAGGGGCTCGCCATCTGGGCGCTCGCGGGCGCGTACCTAGCCCCGATTCTGCTGCCTCCGCCAACGCCTACCCCCGAGGCGTTCCTCGGCTATCTCGAGGTCATCGGCCTGGGGACGGGCCTGCTCGCCTACACGATGACCTGGCGCCGGACGTTCGACCTGGCGCTCGCCGGGTACTTTCTCTTGGCCGCGGCGGGCGCCAGCCGAGCGCTGGAAACGCCGCTCGGCTGCTGGTTCCTCGCGGCAGGCGCGCTCTTGACCCTGCACGTGACGCGGCGCCGCCCCTGGCCCGAAGCGCGCCTGGCCATGGTCGGACTCGCGTGGATCCTGCTCGGAGTCGCCCTCGCCGAGCTGCACGGACAGGAACCGCGCCTCTGGCTCGCGCTCGCGGCCGCCGTCGCCGTGGCGACCCTCCTTTGGTGGCAGGAACTCGACGACCCCGTGCACCGGGCCGAAGAAGCCGTGTTGTTCGTGGTCAATCCGTTCGTGTTGATCGCCCTCGCCGCGCTTGGTGGCCTGGCGGTGATGACCAAGACACCGGGCCTGCTCCCCGCGTTGCTCGCCTTCGCGTACCTGGGAGTCGGTTGGGTCCGCCGCTCCGCGCCCCATTTGATCATGGGATTCGCCCTCGCCGCGTTCGCGCTCGCCGTGCAGGCGGACGCCTCCGCGGTGGTCGCCGGGTGGACCGCGCTGGCACTCGCGGCCCTCGTCGCCGAGCAGCGGGGCGGACGGCCGGGCGGGCGTCTGGCCGCGCTGGGACTGGCCGTCGTGACGTTCCCCTGGCTGTTCGGGGTGGCGCTTTGGTCCCGCGCGCCCGCCGCCGCGGCGTTCACCGATGGGTGGGCACTCGCGCTATACGCGTACATCGCCGGTGTGGTGTTGGCCGCCCGTGGTTGGGGGAAAGCCGGACGAAGCGCGGAGCTGCTGTGGGTGTTGTGCGCCGCCGCCGTATTCGTCGGCGGCTCGATCGAGCTGCAACGCTACTTTGCCCCACGGTCCCCGCTCGCCGCCGACCTGGCGCTGAGCGTGTTTTGGCTCGTGTACGCCGGTGCGCTGGTGTGGCTCGGGTTCTCGCGCCGGCGCAAAGATGTCCGATCGGCGGGGCTGGTGGTGGCGGCAGGGACAGGGCTCAAGATCGTGCTCTACGATCTCTCCAACCTTAACGCGCTCTACCGTATCGCGTCCTTCTTCGCCCTCGCCCTCATCGCTTTGGCGGTCGCATATGCCTACAACAAGAGCGCGTCGCAGCGAATTGAACGCTCATAGTTTCGGCAATGTGATGCCCTGCTGAGCCTGGTACTTGCCTTTCTTGTCCTTATAGCTGACTTCGCATTCATCACCCTCGTCCGCCGTGAAGAACAGGACCTGGGCAATGCCCTCGTTGGCGTAGATGCGGGCGGGCAGGGGAGTGGTGTTGGAGATCTCGAGCGTGACGAAGCCTTCCCATTCGGGCTCGAACGGCGTCACGTTGGTGATGATGCCGCAACGGGCGTAGGTGCTCTTTCCGACGCACAGCGTCAGCACATTGCGGGGAATGCGGAAATATTCGACGGAGCGGGCGAGCGCGAACGAGTTGGGGGGCACGATGCAGACATCGCCGGTGAACTCGACGAACGATTTCGGGTCGAACCGCTTTGGATCGACGATGGCCGAGAGGGCGTTGGTGAAGATCTTGAACTCCGGCGCGACGCGCATGTCGTAGCCGTACGACGAGAGTCCGTACGAGATGACGCCGGCGCGGACCTGGTTCTCGGCGAACGGCTCGATCATCGCATGCTCGGTGGCCATGCGTCGAATCCAGCGATCGGACTTGATGGACATGGGGCGCCAATATATCGGCGGCGTCTACACTTACGCCACTCGATTCGGTTGACAACCCTCGGCCACCCGAATACGTTTCGCCGAGCCAAGTGAATTTTTTCACGAACTCATGAACCAGCCCTATCTCTCCTTCCTGCTCCTGTTCGGCTTCGTCGCGTTCAACGCGTTTCTGTTGATCGGGCTCTCCCATCTCCTCGCGCCGCGCAAGCCCACGGTCTTGAAGAGCACTCCATACGAGAGCGGGATGCCGCCGCTCGGGGATGCGCACGAACGCTTCTCAGTGAAGTTCTATCTGGTGGCGATGCTGTTCATCGTGTTCGATATCGAGACGGTGTTCTTGATTCCCTGGGGCACGATCTTCTTCGGCAGCGCGGGAGGGGTAGGGGGGGCGGGAGGGGGAGGGGGACCGAGCACGGGGTTCCTGCTGGTGGAGGGGCTCGTGTTCATGCTGATTCTCGCGGTCGGATACGTCTACGCGTGGAAGCGCGGAGCCTTGGAATGGGACTGAACCCATGAAGCGGGTCCTGGAAACGAAGGAAGTCGCCGGCCAGAGTCCCAATTACTTGTTGGCCAAGTTTCAGGACCTGGTCGACTGGGCGGTGAACTCGTCTCGCGCGAACTCGCTGTGGCCGATGCCGTTCGGCACCGCGTGCTGCGCGATCGAGTTCATGGCGACGGCCGCCAGCCGGTTCGACTTCGCGCGCTTCGGGATGGAGCGGCAGGCGTTTTCGCCCCGGCAAGCCGACGTGCTCATCTGCGCCGGCCGCCTGCCGTTCAAGCTCGCGCCCGTGATCCGCCGCATCTACGATCAGATGCCGCAGCCGAAATGGGTCATCTCCATGGGAGCCTGCGCGTCGACGGGCGGCATCTTCGATAACTACGCCATGGTCCAGGGCATCGACACGATCATCCCGGTGGACGTCTACGTGCCCGGCTGCCCGCCGCGCCCCGAGGGGTTGTTGTACGGCATCCTGCTGCTCCACAAGAAGATCAAGGGCGAGTCGCTGTTCGACGGCGTCGCGCGGCGGGAGGAGCAACCCCTGGACGAGCGAGGGTTGCGGCTCCCGCCCGAGACGATCGACGAGATCTCGGAGCCGTTCGGCAACTCCATCCACCAGTTCCGCTCGGCGTGAATCCGTCCGTCGACGCCCTCCGAGCGACCTTCGGCAGCGCGATTGGCCGCGCCCTCGAGTCGTGCGGCGATACGATCGTGTATGTACACCGCGAGCGGATGCTCGACGTTCTCAGATGGCTGCGCGACACACCCGACCAGCGGTACGACTACCTAGTCGACGTCACCGCGGTCGAGTACCGCGACCGCGAGCGCCCCCTCGAGGTCGTATACAACCTGCGCTCGCTCGATCGGCGCGCCGACCTGCGCGTGAAGGTCGAGCTCGACCCGACGGGGGATTTGACGGTCGATTCCGTCGTCCCGCTCTGGCGCGGTGCCAACTGGCTGGAGCGCGAGACGTTCGACATGTTCGGCGTCACATTCAAAGGTCACCCGGACCTGCGTCGCATTCTCATGTGGGAGACGTACGCCGAGGGATATCCGCTGCGAAAGGACTTTCCACTCCGGGGCCGGTTCAGCCGCGCGGAGCAGGTGCGCCAGGCGTTGGGGGCCAACCCGGAAGCCCACTACTCCATGGAAGAGCTGTCGATCGCCGAGGAGTTCGAAGAGCTCCCCCCGGAGATGAAGGAGCGGCTGCGCCGCGGTGAGCGCGGCAAGCTGCCCCACTCCGAATGAGCAAGCGCACCATCGAGCTCGAGCTCGCGACGCTGGGCGTCGACGCGCAGGGGCAACCGACGCGCCTGCCGCTCACCGTTGCGGAGCCAGGGGGAGGGTCGGCACTCGAGGAGCCGGGGCTCGCGGGCGAGCATATGCTCATCAACATCGGGCCCCAGCATCCCGCCACGCATGGCGTCCTGCGGTTAGTGGTGGAGCTCGACGGGGAGACGGTCGTCCGGGTGATCCCGCACGTCGGCTACCTGCACTCCGGCTTCGAGAAGCTCGGTGAATACCGCCACTACAACCAGATCATTCCGCTGACCGACCGGACCGACTACCTGTCGCCGATGGCGAACAACGTCGGCTTCGCGCTCGCCGTGGAAAAGCTCATGGGGATCGATATCACCCCCCGCTGCACGGTGCTGCGGGTGATCGCCTGCGAGATGAGCCGGATCATCTCGCACATGGTCTGGCTCGGCACCACCTCCATCGACCTGGGGGCCTTTACCCCCTTCCTGTGGACGTTTCAGGAACGGGAACGGATCTACAATCTCCAGGAGATGTGGACCGGGGCGCGGCTCACCACCAGCGTGACCCGCGTGGGCGGGTTGATGGCGGACATCCCCGACCGATTCGTCGAAGGGCTGCGCCACTTCACGCAGACGTTCCCCAAGACCCTCGCGGAAGTCGACCGCGTCCTTACCCGCAATGCGGTCTGGATCGGCCGCACGCAGGGGGTGGGGACGCTCACGGCCGCAGAAGCGATCAATTACTCGCTCTCCGGCCCGATGCTGCGGGCCAGCGGCGTGCGCTACGACGTCCGCAAGGACACGCCCTACCTTGGGTACGAGACGTACGACTTCGACGTGGTCGTCGGCGAGCACGGCGACGTGTACGACCGGTACCTGGTGCGGCTCGAGGAGTGCACCCAATCCAACCGGATCTTGCAGCAGGCGCTCGAGCGTTTGCCCGATGGGCCCATCAATGTGCCGGATCCGCGACTGATTCTTCCTCCTAAGTCCCGCGCGATGAACGACATGGAAGCCATGATCTATCACTTCAAGCAGGTGATGGAGGGCGTGAAGGCGCCGGTGGGCGAGGCGTACCTTGGGATCGAGAATCCCAAGGGGGAGCTGGGCACTTACCTCGTATCGGACGGCACAGCGAAGCCGGTGCGGTGGCGTATCCGGCCGCCGTCTTTCATCAACCTTGCGGCCTTGCCGAAGATGGCGGAAGGGCATCTCTTGAGCGACTTGATCGCGATCAACGCATCGGTGGACATCGTCATGGGCGAGGTCGATCGATGAGCGTGACGGCGCACCCCACGCCCGCGGGCACTGAAGCCTACGAGCCCGTCTTCACCGCAGCGGTGCTCGATCAGCTCGGTGAGATCCTCGCCCGTTATCCGACCAAGCAAGCGGCGCTGCTTCCGGCGTTGTGGATCGTGCAACGGGCCCGCGGCTGGATCTCCGACCGGAACATGGCGGAAGTAGCGGAGGTGCTCGGTCTCACGCCCGCCTACGTGAAGGGCGTCGTGACGTTCTACACCATGTACCATCAGCATCCGGTGGGGAGGCACTTCGTCCAGGTGTGCACGACGTCGCCGTGCAACATTTGCGGAGCAGAGGCGGTCGCGAAGGCGTTTCTCGAAACGACGGGAGCCAAGGAGCTCGGCGCGACGAGCCCGGATGGGAAGTGGACGGTGATCGAGGTGGAGTGTCTCGGGGCCTGCGGCTTCGCCACACCGGTGCTCGTCGACGACGACTTCATCGAGTCGGTGACGCCGGAAAGGGTGCCGGAATTGGTGAGGAAATACAAGTGAGGCGAATGCTGAATCTAGAATGTCCAATGGTGAATGCTCAATTGGACATTGGGAATTGGACATTGGCTATTGGAAATTGTTGATGGGCTACCCCCACAAGCCGCATCCTCGCGAAACGGTTGTCCTCTCGAAGCATTTCGGCGACGCGGACGCGCGCACCTACAAGGGCTGGGTCAAGCGCGGCGGCTACGAGGTGCTCGCGCAGGCCCTCGCCATGGAGCCCGCGAAGGTCATCGACATCGTAAAGGAGTCGGGTCTGCGCGGGCGCGGTGGAGCCGGGTTCCCCACGGGCCTGAAGTGGTCGTTCATGCCCAAGGAGAAGAAGAAGCCGCACTACCTGTGCGTGAACGCCGACGAATCGGAGCCGGGGACGTTCAAGGACCGCGAGATCATGCGGTGGACGCCGCACGCGCTGCTCGAAGGGTCGGCGATCGCGGCGCACGCGATCCAGGCCGAGGTCGTCTACATCTACATTCGCGGCGAGTTCACCGAGCCGTGGACCGTCATGGAGCGGGCCCTGGCCGAGGCCAACGCCACCAAGGTGTTCGGCGGCATCAAGATCTTCCTGCACCGCGGGGCGGGCGCGTACATCTGTGGCGAAGAGACCGCCCTCATGAACTCGATCGAGGGCAAGCGTGGCAATCCTCGCATCAAGCCACCCTTTCCCGCCGCGGCGGGCGTGTTCGGCATGCCCACCACGATCAATAACGTCGAGACGCTCGCGGCCGTGCCGCCCATCCTCAAGCAGGGTGCCGCCTGGTACAAGGGTCTGTCGCTTTCATCTCCCAAGAGCACCGGGACCAAGCTGTTCTCCGTCTGCGGCCACGTGCAGAAGCCGGGCAATTACGAAGTCACGATGGGTTTCCCGCTCAAGGATCTGCTGTACGAGCTGTGCGGGGGGATGCGGGCGGGTCGCACGCTCAAGGCGTGCATCCCCGGAGGCTCGTCGGTCCCGATTCTCAACCGCGAGGAAACCGAGAGCTGCCTGCTCGATTACGAGGGCGTCGTCGAGAAGGGCTCGATGCTCGGCTCCGGGGGCGTGATCGTTTTCGACGACACCACCGACATGGTCTATCAGATCATGCGGCTGGCGCGCTTTTACGCGCACGAGTCCTGCGCCCAATGCACACAGTGCCGGGAAGGGACCGCCTGGACCACGAAGATCCTCGAGCGCATCCTCGCGGGGCAGGGCAAGATGGCGGACCTCGACCTGTTGCTCGATCTCTCCGAGAACATGACCGGCAAGACCATCTGCGTGCTGTCCGACTCGTGTGCCGCACCGGTTGTGTCCGGCATCAAGCGCTTCAAGAGCGAGTTCGAGGACTACATCGCCGGACGGCGCAAGCCGGTCATGGTAGCCTGATGGCGGACGAGCTCGTCAACCTCACGATCGACGCGGTGCCCGTGAGCGTCCCGAAGGGGACGCTCGTGATCGAGGCCGCGAAACAGGCGGGCGTCCTGGTGCCGCATTACTGCTATCACCCGGGCCTGCCGGTGGCCGGCGTGTGCCGCATGTGTCTCGTGGAGATCGAGAAGGCGCCGAAGTTACAGATCGCCTGTGCCACGCAGGTAGCGGAAGGGATGGTCGTGCGCACGCAATCGGCCCCCGCCAAGCAGGGCCGCATGGGCGTGCTGGAGCTGCTCTTGATCAATCATCCGCTCGACTGCCCGATCTGCGATCAGGCCGGAGAGTGCGAGCTGCAGGACTTCACGTTCCAGGAGGGCCGCCCCGCCACGCGCTACAGCCCTGACTACGCGAAGCGCTTCAACCCGGTGGAAGACTTCGGGCCCGACGTCCTGTACGTTCCGAACCGCTGCATCCTGTGTACGCGGTGCGTGCGCTTCATGGAGGACGTCGCGCAAGAACCGGTCTTGAACGTCTCCGAGCGCGGTGATCGGGCCTACATCGGGATCCATCCCGAAGGCCGGCTCGACCACCCCTGGGCGGGCAACGTCGTCGACCTTTGCCCCGTGGGCTCGCTCCTCTCCAAGGATTTCCTGCACAAGGCCCGCGCGTGGGAGCTCGACAAGACCGCGTCGATCTGTACCGGTTGCTCACAGGGGTGCAACGTCACGCTCGATACCCGCGACAACGTGGTGGTGCGGGTGCGCCCGCGGCCCAACCTCGAGATCAACCGCTACTTCATCTGCGACCATGGGCGGATGAACTACCGCTGGATGAACCGAGGTGACCGCATCGAAGCGCCCCTCGTCCAGCGCGATGGAGAGCTGCATGCCACAGATTGGGACGAGGCATGCGAGCGGGTGGCGACTTCCCTGCGTGGCGCGGGCGGCCGTGCCGTGGTGCTCGTCTCCCCCAGGGCCTCGACCGAAGCGCTGTTCCTCGCGCGCGAGCTCTTCACCGGGCTCGACTGGACGGGCGCCTTCCAGGTGGTCATGGGCGAGGAGGCCCCGCTCGCCGGCGTCCCCAACCTCGCGCTGCGCGCCGAGCGAGCGCCGAACGCCAAGGGCGCCGAGCTGCTCGGATACACCCGCCACTACGCGGCGGCGCTCGCGGCAGCCGAGGGTGCCGCGATCGTGCTGGTCCTCGATGAGCCCGACCTCGTGGTGCGGACCACGGGGACCCTGATCTACGCCGGCTCCGTCCTCCCCGAGGGCGCCCGCGCGGCGGCCGTCGTGCTCCCCATCGCCAACGTCGCCGAAGAGGACGGCACATTCGTGAACCGCGACGGCCGGGCGCAGCGCTACTTCCAGGCCAAACCCGCGCCGGGAATGGCGCGGCCAGCGTGGTGGGTGCTCTCGGAGCTGGCGGCGGCGGCCGGGCGCGGCGAGCGTATCGGGAGCGCCGACGAGGCCCATGAGCGACTCACCGCGTCGGTGGACGGGCTGCGCGGGCTCGTGTCGGCATGACCTTCTTCCTCGTCACGTCGATCATCAAGATCCTCGTGGTGTTCACGGTGATCATGGTCGGCGTCGCGCTCCTCACACTGGCGGAGCGCCGCATCTGCGCCTTCATGCAGGACCGGCTCGGTCCCAACCGCGTCGGTCCGCAGGGGCTGCTCCAACCGGCCGCGGACGGACTCAAGAATCTCATCAAAGAGGAGACGCTGCCCGCCGAGGCCGATAAGGTCCTGTTCATGCTGGCGCCCGCGATTTCGTTTGTGCCGGCGCTCCTGACGTTCGCGGTGATCCCGTTCGCCGCACCACTGCCCACGCCGTGGGGCGACGTGGACATGGTGGTCGCGAACCTGCCGGTCGGCTTCCTCTACATCCTCGCGTTCGGTTCGCTCGGCGTGTACGGAATCGTGCTCGCGGGATGGTCGTCGAACAACAAGTACTCGCTCTTGGGCGGCCTGCGGGCCAGCGCGCAGATGATCTCCTACGAAATCGCGCTCGGGATGAGTACCGTGGCGGTCCTCCTGCTCGCGGGCAATGTGACGCTCACGGAGGTCGTCGCGAAGCAGTCGCCGTCGCTCGCGACGTGGAACGTGTTCCCGCTGTCGCTCGCGTGCTTCATCTTCATCGTGGCCGCGTTCGCGGAGACCAACCGCTTACCATTCGACCTGCCCGAGGCGGAATCGGAGCTCATCGCCGGCTACCACACGGAGTACAGCGCGATGAAGTTCTCGATGTTCTATATCGCCGAGTACTCGAACATGGTCACGGCGTCCGCGCTCATGGCGACGCTCTTCTTCGGCGGCTACGACATCCCTTTCACTCAGTGGGACAACGTCCCGCCGTGGAGCATCGCAAAGACGGTGGCGACGCTGGTGATGTTTACCCTCAAAGTGAGCTTCTTCCTGTTCCTGTTCATCTGGGTCCGCTGGACTCTCCCGCGCTTCCGCTACGACCAGCTCATGGCGCTGGGATGGAAGGTGATGCTGCCGCTCGCCCTGTCGTACGTGAGCCTCATCGCAACAGCCGTCTGGTTCCTCCACGATCGGCTCGGCTGGGCGTATGACACCCGTTTCGCCCTGGTGCTGTTCGGTGTGAACCTGCTGCTGGCGATCCCGCTGCTCTTCGTGCTCGACCGCGGCCGCATCGTGTCCGGCTCCGTGACCGAGGAGCGCGCCTGATGGCGATCGGCGTGAAGACCGTGAAGCGACCGGGGACGCGCGCGTCGTACCTGCGCGCCGCGCTCCAGGGGATGACGCTCACGCTGCGGCACATCTTCCGGCCCAAGGTCACGATGCAGTACCCGGAAGAAAAGAGCACGGCGGATTGGGCGATCGCGCCGCGCTGGCGCGGCACGCACCGCATGCTCACCGACGAGCAGGGGCGGGCGAAGTGCGTCGCCTGCGGGCTGTGCCCCCAGATCTGCCCAGCGAACTGCATCAAGCTCGTGCCCGGCGAGGACGAGGCAGGGAACCGCTATCCCCTCATCTACGAGATCGATGAGTTCCGGTGCGTGTTCTGCGGCTACTGCCAGGAGGTGTGTCCGGAAGAGGCGATCCACGTGGGCGTGCACTACGAGAACTCGGAGTTTTCGCGCGATCGGTTCGTGTACGACCTCGAGCGGCTATGTGCCCAGACCCACCCGGTCTCGAGCCTGTGGGACCCCTCCGACCCCAAGGGCGAGTAGCGTGACGCCGACCGTGATTGTTTTTTGGGCGTTCGGGGGACTCGCGGTCTGGAGCGGGTACCTGTGCATCACCCGGCGCAACCCCGTGGCCAGCGCCCTGTGGCTGGTGGTCACGCTGTTCGCGCTCGCCGCGCTGTTCGTCCTGCTCGACGCTCAGTTCATCGCCGTGCTGCAGGTGCTGGTGTACGCCGGCGCCATCATGGTCCTGTTCCTGTTCGTCATCATGCTGCTGAACATCGGCAGGGCCGCCCGCTCCGACATCAAAGGCGCATGGGGACTCGGCGTGGGGGTACTGCTCAGCGGACTGCTGATGGTTCAGCTGCTGGCGCTGCGCTTTGGCGCGCCACCACCTCAGCTCGCGCTTCCGGCGGACGCGATGGCGCGTGCGGCGGCGGAGCAGGGGATGGTGGCGGCCGTCGCCCGCCCGTTGTTCAGCACGTACCTGGTGCCCTTCGAGATCACAAGCGTGCTGCTGCTCGCGGCGCTGGTCGGCGCGGTCGTCCTCGCCAAGCGCCGGCTCTAATGCTCCTCGCCCCGGCACTCTTCGTTTCCGCCGTCCTGTTCACGCTCGGCGTGGCCGGCGTTCTGCTGCGACGCAACGCGATCGTCATCTTCATGTGCGTCGAGCTGATGCTCAACGCCGTGAACCTGACGTTCGTGGCGCTCGCACAACAGCTCGGCGTCGGCGGCCAGATCTTCGTGTTCTTCGTCATGGCCGTGGCGGCCGCCGAAGCCGCGGTCGGGCTCGCGATCCTCCTGGCGATTTACCGTCACCGGCAGACGCTCAATCTGCAGAACATCAACCTGCTGAAAGGCTGATGCCCGCGATCCCGTTGTCCTTGCTTTGGGTCGTGCCGGCGCTCCCGTTGCTGGGCTTCGTGCTCAACGGCACCCTCGCCCTCACCCGACCAGGTGCCAAGCGCGCGGTGTCGATCGTCGGCGTGGGAACGCTGGTGCTCGCGTTCGCGGCGGCCGCGCTCGCCGTGATCGAGTTTGGCGGGCAGCACGCGACGGCCCCTCTCGTGTTCCGCTATTGGGACTGGATTCCCGCGGGGGAGCTGCAGGTGCCCTTCGCGCTGCAGCTCGACCAGCTCTCCGCGGTGATGATCCTCATCGTCACCGGCGTCGGCGCGCTGATCCATGGGTTCAGTGTCGGCTACATGCATGAAGACCCCGGGTACGCGCGCTACTTCGCGTACTTGAACCTCTTCGTGTTCTTCATGCTCGTCCTCGTGCTGGGGGCGAGCTTCCCAGTGATGTTTGTCGGCTGGGAGGGCGTTGGGCTCTGCTCCTACCTCCTGATCGGGTTCTGGTTCAACGAAAAGATCAACGGCGATGCAGGCAAGAAGGCGTTCATCGTGAACCGGATCGGCGACTTCGGGTTTCTGGTCGCGATGTTCCTGATCTTCTGGCGCGTCGGATCGCTCGACTTCGTCACGGTATTCTCCAAAGCACCGGCCGTGTTTGCGCCCGCCGGCGCGTTGATCACCGCGATCACATTGTTCCTGTTCCTCGGCTGCACCGGCAAGTCGGCTCAGATCCCGTTGTATACGTGGCTGCCGGATGCCATGCAGGGCCCCACACCGGTGTCCGCCCTGATCCATGCCGCCACGATGGTGACCGCGGGCGTGTATCTGGTGGCACGGTGCGGGGTGCTGTTCGCCCTGTCGCCGACCGCGAGCGCGACGGTGGCGGGCGTCGGCGCGCTCACGGCGCTCTTCGCGGCCACCATCGCGCTCAAGCAGTGGGACATCAAGCGCGTGCTCGCCTACTCCACCATTTCGCAGCTCGGGTACATGTTCGTCGGCGTGGGCACGGGGGCATATGCCGCGGGCATCTTCCACCTCGCGACGCACGCCTTCTTCAAGGCCCTCCTGTTCCTCGGGTCGGGCAGTGTGATCCACGCCATGCACCGGGCATATCACGCCACCCATTCGCACGACGACGCCCAGGACATGCGCAACATGGGTGGGCTCGCTCGCTACCTGCCGTGGACCGCCCGGCTCATGTGGATCGCCACCCTGGCGATCGCGGGCATCCCACCGTTCGCCGGATTCTTCTCGAAGGACGAGATCCTCGGCGCCGCGTTTGCCGAAGGGACGGTGCGGCCCGCTTGGTACGTCTTCTGGGCCATGGGGATCGGCGCCGCGCTCCTCACCGCGTTCTACATGACGCGCCTCATGCTCTACACGTTCCACGGTCCCAACCGGACCGGGGAGCGCGAGCGCGAGCACCTCCACGAAGCACCGTGGAGCATGACGGGGCCGCTCGTGGTGCTTGGCGCGCTTACCGTGGCCGGGGGCGCGCTCAACGTGGCACCGTTGTTCGGCGGCGGCGCCTTCCTGGAGCGCTGGCTCGACCCGGTCACCGCTGCGGCCAGCAGGCTGAGCCCCTTGGTCGAACTTCCGCGTGCGACGGAGTGGGCCTTGGTGGTCGGCGCAGTGCTCGTCGCGGGGCTCGGCATCATGGGAGCGTTCCGCCTCCTCCGCCCGGAGGAGCTCGTACCGGCTCGCGCAGCGGCCCCCGAATCGGGCCTGGGCCGGATCCTGTGGAAGAAGTGGTACGTGGACGAGCTATACGACGCCGTCTTGGTGCGACCCATCACGTGGGTGTCGCGCGAGGTCCTGTGGAAGATCGTGGACGTGCGGATCGTGGACGGATTCCTGGTGGACGGCACGGCGGTCGTCACGCGGGCGCTCGGCTGGATCGGAAGCCGGCTGCAGACCGGCGAGGTCGGTGTGTACGTCGTCGGGTTCGTCGTCGGGGTGCTCGCCGTCCTCGTCGCGGCCTTGAAGTAGCCCATGTACCGGGATTGGGTGCTCACCGCGCTGATCGCCTGGCCGACGGTCGCCGCCGCCGGAGTCCTGCTCGCACCGCCGCGGTGGGCCAAACATCTGGCGCTCGCGGCCAGCCTCATCGAGTTCGGTCTCTCCGTTCCCTTATGGTGGATGTTCGCGCCCGAGGGCGGCGTGCAGTTCACGCTCGACGCGCCCTGGATCCAGAGCTGGGGGATCCATTACACCGTGGGGGTCGACGGGATCTCGCTGTTCATGGTTCTCTTGACCACGTTCCTGGTCCCGCTGTCGGTGCTCGGGAGCTACAGCTACATCACCACGCGCGAGCGCGGCTTCTATTCGCTGCTGCTGGTCCTCACATCGGGCATGATCGGCGTGTTCGTGTCGCTCGACCTGTTCCTGTTCTACGTGATGTGGGAGCTGATGCTCATCCCGATGTACTTCATCATCGGGGTCTGGGGCGGGGAGCGACGGCTGTACGCGGCCATCAAGTTTTTCATTTACACGTTCTTCGGATCCCTCCTGATGCTCGCGGCGATCCTCGTACTCGTGCACGTAGTCGCGCAGCGGACGGGCGTCTACTCGTTCGCGTACTCCACGCTCATCGCTCACGTCGGGGGGCTCGGTCCGCTGGCCTTCTGGCTGTTCGGCGCGTTCTTCCTGGCGTTCGCGATCAAAGTGCCGATGTTCCCGTTCCACACGTGGCTGCCCGATGCGCACGTCGAGGCGCCCACGGCGGGCTCCGTGCTCCTCGCCGGCGTCCTCCTGAAGATGGGCACGTACGGCTTCCTGCGGTTCGCGCTCCCGCTGTTTCCCGCCGTCGCGCTGCACCCCGGCGTCCAGCGGATCGTCGTCCTCCTCGCGCTCATCGGGATCATCTACGGCGGCCTCGTGGCGATGGTGCAGCCGGACTTCAAGAAGCTGATCGCGTACTCATCCGTGGCGCATCTGGGCTTCGTGACGCTCGGCATCTGGGCGCTGACGCTCCAGAGCGTGCAGGGCGCGCTCATGGTGATGATCAATCACGGAATCTCGACCGGGGCGCTGTTCTTCCTGGTCGGCATGCTGTACGAGCGGCGCCATTCCCGGCTGATCGAGGCGTTCGGTGGAATCGCCAGGGTCGTCCCGATGCTGGCGGCGGTGCTGACCGTCGTGTCGCTCTCGTCGATCGGGCTGCCCATCACGAACGGATTCGTGGGCGAGTTCCTCGTCCTGGTGGGGGTGTTCCGCACCTACCCGTTGGCGGCGCTCATCGCGACCACGGGCGTGATTATCGCGGCGATGTACATGTTGCCGGCGTTGCAGCGCGTGATCTACAATCCGCTCGACAAGCCGGCGAATGAGAAGCTCCCCGACCTCTCGCCGCGCGAGCTCGCCGTGCTGGTACCGCTGATCGCCTGCATCCTGTGGATCGGCGTGTACCCCCAGCCGATTCTCCGGCGGATCGAGCCCGCGTCTCGACAGCTCATTCAAACGGTCCGGCTGAACGCGGCGGCGTTCACGGCGGCGCGATGAGCCTCGACCTCTCGGTGCCGGGCGACCTGCTGCGCGCCCTCGCCCCCGAGCTCGTCCTCGCCGTCGCGGGGATGGCGGTCCTCCTGGTGGCGGCCTGGCGCCACCGGACGGCTGGCGACACGCGGACGGTCGGCTGGCTCGGACTCGTTGGTCTCGCGGCGGCGGCCGCGGCCGCGGGCTGGCTGTGGTGGAACGGCGCCCGCGCGAACGGCGCGCCGGCGATGATCGCCGTCGACGACTTCCGGGTGGTTGTCGACTGGCTGGTGTTGGGCGCCACCGCGGTCACCGTCGTCCTGTCGTTCGAGTACCTCGAGCGCGAGCGTCTGCTCGTGCCCGAGTACTACGTCCTGCTGCTGTTCGCGACGCTCGGCATGATGCTCATGGCCGGTGGTGACGATCTGATGGTGGTGTTCCTGGGCCTCGAGCTCATGTCGGTCTCGGTCTACGTGCTCGCCGGGATCAACCGGCGGAGTCCCGCCGCCGCCGAGGCGGCGCTCAAGTACTTCCTGCTCGGGGCGTTCGCGTCGGGCTTCTTGCTGTACGGCATCGCCCTGGTATACGGTGCCACCGCCTCCACTAACCTGACGCAGATCGGAATCCAGGTGCGGACGCTCGGCCTCGCCAACAACCCGATGCTCCTGATCGGCCTTGGATTACTGCTCGTCGGCTTCGGGTTCAAGGTGGCCGCCGTGCCGTTCCACATGTGGGCGCCCGACGTCTACGACGGTGCGCCCACGCCGGTGACCGGCTACATGGCGACGGCCGTCAAGGCGGCGGCGTTCGCGGCGCTCTATCGCGTGTTGACCGAAGCGTTCGCTGGAGTGCCGGCGTGGCACGAGATCGTCTCGGGGCTTGCCGTCGCGACCATGGTGGCAGGGAATGTGATCGCGCTGGCCCAACGCACCGTCAAACGGATGCTCGCCTACTCCTCGGTCGCTCATGCCGGCTACCTCCTCGTCGCCGTGGCGGTCGGCGGGGAGGCGGGCGCCGGCGCGCTCCTCGTGTACCTCGTCGCGTACGCGCTCACCACGCTGGCGGCGTTCGGCCTGCTCGCCGCCAGCGGGCGAGATGGCGAGCGCGACGTCCGTATCGACGACCTCGCAGGCCTGGGCCAGCGGCGACCATGGCTCGCGTTCGCGTTGGCCGTGTGCATGTTGTCCCTCCTCGGCTTCCCGGGAACGGCGGGGTTCATCGGGAAGTGGTACATCCTCGTGGCGGCTGCCGACGCGGGCCGTCTGTTCCTCGCGACGGTGCTCGTCCTTACGAGCGTCGTGTCGGCAGGCTACTATCTCCCGGTCATCATGGCGATGTACATGAAGCCGGAACCGTTCGAGCAGGCCCACGCGGGTGTGCGCCTCGGTCGCCTGGGGGCGGTGGCCGTCGCTGTGTCCGTGGTCGGGGTGCTCTTCTTCGGCGTTCGCCCGAACCGGCTGCTCGATCTGGCGAGAACGACGGGCGAGGGATTGCACGCGGTTCCCGCCGCCAGCGCCGCCGCGCCCGCGTCGTCCGCGTCCCCCGCCATCGGGCGCTGATCTCCGGCGGGATTCGTGAAGCTGCCCGCCGCCATCTTCCGCGAATACGATATCCGCGGCACCGTGGGTGACCAGCTCACGGTCGACGTGGCGCGCGCCATCGGGCAGGCCGTCGCGACTATCGGGTGGGAGCGCCTGGGACGTGCACCCAAGCTCGCCGTGGGACGCGACAATCGCCCCTCGGGCGCCGGGTTTGCCGGCGGGGTGCAGGATGGCGTCGCGGCCGCAGGCGGCGTGGCCGTCGATGTCGGCGAGCTGCCGACGCCGGCGCTCTACTTCGCCACCCACACGCTCGATGTGGACGGTGGCGTCCAGGTCACCGGGTCGCACAACCCGCCCGAGTTCAACGGCTTCAAGCTCGTGCTTGGCCCCGACCCGATCTACGGCGCCGAGATTCAAGGGTTGCGGCGTCTCATCGAGGAAGGGCGTACGCCGGCGCGCGCGGGCGGCAAGCGCGTACAGGATCGCACCGTGCTGCCGCGCTATCGCGACGCCATCGTCGAGCGCAACGGCCCTCTTCCGCGTCGCGTCAAAGTGGTGGTGGACTGTGGCAACGGTGTGTCGAGCCTCATCGCGGTCGACACGCTCCGGCGGCTCGGCGCGGAGGTGGTGCCGCTCTTCTGCGAGTCCGACGGCAGGTTCCCGAACCACCATCCCGACCCGACGGTGCCCGACAACCTTCGCGACCTGCAGGCCACGGTGCAGCGCGAACAGGCCGAGCTCGGCATCGCCTTCGACGGCGACGGCGACCGGATCGGCGCCGTGGACGAGCGGGGTCGTCCCGTCTTCGGTGATCAGCTGCTCGTGCTGCTCGGCCGGGACCTCGCCCGCCGCCTGGGGAAGACGGGGGGGGGAGCCCAGGCGGTGATCTTCGACGTCAAATGCTCGGAGGTTCTGCCGCGGGAGCTCGCGCGCGTCGGGCTGCAACCCGTCATGTGGAAGACGGGCCACTCGCTGATCAAGCAGAAGATGAAGGAGACCCGTGCACCGCTCGCGGGAGAAATGAGCGGGCACATGTTCTTCGGTGGCGACTGGTACGGGTTCGATGACGCGCTGTTCGCCGCAGCACGCCTGCTGCGGTATCAGGCGGAGCAGGGTGGCCCTCTCTCCCGTCTCCTCGCCGACCTTCCCGTGACCATCGCGACGCCCGAGATGCGCGTCGATTGCCCTGACGAGCGCAAGTTCGAAATCGTGGAGCGGGCCGCCCGGCACTTCGCCGCCAAATATCCCGTGTCCACGCTCGATGGTGTGCGCATCACATTCGCGGAGGGATGGGGGCTGTTGCGCGCGTCGAACACGCAGCCGGTGCTGGTGCTCCGCTTTGAGGCGGCGACCGCGGTCGCGCTCAGTGCCTACCGAACCGAAGTCGAGAGCTGGCTCGCGGCGCAGAGCGCCCGCGCGTGAAGCCCGCCGCCCGCCGCTGGGCGCTGGTGCTGGCCATCGGGCTCCTCGTGGTGGTGCTGGGCGGAGGGCGCTGGATCGCCCTCGAGACCGCCGAACGGGCGTGGGCCACCACGATCCCGGGCGGAATCGCTTATGTGGGAGAGCGTGACTTCGCGCGTCTCATCTCAGGGGTGCTCTTGCTCGCCGCCGTCACCTGGGCCACCGCGAATCTCCTCCTCGTCTACCGTTCGATCGGCTCGATGCAGCTCTCCCGCCGGCTCGGGGACTTGGAGATCGTCGAGGCGGTGCCTCAGAACCTCCTCCTCGCCGGCACGATCGGGGCCGGCCTGGTGTGCGGGTTTCTCCTGACGCTCGGCACGGGCGACTGGTGGATGCACGCCGCGCTGGCGTCGCGCGCGCCGTCCCTAGGCGTCCTCGACCCTGTGCTCCAACGGGATCTCGGCTACTACGTTGCCCGGTTGCCCTGGACCGAGCGCTTGCGAGGATTTTCGTTGCTCGCCGTGAGCGCGGCGACGGCGGTGGTGGCGCTGCTGTATGTCGGGATCGGCCCCTTGCGGTTCCGCCGCTGGCTCCCCTACGCCAACGCGCACGCCCGCGCGCACCTCGGGCTGCTGCTGGCGTTGCTCGCGCTGGCACTCGCATGGGGCGCCCTCCTCGATCCCGCCGAAACTGTGGCCGGGCTACACGGCTCGCTCACGCAGCGGGCGCTCGACCTTCGCCTTCCCGCCGCCCCGATCGTCGCTGCCTTCGGGTTCGCCACGGCCGGCGCGAGTCTCGTCTGGGGCCTGCGCGAGAAGCCGGTCGTGCTGGTGTCCGCCTGGGGTATGCTCTGCGCCGCGGAACTCATCGGGTTCACCGTCATTCCCGGCCCGCCTCCTCCTCCCGAATCGCGCGAAGCCGACGTCCCGCTCGCCGATACGGCGCTCGTAGCTGCGCAACGGCGGCTCGAGCGCCTGGCATTCGGGACGCCGCTTCCGGTGGAGCGGCTGCCGCGCGGGTTCGCGACTCCCGAGGCGGCGGTCGCCGCGCTCCCCGTCTGGGACGCGTCGCGAGTCATGGCGACAACAGCGGCCCGACCCGAGGCGACGCCCGTGAGCAGCGCACTCGCCGCGCATTCACTCGGGGGTCGGCCGGCGTGGATCGTTGCGTTTCAGCCCGCGCTCGATAGCAGTCCGCCTTCGAGCCGACAGCCGGACTGGGCAGCGGTCCATCGGGGCGCCGGGGCCCGCGCGCGCGCCCCCGTGGCCGCCGTGGAGGAAGACTCCGTCCTCGAGTTCACGCCCGTTGGAACGCGTGATTCGGTGACCTGGTTCGGACCCCATTTCGAGGGGTTCGTAGTCGCTTCCCCGGACACATGGCCCGCGTTGCGTCCCGCCGGGGTCGCACTTACCTCTGGGTGGCGTCGCATCGCACTTGCCTGGGCCCTCCAGAGTCCAGTGCTCGCCCGCCGGGAAACAGACGGGCTCGTGCTCCTGTGGCGACGCAACATCTTCCCCCGCCTCCGGCGCCTTGCGCCGTTCGCGACTTTCGACGAACCCATTCCGGTCATCGCCGACGGCGCCCTGTGGTGGGTGACGTACGGCTATTTGGACGCCGAAGCCTTCCCCCTCGTGCGACCGGTGGACATCGACGGCCGCTGGCTCCGGTACTCGCGCGCCGCTTTCGTCGCGACCGTGAGCGCGACGACGGGCGATACACGGATCCAGTTGGCCCCCGGCGCGGATTCCATTGCTGTCGCGTGGTCCACACTGCTCACACCACTCATCCGTCCGCTCGACAGCCTCGCGCCCTCGCTGCGCGCTCAGTTGCCCTTCCCCCGGCGGACGTTCCGGGCAGCCGCCGCGCTCGTGGGGCGGTGGCGGAGCGATACCACCCCGTGGATCTCGCGGCTACGGGAGCCGTTCGAGCTCACGGCGCCTGCGTGGGACGAGGAGGGCACGACGGGCTCCCGCCTGTGGACGGCGCAGGGGTTCGAGGCGGGCAGCACGTTCGCCGCCCTGGTCGCCGGGACGATGGCGCCCTCCGGGCCGCAGCTCTTCGTCTGGCGCCCCGCCGGGGCGCGGCTGCCACCGTTGCTGCTCGGCTCGCCGAACACGACTGCCCCCGGCATGCTGCGCGTCTGGAGCGTGGCCGGCAGGCTCTTCTCCGAGCAGGCGCGGTTCGTCGAGCAGCCGGGCGGGGCAGCGCCGCAGGGTATCGACACCGTGTTTCTCTCCTGGGGTGAGCGGCACGGACAGGGGCGGACCCCGGGCGCCGCGCTGCGCGACCTCCTCGCGGCGACCGGCGGCCCCAGAGTCTCGATGGACACGTCGCTCGCGGGGCGGTGGGCACGGGCGCGCCGGCTCGCCGCACAGGCAAGCGCGGCCCTCGCCGCCGGCGACCTCACGAAGTTCGCGCAAGTGTACCGGGAGCTGGAGCAGCTGCTGGGTGTGCCACATCGCAAGCTTGCTCCGCCTCCCAACCGTCACTAGGTTGCGCCGCCGTGAACGCCCGCACCGCACGCCGCACCCGCCCCGCCGCACCGGCACCCCCACCCGCACCCGCGCCCCCCGGGACGATCGTCGTCGCGCTCGGTGGCAACGCCGTCGCTCCGCCGAACGAGCGGCCCACGATCTCGAATCAGTTTCGCCACACCCGCTCGAGCCTCGCGCCGATCGTCGACCTGGCGCGGGACGGGTGGCGCATCGCCCTCGTGCACGGCAACGGTCCCCAGGTCGGCGACGACCTGGCGCGCAACGAGATCGCGGCCGACCAGGTCGAGCCGCTCCCTTTGGGCGTGCTCGTTGCCGCGACCGCCGGCTGGATGGGCTACATGATTCAGCAGTCGCTCCAGAACGCCCTGGCCCGCGCCGGCATCGCCCGCCAGGTGGTCACGCTGGTGACGCAGACGCTGTGCGAGACGAACGATCCGAATTTGCGGACCCCCACCAAGCCGATCGGACACGCGCTCGATGCGGTGCGCGTCGCCCGCCTCCAGGCGCGGGGTGTACCCGTGCGCGAAGAGCAGCCCGGCCGGTGGCGCCGGCTCGCGCCGAGCCCCAAGCCGATCGCCGTGGTCGAGCGGGACATGGTGCGTCACCTGGTCGCGGCGGGGCACATCGTGGTCGCGTGCGGGGGCGGCGGACCTCCGGTCTACGACGACCCGATGCTCCGGCTCGAGGGCATCGACGCGGTCGCCGACAAGGACCGGGTCGCCGCGATCCTCGGCCGGGATATTGCGGCAGACGTCCTCCTGATTCTCACCAACGTCGCAGCCGTGTACCGGCAATACGGCACGCCTCATCAGGAACCGATCGGTCGGCTCACCTTGGCCCAGGCGGACCACCTGCTCGCCGGAAAGGAGCTGGGCGCCGGGAGCATGCGGCCGAAGGTCGAGGCGGCCGCGGATTTCGTGCGCGTCGGAGGACAGCGCGCGATCATCGCAGAGCTGTCACAGGGCCTCGCCGCGTTGCGGGGTGATGCCGGCACGACCATCACTGCGGAGCCAGCGTGAACCTCCACGAGTACCAGGCGCGCGATATCCTCCGCGGTCACGGAATCCCGGTTCCGCCGGGGGAGGTCGCCGAGACACCGGAGCAGGCGCGGTCGATCGCGCAACGGTTGGGCGGCCGGGTGGTGGTGAAGGCGCAAGTGCACGCGGGGGGCCGCGGCAAAGCGGGAGGCGTGAAGCTCGCCAAGGATGCGGCCGAGGCCGGGGAGCTGGCGCAGCGGATCCTCGGCATGAGCATCAAGGGCCTGTCCGTGCGGCGTGTCCTCGTGGCGCCCGCGGCGGAGATCGCTTCCGAGAGTTACGTGGGGATCATCGTGGACCGAGCGTCGCAGCGGCCCGTCTTGATGGTGAGCGCCGCAGGCGGAATCGACATCGAAGAGGTCGCGGCCAAGACGCCCGAAAAGATCCACCGTCTGGCCGTCGACCCGCGCTACGGCTTGCTCGCCCATCAGGCGTTGGGCCTCGCCTTGAAGCTGTATCGCGACATGGCCCAGGCCCGGGCCGCGGCGAACATCATGCAGCGGCTGTACGCCGCGTTCTACGCCGTCGGCGCGTCGCTCATGGAGATCAATCCCCTCGTCACGACGCCCGACGGCGCGGTGGCCGCGCTCGACGCGAAGATCGTCATCGACGACAACGAGCTGGACCGCCACCCGGAGATCGCCGCCCTGCGCGATCCGAGCGACGAGGCCCCTTCCGAGGTCCAGGCCCGCCAGGCGGGGCTCACGTTCATCAAGCTCGAGGGCTCGGTGGGTTGTTGCGTCAACGGGGCGGGCCTCGCGATGGCCACGATGGATCTCGTGAAGTATTACGGAGGGGAGCCGGCGAACTTCCTCGACATCGGAGGAAGCTCGAACCCGCAGAAGGTCGTCGACGCGCTCCGCATCATCACGGCGGACCGGAGCGTGCGCAGCATCTTGTTCAACATTTTCGGCGGCATCACGCGGTGCGACGACGTCGCCAACGGTATCGTGCAGGCCACGCAGCAATTCTCCCTCACCGTGCCGTTGGTCATCCGTCTCACCGGAACGAACGAGGCGCTCGCGATCCAGATCCTTACTCAGGCGGGGTTCTCCGCGCTCACCGATATGGATGACGCGGTGAAGCAGGCGGTGGCCAAGGCCGGGGCGGGGGCGGGGGCCGCATGAGTGTCTTCATTGACGAGCAGACGCGCCTAGTGGTGCAGGGGATCACGGGGCGCGACGGATCGTTCCACACCCGGCAGATGATCGGATACGGAACGAAGGTCGTGGCGGGCGTCACGCCCGGCAAGGGCGGGCAGACGTTCGACGGCGTGGTCCCCGTGTTCGATACGGTGGCCGACGCCGTCCGCGAAACGCGCGCCAATACGTCGGTGATCTACGTGCCCGCCGCGGTCGCCGCGTCGGCGATCTTCGAGGCCGCCGACGCCGGTATCCCACTCATCGTCTGTATCACCGAGGGGATTCCGGTCCTCGACGTGACCCGTGTTCTCCCGTTTCTCCACGAGCGCGGGGCGCGTCTCATCGGCCCGAACTGCCCCGGCCTCATCTCGCCTTCCAAGAGCAAGGTCGGCATCATCCCCGGCAACATCTGCCGTCCCGGTCGGATCGGTGTCGTGTCCCGCAGCGGCACTCTCACCTACGAGATCGTGCACCAGCTGTCGACCCACGGATTGGGGCAGTCGACGTGCATCGGCATCGGCGGAGACCCATTGATCGGGACGAACTTCATTCACTGCCTCTCCGCCTTCCAGGCCGATGCCGAGACCGATGCGGTGGTGATGATCGGTGAGATCGGGGGAACCGACGAGCAGCAGGCGGCCGAGTTCGTGCAGACCGGCATGACGAAGCCGGTGGTCGGCTTCATCGCGGGGCAAACGGCCCCCCCGGGCCGGCGCATGGGCCACGCTGGTGCGATTATCTCCGGCTCCAGCGGCACCGCCGCGGAAAAGATGGCCGCGTTCGCACGAGCCGGCATCTCGGTCATGAAGCGGCCGGCGGACGTCGTGCCGCTGCTCGAGGAACGGTTGTGAGACTCCGCGATGTCCTCAAGCCCGAGCACGTGCTGGTGCCGTTGCGCGCGGCGACCGTGAAAGAGGCCACGGAGCGCCTGGTCGAGCGGATCATCGCGACGGGAGCGGTGGCCGATCCGCAGCGGCTCACCGCCGTCATCCGCCATACCTGGCCCGAAGACATGGTTTCGGTCGGCGAGCACGCGTTCCTCCCCCACTTCCGGAGCGAGGCCGTGCGGAATCTCGTCGCCGCGGTCGGAATTTCCGCGACCCCCATCCGCTGGGAAAAGGACCCGCACCGGGCGGCGCGGATCGTGATTTTCGTCGTCGCCCCGCTGCGCGACGCCGCCCTCTACTTGCAGGTCGTCGGTGCCTTCGCGCGGGCGCTCGCCGATCCCGACACCGTCCTCGCGTTGCTGGCCGCGCGCACCCCGGAGCAGGTCGCCACCCTCGCGCCGCTCGAAGCCGCCGAGCTGCCGAACCAGCTGACGGTCCGGGATGTCATGACGCCACACGCCATCACCGTCGGGCCGGAGCGCACGCTGGGAGAGGTCGCGCGACTCATGGTCGAGCAGGACATTCGGGCGCTGCCGGTCGTGGACGACAGCGGCTCGCTCATCGGGATGGTCACGCACCGGGAGCTGCTTCGCTTCCTGATCCCTTCGTTCATCCAGCGCACCAAGAGCGGCGAGTTCCGCGCGCCCACGCGCTCGCAGGTGATGCGAGGCTCGGCCGATCCTCAGCTCATTCCGGTGAAAGAAGCGATGGCCCGCTCGGTGCTCTGCCTGGCCGAGGATCAGACACTCGGCGATGTTGCCAATCTGATGAGCGGCAAGGACGTCGATCGCTTCCCCGTGGTGCGGCAGGGCCTCGTGGTCGGATTCCTGACACGCGCCGACGTGATCCGCCGGCTCATTGTCCCCTGACACCCGACACCTGACACCCGATATCTCGATGCTCACACTCGCCATCATCAAGCCCGACGCGGTCCAGAACGCGCTCGCCGGAAAGATCCTCGCGCACCTCGAGGCGGCCGGCTTTCGCGTCCGGGCGGCGCGACTCGTCCGCCTGAGCGCGGCGCAGGCGGAAGCGTTCTACGAGGTCCACCACGAGCGCCCCTTCTACCGCCCGCTCGTCACGTTCATGACGTCCGGGCCCGCGCTCGCGCTGGCGCTGGAGCGCGCCGACGCTGTGGCTCACCTGCGACAGGTGATTGGCGCGACCGATCCGGCGGACGCGAAGCCCGGCACGGTGCGCAAGCTGTACGCCGAGTCCAAGGAGCGGAACGCGATCCACGCATCGGACTCTGACGAGAATGCCGCCCGCGAGATCGCCTTTTTCTTTCCGGAGAGCGAATTACGAGGGCTGTGGGGTGCACGATGACAAGTTCGCTTGACGCAAGTGCCACAACGGTTTAGCTTCGTTTGCCCATGTTACAGATCGACCTGCGGGAGCTTGCCGGTGGCCCGGTCGAGACCCGGGTGGACGTCCCAGGAGCCGATCCCCTGTTCGAGGGCGTCGATGTCGCGCTGTCCGAGCCCGTGCGCGTGGCAGGCCGTTTGCAGGACGCGGGTGACGGGCGGTACTACTGGCGTGGCTCGCTCACGACCAAACTGGTCGGGCAGTGCCGCCGCTGTCTCGTCGCGGTGCCCGTCGCGGTGGCGGCGAAGGTCGACGCCCTGTTTTCCCGTGATCCGGACGCCCTGGAGGACCCGAGCTCGTATCTTCTGGCGCCCGAAGCGACCGCAATCGACCTTCGCCCCGCGGTCCGGGAGGAGCTGCTCCTGGCCGTCCCGCGGTGGGTGGTGTGTCGAGACGATTGCCGCGGGCTGTGCCCGCGGTGTGGGAAGGACCTGAACGCGGGCCCCTGCGGCTGCCCGCCGGCCGTCGACCAACGCTGGCACGGGCTCACCGCTCTGAAGCACAAGCTCCGCGACTGACAAACGAGGACCATGCTATGGCGGTACCGAAGCGAAGAACCTCCAAGCGGAAGAAGCGCGCGCGCCGTACGCATTACAAGGCCGCGCCCATCGCGTTGCAACCCTGCCCCCGGTGTGGCGACCTGAAGCGGCCGCATCACGTCTGCCCGACGTGCGGCTATTATAGGGATGAGCAGCGAGTGGCCGTGGAGGACGCCTGAGTGTGATTCGCATCGCGCTCGATGCGATGGGAGGGGACAACGCGCCGCGGGTGGAGGTGGAGGGAGCGGTTCAAGCCCTGCGCGAACTCCCACCCACGTTCCAGATCCAGCTGGTGGGGCGGAACGCCGATATCGAGGCCGCGCTCAAGGCGCACGGTGAGGTCGATCGAGAGCGGCTCGAGATCGTCGACGCGCCCCAGGTGGTGGGGATGGGGGAAAAGCCGCTCGCCGCGGTAAAAGGGAAGCCACGCTCGTCCATCGCCGTTGGCCTCAATCTCCAAAAGCAAGGCGACTCAGACGCGTTCATCTCCGCCGGGAATACCGGGGCGGTGATGGCCGCCGCGACACTCATGTTACGCTTGCACGAGGGCGTGCAGCGAGCGGCAATCGGTGCCCTGTTCCCGACCGCGGTACATCCGGTCCTGGTCCTCGACGGGGGCGCCAATGTCGACTGCGACGCCCGCGAGCTGGTCGGATTCGCTCACCTCGGCTCGGTGTACGTCCGCGATGTGCTCGACCGCTCCGAGCCCGGCGTAGGGCTCTTGAACGTCGGTGAAGAAGACGAAAAGGGCAACGCCGCGGTCAAGGAGGCCCACCAGCTTCTCAAGCAGACCTCTGGCATCCGGTACGTCGGCAACGTGGAAGGGCGGGACATCCTCGCGGGCCAGAGCAAGCACGGGCGCATCGACGTCGTGGTCTGCGACGGCTTCGTTGGCAACGTGGTCCTCAAATTCTACGAGTCCGCCGGCCGCATGTTCAATGCGCTGATGCAACAGGCGTTCCCCGACGTGTTGGGCCGACCCGAAGCCAAGCAGCTGTTCCAATTCCTCGACTATTCCGAATACGGCGGCGCGCCGCTCCTCGGGGTGAAAGGCGTCGTGATCATTTGCCACGGGGGGTCGCCCGCCCGGGCGATCAAGAGCGCCATCCGCGTCGCGGCGCATATGGTGGAAAGCCACGTGGATCAGGACATCGGCGCCGAGCTGGCCGAAGGGCGGGCGTCCCGATGAAGCGCCCGATCGCGGAGCTTGCGGGAACCGGACGCTACACCCCGAAGCGGGTGATGACGAATGACGAGTTCTCCAAGATCCTCGATACGTCGGACCAGTGGATCCGCGAGCGCACGGGCATTCAGGAGCGGCGCGTGGCCGGACCCGACGAGTCCAATGCGTGCATGGCCAAGGCGGCGGCCGAGCAGGTGCTGCGGGAGAACGACCTCACCCCGCTCGACATCGACGCCCTCGTCGTTGCGACGTGCTCACCCGACCGCCTGCTTCCCTCGCAAGCCTGTGATCTCCAGGCGCTATTGGGCGCCAAGCGCGCCGCGGCCTTCGACGTGCAGGCCGCGTGCACGGGATTCCTCTATGCCCTGAACGTGGCGGAAGGGCTCGTGGCGGCCGATCAGTTCGAGCAGATACTGGTCGTGGCATCGGAAAAGCTCACATCCATCATGGATTGGACGGACCGGAGCACCGCGGTGCTCTTCGGGGACGGCGCCGGCGCCACACTGGTCCGCAAAAGCACCAACGGAAGGGGCATCCTCTCGAGCTACATGAAGTCGGATGGCACCCTTGCCGAGCTCTTGTACCGGCCGGGTGGCGGCGCGGCGCATCCCCCGGATGCCGCGCTCCTCACCGACCACTCGTACTACATCAAGATGGCCGGGCGGGAGGTGTTCAAGGCGGCCGTCCTCTCGATGGCCGACGCGTGTGACAAGGCGCTCGAGCGCGCCGGCCTCACCAGCGGTGATATCGATCTCTTGATCCCACACCAGGCAAACATCCGGATCATCGAGGCGACCGCCAAGCACGCCGGGCTGCCGATGGAGAAGGTCTACGTCAACGTGGACCGCTACGGGAACACGTCCGCCGCATCCGTCGCGATCGCGCTCGACGAAGCGGTGCGCTGCGGCCGGCTGCAACCCGGCATGAAGGTGATGTTCTGTGCGTTCGGCGCGGGTTTCACGTGGGCGAGCCTGGTGGTGCAGTGGTAGCCACCGTGTGGCTCTGCCCCGGGCAGGGCGCACAAAAACTCGGGATGGCTCAGGACCTCGCCGAACGGTTCCCGGAGGCGCGGGCGACGCTCGACGCGATCGACGGCACACTCGGGTTTCCCCTCACCACACTGATGTTCGAAGGCCCGGAGGACCAGCTCACGGCGACGGAGAACGCGCAGCCCGCGATCCTGGCGCACAGCGCGGCGGTCTTCGCGGTCGTGGGCCCCCGTGTCGACGGCGCCGCCGCGGCCGCGGGGCACTCCCTCGGGGAATACTCCGCGTACGTCGCGGCGGGTGCGCTCTCGGCGAGCGACGCGGCGGCACTGGTACGGCGGCGCGGCGAGCTGATGCAAAAGGCCGGTGCCGAGCGGCCGGGCACCATGGCCGCCGTCCTCGGGCTCGCGACGGCGGAGGTCGAAGCCGCGTGCCGTGAAGCGTCGAGCGGTGGTGCCGTCGCCGTGGCCGCGAACCTCAACGGGCCGGATCAGACGGTTATTTCGGGCGACCCCGACGCCGTCGCGAAGGCCGGCGAGCTGTGCAAGGCGCGCGGGGCCAAGCGCGTCGTCCCCCTGAAGGTGAGCGGCGCGTTTCACTCGTCCCTCATGGCGCCGGCGGCCAATCAATTGCGCGTCGCGCTCGAGCGCGCGGCATTTCGTGATCCGGCGTTTCCCGTCATCGCCAACGCGACCGCGGAGCCCGTCCGCGACGCCACCCGGGCGCGCCGGCTCCTCGCCGATCAACTCACCGCGCCCGTGCGCTGGGTCGCCAGCATGCAGCGCGCCGCCGAGCTCGGGGGCGCGGAGGCGCGTTTCATCGAGATCGGTCCCGGAAACGTGCTGGCGGGTCTGCTGCGCCGCATCGTGCCGGCGGCGAGCGTGACGTCCTTGGGAACCGCCGACGAGGTGGCGAGGTTCTTGGACGCGGCATGAACCCATGAAGATCGATTTGACAGGAAAGGTCGCAGTTGTCACGGGCGGGAGCCGCGGGATCGGGCATGCCATCGCGCAGGCGCTCGCACGCGTCGGCTCGCGCGTGGCCGTCCTGGCGAGGGACGTCGCGAAAGCCCGCGAGGCCGCCGCCGCCCTGGGCAACGGGGGAGGGGCACGGGGCTACGGCTGTGACGTGAGCGACGCGGAGCAGGTCGAAACGACCGTGGCTGCGGTCGAAAAGGATTTCGGCCGCATCGACGTGGTCGTGAACAACGCCGGCACCACGCGCGACAACCTGCTGTTCCGGATCGGGGAGGACGATTGGGATACGGTCCTGAACACCAACTTGAAGGGCGCGTTCCTCGTCACCAAGCACGCCGCCCGCGGGATGATCAAGCGTCGCTGGGGCCGCATCATCAACATCACGAGCGTGGTGGGCCTCTCGGGTAACAAG
>DASZCN010000113.1:0-27673 GCA_035943095.1 Gemmatimonadales bacterium | reverse complement strand
CGCTGCGGCCCGGTCGGCGTCCCCGAGAAGGATCTGCCGGTCGAGCTGCCGTTCATCGAGGACTTCCGCCCCGACGCGAGTGGCGTGTCGCCGCTTGCCCGGCACAAGGAGTGGTACTTCGTGAAGTGCCCGCAGTGTGGGGCAGAGGGGCGGCGCGAGACCGACGTCTCGGACACGTTCCTCGACTCCGCCTGGTATTACCTGCGCTATCCCTCCACCGAGTTCGACGACCGGCCGTGGGACCGGAAGCGCACCGAGACATGGCTTCCCGTGACGAGCTACATCGGCGGCAACGAGCACGCCGTGCTGCACCTCCTGTACTCGCGCTTCATCACCATGGTGCTTCAGGAGCTCGGGCACGTCGCCTTCGAGGAGCCGTTCCCCAAGTTTCGAGCGCACGGGCTCATCATCAAGGACGGCGCGAAGATGTCCAAGTCGCGCGGCAACGTGGTGATTCCCGATGCCTACATCCAGAAGTGGGGCGCCGACACCTTCCGGATGTACTTGATGTTCCTCGGGCCGTTCCAGGAGGGCGGTGACTTCCGCGACACGACGATCATCGGCATTCGGCGATTCCTGGACCGGGTGTGGACCACCGCGCATGAGGCTGCCGGGCTGACCCGGGGCGCAGGCCCGGGGTTACCCCAGGAGGTCGAGCGCAAGCTCCATCAGACGATCAGGAAAGTGACGACGGACACGGAGCAGCTCGATTACAACACCGCGATCTCGGCGATGATGGAGTACGTGAATCTCGTGAGGGAGCAGGGAGCTGGGAGCAGGGACGCAGTGGAGCCGCTACTCATCATGCTCGCACCATACGCACCACATCTTGCCGAAGAACTCTGGTCCGTGCTTGGTCACAGGCAGTCGATCTTTAATGAGCGCTGGCCCCAGCACGACGAGCGCCTGGCGGCCGCCGGCGAAGTAGAGGTGGTGGTGCAGGTGAACGGCAAAGTCCGCGGGCGGGTGAACGTGAATCGCGGCGCAACCGAAGTGGAAGTGGTCGCGCGCGCCATGCAGGATGAGTCGGTGAAGAAGTTCGTGGACGGGAAGCCCGTCCGAAAGACGATTTACGTCCCGGATCGGGTGCTGAACCTCGTGGTCTAGGGGATTTTCGCGATCAGGTCTCCCACGACGTACCCGACGCCCGCTACGCCCAGGCCCACCACGAACATGTCGATGCCGCTGCGGATCACGCTCCGCCCGGTGAAGAAGCTCCGGGCGGCGCCGACCCCGAAGTGCGATAGCATCGCGATCGTGAACGCGATCCACGCCGCCGTTCGCCCGGGGAAGGCGAGGAACGGGAACACCGGAATGAAGGCGCCCACCGCCGTCGCCGCACCCGTCACCCAGCCTTCCCGGAACGGTGTAGCGTGCGCCTCGCCGATCTTCAACTCCTCGCGCACCTGCTCATCCAGCGCGCGTTGCGAGTCGCGCATCACTTCGGCGGCCATCTTGCGTGCGATACCCGACTCGATGCCTTTCGTCTGATACACGAGCGCCAGCTCCTCCTCCTCCACTTCCGGCATGATGCGGATCTCTTCCTTCTCCATCGCGATCTCGTGGGCGTACACTTCCTGCTCGCTTTTCGCCGCCAGGTAGCCCGACGCGCCCATCGAGAGCGCGTCGGCGATCATCCCGGCCAGCCCGGAGAGCAGCACGAGATGCGGCGCTACGTTGGCGCCGATCACGCCCGCCACGAGTCCAAAGTTCGCCGTGAGCCCGTCGTTGAAGCCATAGACCACGTTGCGGAGGAAGCCCCCGGAGCCGGTCTTGTGCCACGGCTCCGCCGCCCGGCCCGCGAGCGCCGCCAACGTTTCGGCGTGCGCCGCCGATTCCTTAGCGAGCTTGAGCGAAACGTCGCGCGCGTCGTCGAACGTGGCTGCCTTGTGAAGGTCCATGTACCCCTTCACTTCCTGCCCCTCCTCCCGGAGCAGCAGCGGCAGGAGGTAGCCGGACCCAAAGCGCCGGCCGAACCACGCCCGGAGTCGCGCGTTCAGCGACGGCTTGGTCCGCCCGACCGCGTGCCCGTGCTCGGCGAGCAGCTTTTCCCACAGCTGCACGTGACGCTCCTCGACGCCCGCGAGCTTGATGTAGACGTCTTTCCGCTTCTGATCCTGCTCCTGGCCGGCGAGGACGAGATAGAGGAAGGCGGCGTCGTATTCGTCCTGCCAGTGTTCGAGCCAGGTGTGCAGCGTGGTGCGATCGAGCGTGACGGGCATGCCGGAAAATAGTCGCAACCTGCCGAATCGCAATCGGTTACGTGCGGCATGACGCCGTTGTGCGACGGGTGCCGTAGTTCACGCATCTATGTTGTTCAGGAGATGACCATCTCACTCGCCGTTCCCGACATCCTCGTTGCGCGGGCGAAGACGGGCGACCTGGAAGCGCTGGAAGCGCTGTACCGGGCGTTCGAGACGCCCGTGTACAACCTGGCGCTCCGCATGCTGCGCCAGTCCGAGGAAGCGGAGGACGTCCTGCAGGAGACGTTTCTCGAGGTGGTACGGAGCATCAAGCAGTACCGTGGCGAGGGGCATCTGTGGGGTTGGGTGCGGCAGATCGCCGTGTCGAAGGCGCTGATGCGGATCCGCAGTGGACAGCTGCGGCACACGGATGAGCTGCACGAGGAGTACGTGCAGGCGGGACCGGGTCTCGGAGTGGGTGGCGTGCCCGCGCGCATCGATCTCGAGCGGGCGTTCGAGCGACTGACGCCCACCTCGCGCGCCGTGGTCTGGCTGCATGACGTCGAGGGCTACACGCACGAGGAGATCGCGGAGCGGATGGAGCGGACGGTGAGTTTTTCGAAGTCGCAGTTGGCGCGGGCGCATGCCCGGCTGCGCCGGCTGCTTGCGGAGGGGGGAGAGGCACAATGATGCACTGCACGATGGACGACCTGCTCGCGTTGCGGGCCGGTGAGGCGTCCGCGTGGGCCCGGCAGCATGCGGAGGCATGCGTGACCTGTCGCGCGGAGCTCGAGGCGCTGTATCAGCGCGTGGCGCAACTCAAGGCGCTGCCGGTGCGCCGGCCGCCGCGGGATCGGTGGGGTGTCGTGCGCGATGCAGTGGTCGCGGAGCGGCGCCGCCGCCGCGAGCGCTGGGGCGTGTGGAGCGTGGCCGCGGCAGCGGTGGTCGCCGGGCTGCTCGTGTTCCGTCCGTTCTGGACCGCGCCGGTGGCCGGCGCCGAGCTGACGCGCGTCAAACAGCAGTCGGCCACGCTCGAGCAGCAGCTCCAGCGCTACGAGCCGGAGGGGCGAGTGACCAGCGGCCGGGAGGCCGCCGTGGCGTCCGCCCTGGAAGATCGCATTGCCGTCATCGACGGCGAGCTGACCCGGATGGGTGGCCCTGCGCCAGCGGTGGATCCCGCCGAGCTCGTCAAACTGTGGCAGCAGCGGGTGGACTTGATGCAGCAGCTCGTGAGCGTCCGGGTGACCCGCGCTTCCTACGTAGGGCTGTAGAGCCCGGAGGGATATCGCAGATGCAACGGAAGTGGATTGTGCTCGCCGCTGCCGCCCTGGTCGCATGGCCGACCGTAGTCACCGCCCAGGACACGACCCCTACCGCGCCGCGGGTCACGCGGCGGGCGCCCCCTGTTGGGCGAGGCTTCGCGTTCGTGAGGGGTGAGAACCGCGGCCGGATCGGCGTCATCGTGCGGACCGACGCCAGTGCCGAGACGGACAAGTACGGCGCGAAGATCGAGGCTGTGACCCCCAGCGGTCCGGCCGACAAATCGGGTCTCAAAGTCGGCGACATCATCACGAAATTCAACGGCACTGCGCTCGGCGGATTGCCCTCTGATGATGACGAGGAATCAGGCCCCGGAAAGAAGCTCATCGAGCTCGCCCATCGGCTCGATCCGGGCGACACGGTCCAGGTTGAATACCGTCGGGGCACCGATTCGAAAAAGGCCACGCTCGTTGCGGAGAACCTGGGCGCCGGGCGGTTCCGGATGGAGATGGGTGACCCCGGGATGATGGTCATGCCCGGGATGCCCGACATGCATGACATGCCCGACATGACGTTCGATTTCCTCGGATCGCCATGGAGCGATCTCAAGCTGGTGAGCCTCAACCCGGACCTGGGCGAGTACTTCGGAACCAAGGAAGGGCTGCTGGTGGTGAAGGCGCCGGCCGACTCTGGCCTCCCGTTGCGGGGCGGCGACGTCATCCTTTCGATCGGCGGGCGCAAGCCCGCGAGCCCGGAGCAGGCGATGCGCATCCTCCGCTCGTACGACAAGGGCGAGACCGTGTCGGTCGAGCTCATGCGCAAGCAGAAGCGCCTGACGGTGGGCTGGAAAGTGCCGTCGCGCGACGACCGCGTTCGCGTGCGCGAGGAGCGGCATGAGCGCGACGAGCAGAGCGCGTGGCGCCGGGTCATGCGACGACGCCCTCACGTCCAGCGCGTGTAAACAGGCGGGGGCCACCACCGGTTACCCCCGCTTTCGCTACCGCCCGTCAGGCATCCGACGGGCAGGCAGGACTTGGTCGAAGGAGCTGAACTCGAAGGGCTTCGGCACGCACGGTCGCCCGGTCGAAGCCAGGAACCCGCGCACAGCGTCGTCCACCAGCTGCCCGGTCGTGAAGATCACGCGCTCGGCGTAAGACGGGTCGCGGGCCTTGAGCTCCCCGAAGAGCTGCTCTCCCGAAACGTCCGGCATCCGCATGTCGATGATCACGGCATCGAAGGCATCTTCGCGCATCCGGGCCAGGGCCTCCTTGCCGCTGGCGGTCGTCTCCACCTCGTGGCCACGGCTGGACAGGTAGCGCTGGAGTGCCACACGGACCGAGGCCTCGTCGTCCACGACGAGCACGTGCAGGCGGTCGGTAACCGGTTGCGTCGCCGGCGTGCTCAGGAACTCGCCCGTGCCGCGCGGTGCCACGATCGGGAGCTCGATCACGAACCGGGCGCCGCCGTGGGGCGCGTTCTCCGCCCAGATGCGCCCTTCGTGCTCGCGCACGATCCCCAGGGAGATCGAGAGCCCGAGTCCGGTGCCCGAGCCCGTTGGTTTCGTGGTGAAGAACGGGTTGAAGATGCGCTCGAGCAGGTTAGGCGGGATGCCGGGCCCCGTGTCTTCGACCTCGGTCCGGATCAAATCGCCCGTGCGGCGTGTGCGCACCGTGAGGCGCTGCTGATCCCGCTCCGCGCGCTCCATCGCCTGCTCGGCGTTCGTGATCAAGTTCAGAAACACCTGTTGCAGCTGATGCGCGTCCGCCATCGTCTCCGAGACTTGCTCGTCATAGTCCCGTTGCACGTCGATGCCCCGGACGCGGAGCTCGTAGCCGCGCAGCTCGAGGGTGTCGTCGAGCACCTGGTTGACCGACGTCGGCGTGCGCTCCGGCTTGTGCTGGCGCGCGAACGTCAAGAGGTTCTGCACGATGCGGGAGGCGCGCCGGGCCTCGGCGTAAATCATCTCGGCGGCGGTTCGCTGGTCGGGTGGGAAGCGCTTCTCCGACAGGAGCAGCTGAGCGAAAGCCGAGATGCCCGCGAGCGGGTTGTTGAGCTCGTGCGCCACGCCCGAGACGAGCTGCCCGATGGCCGACATCTTCTCGGACTGGATCAGCTGCTCCTGCAACATCTTCTGGTCCGTGACATCGCGGATGACGCAGAGGACCTCCTCATCCAGCTGCGGCGTCGAGTACGTCACCTGAATCGTCCGGACTTCGCCGTCCTTGCGGAAGAAGTTCGTCTCGAACAGGCCGGTCTCGCCCGCGAGCGCCTTCTGAAAGTGCCCCAGCCCCTTCGGTAGCTCGTCGTCCGGGAGCATGGGCGCGAACCACTGGCCCAGGAGCTCTTCTCGGCGGTACCCCGAGATGATCTCCGCGGCGTGATTGAACGTCGTGAACCGGCCGTTCGCATCGAACGTCGCAATCGCGTCCGACGCAGATTCGAACAGGTTACGGTATCGGGCCTCCGAGCGCGCCAGGGTGTCCTGCGCCCGCTTCTGCTCCGTGATGTCCCGCAGGGTCGCCACGGTGCCCAGCAGCTCACCCTCGAGGATCAGCGACGTTGTGGCCACCGCCACCACGCGCTCCTCCCCGTCGACCCGAACCACCTTGGTTTCGTAGAGCTGCGCTTCGCCCCCCACCGCACGATGCTCGCGCTCGGCCACGTGCTGGCGCTCACTCAGTGCGACGAGATCGTCTATGGGAGTGCCGGCGAGATCCTCGAGCGGCCGTCCGAACAGCTCGGCCGCGGCGCGGTTGCCCGTCAACACCAGCCGGTCGATGCCCGTCACGACCACCGCGTCCGCGAGGGCGGCCACGATCTCCGCCGCCACCCGCGACTGGTCAAACGGCCCGCGGCCGGGCGCCGCCTTGGAAGAGGATGCCGCGGGCCGAATCCCGCGCGTCGGCGAGATGCGCCTGCCTTTACTCATGAGTCGTACGAAGCCACCATCGCATCCTTCATGAGGGCCAGGCTCTTGAGCGCCGATTCGGTCACGCCTTGCGGAGCCTCACCACGCTTGACGCAGTTCTTGATGATCTCGAGGGCGTGGATCGGGTGCTCATCGTCGTACTTCGCGTGCTCCTCCAGCCACCAGCGTCCCCGTGGCCCGATCTTCTCATTCTTGGCGAGCCCGCCGAGCGCCTTCTCCGAGATCTTCTGCGCCACGCCTTCCACGGCGTAGTTGGTCGCGGACACCGCAGCGCCGAAGCTCGCGTCCCGACACATCTCGGTCAGGTAGGCGTGGAAGGCCTTGACGTCCGGAATCATCGGCTCGGGTACGTGGAATCGCGCTTTGGGGACGTTAAACCCGTCGCCCATGGCGCGCCACATCGCGTCATGCCGCTTCTCCACGCGGATGTTGTCCCGGAAGAACGCCTTGCCGTCCTCAGGCGACCGGTCGAGCAGCACCTGGAGCCACTGCGGGAAGTCCCGGATGATCGGGTAGAAGGCCACGAGGAAGTTCTGGATCCGCCCGGCTGCCAGCTGGTTTTCCGAGGCGTCGACGATCACCGGAGTGTCGAGGATCGCCTCGCGGCTCGGATCGAGCGCGGCATCCAGGTCGGCCACCCATTTGGGGTGGGGGGTCACCTGCACGGTCATCGGGGCTCCTTCCAGGGCGCGAGCTATGGGATAAAAAAGGGCCTGGCGCGGGCTCCAAATGTAGCGCCGTGGCCCCTCTGCACAATTTCGTGCGGCCTTGGAACTTGTGCGATCACAGACGATACGGCTGTGAGCACGATTACGCTGCTTGACAAGATATATCGTGTCGCTATATCTTGGCGTTACATCGTACAATTTGGAGCCAGGTATGACAAGGCAGTTCGGATGGGACCGTTTCGCCTTCGGGTTTGGACCCCGCGGCTTCTTCTGGGCCGGCCCGCGTGGGCGTCGGCGTCGCTGGTTCGAGTCGGGCGACATGAAGTACGTGATCCTCAAGCTTCTCAAGGACAAGCCGCGTCACGGCTACGAGGTCATGAAGGAGCTGCAGGAGCAGCTGCACGGCTGCTACTCGCCATCGCCGGGCACCGTCTACCCCACGTTGCAGTGGCTGGAGGACGAGGGGCTGGTAAGGGCGAAAGACGTCGAGGGCAAGAAGGTGTACGAGATCACCGACGCAGGACGCACGTTTCTCGACGAGCACCGCGACGCGGTGGACGACATCTTCGATCGCGTACGCGACGCGGTAGATCGCACCCTGGGTGGCGGCATGGCCGACGTCAACCGCTCCCTCGGCCGGCTGGTGAAGGGCGTGTACCGCACTGGGTTCCGGGCTCACGACGAGGCTACACGCGAGCGCTTGGTTGGGATCCTCGACCGTGCGATGGCTGAGGTGGAAGTACTGGCCGACGCCACCCGCACCGCTGGCGCGCCGGCCTCATGAAGCGGCTGTCAGTTCCGCCTGGTGCTCGATGACCCTGCCCACCAGCCCGTAGCGGCGTGCCTCCTCGGCGGTCAGCCAGAAATTCCTCCGGGTATCCTCTTCGATCCGCTCGAGGGGCTGCCCGGTTTGCTGGGCGAACACGCGATTGAGCCGGTCCCGCATCTTGAGGATCTCCCGAGCCTCGATCTCGATGTCGCTCGCGGAACCGCCCGCGCCGCCGGCGGGCTGGTGGAGCAGGAATCGGGTGTTCGGTAAGCAGTAGCGGTCTTCGCGAGGGACCGCTACGTAGATCAGGGCAGCGATACTCGCTACCCAACCGGTGCCCAACATGCGGACCCGGGGGCTCAAGAACCGCACCAAGTCGTGTATCGTGTCGCCCGCCTCGACGTGCCCGCCCTGGGAGTTGATGAACACCGTGATGTCGTCGCTCGACTCGCCCGCCAGCGCGAGGAGCTGCGCCGTGACATTTGCGGCGACCTGCTGGGTGACTTCGCCGCTGATGATCACGGTCCTGGCGCGGAACAGCCGCTCGGCGATCAGGTTGTATTGTGGCGCCAGGGACGGCTCGAGAGGCGTCAGCTCTTCATGCATGAGGGCTCCGCAGTTCGGATTTACCTAGTAGTGCTCCGGCGGCGCCCGAGTTCCTCGAGGGCCCGCGTGACGTAGACTCGCGTCATTTGCTTCCGCCAGGACAGATCGAAGTCGGTATTGTCCATGGGCTTCGCGGGGCGGTATGCCGCCTCGGCGGCGGCCGCGATCGCGTCGGCAGAGAGGACTGTGCCGCGCAGCGCGGCTCCGGCCTCAGGAACCTCCTGCGGCCAGCTCGCTACGCCGCCGAGAACGACGCGCGCCTCCGCCACCCGCTCCCTGCTCCCTGCTCCCCGCTCCCACTTTACCCACGCGGCGACTCCGAGGACGGGAAAGTCGAAGGAGCCGCGCCGACGCAGCTTGTGATAGACGGCGTCCCAATCGCCGGTCGCGGGAAGGCGAACGTCGACCAATACCTCGTCGGGCTGCTTGGTGAGGTAGTTGATGCCGTCGTTCTTGTAGAACCGCGCCGCGGGCACGACCCGCTCGCCGGCCGGGCCCGCCAGCAGATACTCCGCACCGAGCGCGACCATGACCGGGGCCAAATCCGACGAGGTCACCGCCCAGCAGCGCGGCGACGATGGCGCCACCCAGCAGATGTGGCCGTCCTTCTTCATGCAAAAATCGATCGCCTTGCGCCACTCGTAGGTCTGATCGTAGTAGTTGCACCGCGTGTCGAGGCACAGGTTGCCGCCGAGTGTGCCCATGTTTCGGAGAAGCGGCGTTGAGACGAGAGCCGCCGCCGTTGCCACCGCGGAATACGAATGTTGGATGGTTGGAATGTTGGAAAGAGCGCTCAAGGTCACGCACGATCCCAACACGGCGCCGCCCTCCACCCTTCCATCCTTCCCACCTTCCAGCTCCTGGATCCCCATCAGCGAGATGACCGTCCTCGGCTCCTGCTGGCGTCGCTTCATGTTCGGATACAGGTCTGTCCCGCCGGCGACGTAGCTCGCGTCGGGCCCGGCGTCGGCCTTCATCGCGAACGCCTCGGCGAGGGTTCGCGGCTGCCGGTAGGCGAACGAGGGCAGTCTGAGCATCAGCGCTTGGCGCTCGCCGTCGCCGGCTTCGGTCCGACTGCGGTTCCATCGCCGCCCTCCGAGGGTGTGGGGACGCGCGTTGGCTCCGGCCACGGGATCTCAGGAAAGCGAGTGGGTCCGAACCGGGGGTCTTCGCCTTTCTCCTTGCGCCGGAGGGCCTTGAACACCTTCTCGGGCGTGATCGGCACTTCGTCGATCCTCACCCCGACGGCATCGTACACGGCGTTCGCCACTGCCGGCGGAACGGGGAGCAGCGGTCCCTGGCCGCACTCCTTGGCGCCAAACGGTCCATTCGGATCGGGGTCCTCCACGACGTACGTCACCACGTCACACATCTCTAGCGTGGTGGGGCTCTTGTACTCGAGCAGGCTGGGAATCTTGTGGACGACATTGCGGTTGCCGCGGTACGCCATCTCCTCCATGAGCGCCTCGCCCAGCCCCATATACACCGATCCTTCGATCTGGCCCATCACACTCGCCGCATTGATCACGCGTCCGACGTCGTGGGCGATCCAGATCTTCGGCACGCGCACGATGCCGGTGGCCGGATCCACGTCCACGAGGGCGACACACGCGCTATAGGAGTAGGCGGGCGACGGGCCCACGCCGGCGCCGCGATAGCGACCGGGCGAGCGGGGCGGCGTGTACGACCCGACCGTTCCGACGGTGCCAAGGGCGGCCTCGGCGAGCACTACTGCCTCCGCGAAGCCGAGTCCGTGCTCGGGCCGCTCCACGTCGAACACCCGCCCATCCGCGAAGGTGAGGCGCTCTTCGGGCACCTCGAGCTTGCGGGCGGCGTGGGGCGCGATGAGGTCGCGGGCGCGCTCGGCGGCCTGGATCGCCGCATTACCGGTCATCAGGGTGACCCGGCTGGAGTAGCTCCCCAGGTCCACCGGCGTCAGATCGGTGTCGCCGGTGACGACGGCGATATGCCCCGGGTCGAGCCCCAGCACTTCGGCCACGATCATCGCGAGGATCGAATCGGATCCCTGCCCGATTTCCGTGGAGCCGCAGAACACCGTCACGCCGCCCCCGCGGTCGCACTTGAGCTGGACGCCCGAGTGGGGCATCGCGTTCCAATAGATGGGCAGGCCGGCACCGGTGATGTAGGAAGAGCACGCGAGCCCAATGCCCTGCCCGTACGGGAGCTGTTTGTGCCGGCGTTTCCATTCCGAGCCACCGACGACTTTCTCGATGCAGCGGCCCAGACCCATCGTGCCGACGCGTAGCCAGTTGGCGGTGAGCGAGTGAGGCGGAACGAGATGCTTGAGCCGGAGCTCCGCCGGATCCAGGCCGAGCTGCTCGGCGAGCTTGTCGAGGTGGACCTCGAGCGCGAAGCGCGGTTGCGGCGTTCCGTGTCCGCGCTTGGGGCCACAGGGTGGCTTGTTCGTGAATGCTCTTGCGCCTTGAAACTTGTAACGTGGAACGGGATACGTGACGGTCTGCAGCGCCCCGGTATAGTACGTGCTCGCGACCCCGTAGGACCCGTAGCCGCCGCCGTCGAGCAGGGACTTGAAATGCATGCCGGTGATCGCGCCATCATTCTTGACGCCGGTTTTCACCCACATGAGCGTGGGGTGGCGCCCGCGGTGGCAGTAGAACACCTCTTCGCGCGTGAGCGTGATCTTGATCGGCCGGCCCGTGACCATCGCGAGCTTGGCCGCGACGATTTCGTGACTGAACGGGTCGCTCTTCCCGCCGAACCCGCCGCCGTTCGGCGTGGCGACCACGCGGATCCGCGCCGGGGGCAGCTCGAGGACCTTAGCGAGCGCCCGATGCACGTAATGGGGCGTTTGGGTGGAGCTCCACAGCGTGAGCTTGCCGCTCGGATCGGGAGACCAGTCCGCCACGGCCGCGTGTTGCTCCATCGGCAGGTGCGTGTTTCCCTCGAAGAAGAACAGGTCTTCGCGCACCAGGTCGGCTTCTCGAAATCCGGCGTCGACGTCGCCGAACTCGAGATCGATCAGCTTGTGAATGTTGCCGGCATCAGCGTAATCGTGGATCACCGGGTCGGGATGCTCGACGGCGTCCACCGCGTCGGGGAATGCGCGGAGCGGCTCGTAGGTGACGTGAATAAGGTCGAGCGCCTGCGTCGCGATCTCTTCACTGGTCGCGGCCACGCCGGCCACCGGATCGCCCACGAAGCGGACCGTGTCGAGCGCCAACGCATGCTCGTCCTGGCTCACGGGGAGAATCCCGAACGGAATCGGGAGATCCTTTCCCGTGAGCACCGCCTTGACCCCTGGAAGGGCCCGTGCCTTCGCAACGTCGATCGAGACGATGCGGGCGTGCGGATGCGGGCTCCGGAGCAGCTTGGCGTAGAGCATACGTGGCAGGAACAGGTCGTCGGCGAACCTGGTCACGCCAGTCACCTTCGCCGTCGCGTCGACTTTCCGGAGCGCCTTGCCAATGACACGGAAGGCGGCGGTCCGCTTCTTACCCGACGCCATACAGGCTCTCCTTCCTCGGTGCCGCATCCTCGCCCCGCATCCGCGCCGCGGCCAACTCGACCGCCTCGTAAATCTTGATGTAGCCGGTGCAACGGCACAGGTTGCCGGCGAGGGCCTGCTTGATGGCTTCGCGCGAAGGGCTCGCGCTGGTCGCGAGGAGCGCCTCGGCCGCGAGCAGGAACGCGGGCGTACAATAGCCGCACTGTGCGGCGCCCAGCTCGGCGAACGCCTCCTGCAGGGGATGCAACGTGCCGTGCTCGGCCATCCCCTCGACCGTCTTCACGTGGTGCCCGGCGCAGGCGAGGCCGAGGACGAGACAGGACAGAACGGGTGTTCCGTCGAGCAACACGGTGCAGGTGCCGCATTCCCCCAGCTCGCAGCCGTGCTTCGTCCCGGTGAGCCCCAGGTCCTCACGCAGGACTTCGAGCAGCGTCTTGTGCGGTGCGAAGGCGACCTCGACGGGCTCGGTGTTGAGCTCGAAGTCGATCTTGGTCTTGGTGTCGGGCATGTATCCGTAATCTTGATAAGCGGGTGAGGCGGCGCCAGCTTTCGTGCCCAAACTCTCACGGCGGAGCAGCGATGAAGGCGGTCAGGCGGTTAGGCGGTTGGACGGTTCGGGGGCTGTTCTTCTTACTCTCCGTCTATCCGTCTAGCCGACTATCCGCCCAAGACTACCGCGCCCAGGCCCTCCGCATCCTGAAGACCGTCCCGCTCATTGACGGCCACAACGACATTCCCGACGCCATTCGCGGTCGGGGCGGGCTCGACTCCGTGGACTTCGCGGTGCTACAGCCGAAGCTCATGAGCGACATTCCCAAGCTGCGCGCGGGGGAGGTCGGCGGGCAGTTCTGGGCCGCCTACGTGCCGGTCACGACGCTGGACTCGGGGCCGCATCCGGCCGTGTACGCGCTCGAGCAGATCGATTTGATCAAGCGGCTGTGCGCGAAGTACCCGCGCGACCTCGCCCTGGCGTACACCGCCGCCGACGTCGAGCGCAACTTCAAGTCGGGAAAGATCTCGTGCCTGATCGGCATCGAGGGCGGGCACGCCATCGAGAACTCGCTCGGCACGCTGCGGATGTTCGCGGCGCTCGGCGTGCGCTACATCACGCTCACCCATTGGCGGAGTCTCTCCTGGGCGACGGCGTCCACGGACACGGCGTCGCGCGGCCTCTCGGCGTTCGGCCGGGAAGTGGTGCACGAGATGAACGGGCTGGGCATCCTGGTCGACCTGTCGCATGTCAACGACGCCACCATGTCGGACGCGCTGCACGCCACACACGCGCCGGTCATGTTTTCTCACTCCTCGGCCCGCGCCCTCGCGCACCACGCCCGCGACGTGCCGGATTCGATTCTCAAGCTGATACCGGCAAATGGCGGGATCGTCATGGTCAACTTCAATCCCGGGTTCGTCTCCGAAGCGGTCCGCTTGCACGAAGACAGCGTCGAGGCCCGGATCCACGCGCTGCGCGCGGCGGGAGCGGACTCGGCCACCGTCGCGGAGTCGACCAGGGCGTGGGCGGCACGCGCCCCCAAAGCGACGCTGGCCCAGGTGGCGGACCACATCGAGCACATCCGCGCCCTGGCGGGAGTGGATCACGTGGGGCTGGGCTCGGATTTCGACGGCATTACGGACGTGCCGGTCGGGCTCGAGGACGTGTCAAAATTCCCGGATCTGATCGCGGAGCTCCTGCGCAGGGGATGGAGTGAAGAGGACGTCAGGAAGCTCGCGGGGCTGAATGTCTTGCGGGTGCTGCGAGCGGCGGAGCGGGTGGCGGCGGAGTCTAGGAAAGGCAAGAGCTAGACGCATAGATTTTACCCCTGTGCGTCTGCGCGTCTAGCCTTTGCACCTCCTGGAGCCTCGAACCCTGTCCTTGTCATTTCGCCCCATACCTGCTGATATCTCCACACCGTAAAGAATGCCTTGAGCCGCCACCACACCGTTCGCTGGCGATACCCGAAGTTTTCGAGCGTCGCGAACACGACCAGACGAAGTAAGTCCCCGAACCGGCGGTAGCGGCGAAAGCTCGCCTCCTCGAGCACCACCGCCCAGAGCGACAGCAGCATGCCGTAGCCCCAGGCAACGAGCATGAACAGCAAGGCGAAACCGACATTGACGATGCCGAGTGCCAAGCCCACGACGGTGATGACGTATCCCAACACCTCGATGAGCGGTGCCAGTGCCTCGCCGAACGTGTAGAACGGAACGGCGATAAGGCCGACCCGCCCGTAGCGCGGATTGAACAGCATGGTCTTATAGGTCCACATCGCCGCGAGGAGACCGCGGTGCCAGCGCTCGCGCTGCCGCGCGAGCACCTTTCCGGACTCGGGCACCTCCGTCCATGCGACAGGGTCTGGAATGAACGGCATCTCGTAGCGGACGCCCCGCTGCAGCAGGTAACGGTGCAGCCGCACCACGAGGTCGAGATCTTCCACCACACTGGCTGTGCGGTAGCCGTTGATGGCGACCACGTCCTCTTTGCGAAACAGCCCGAACGCGCCCGAGATGATGAGGTTGCCCCCCAGCCGATTCCATCCGAGGCGTCCGAACAGAAATGCGCGGAGGTACTCCACCACCTGCACGCCCGGGAGGAAACGGCGCGGTACCCGCGCGTCGATCACCCGCCCGTGCTCTACCGTGCAGCTGTTCGCCACGCGAACCGTGCCGCCCACGGCGGCGATGTGGCGGCCGAGCAGGAACGGCCGGGTGAGCCGGAGGAGCGCGTCCGGCTCGATCAGGGTGTCGGCGTCCACGGCGATCACCAGAGGGAAACGGCTGGCGTTGATCGCAGCGTTGAGAGAGTCCGCCTTGCCGCCGTTCTCCTTGTCGATGACCACGAGGCGCGTGCGGCTGCGCGACCGGTACACGGCTCTGAGCGGGCGGGTCGGGATTCCCTCGGGATACGTCCGGGGCACTTCGTAGAGGTCGAACGCCTCCTGCAGTCGTTCGAGCGTCTCGTCCTTGGAGCCGTCGTTCACCACGATCACTTCGAAGCTGCGATACTCGAGGGTGAGCATGGCGGTGACGCTGGCTTCGATTGTGGCACGCTCGTTGTACGCGGGAACCAGCAGTGAGATGGGCGGCAGCGCGTCGCTCTGCATGATCCGCTGGAAATCGTCGTCCTCGGCGAGCCGCGTCTGCTCCCATATCTCCGGGATGGACAGGATCAGGAGCAGCGCATAGAACGAGTTGAGCGCCAGGAAATAGACGAGGATGATGTAGTCTCCCCGCCCGAGGAGTTCCCTCATGTGGCGTACTCCGCCAGCGCCTGCGTCGAGAGGCCCAGGACGAGGCGCGCCATGTCGCGCGCGCCCTGGTTGGCGCCGTGCTCGTTCTGCAGCAGCACGTCCCGACCCACACTTCCGAAGCGCGTGAGCGCGAGGCCTGCCCGGATCCGCACCCACCATTCGGGGTCGCGGAGCGCGTCGCGCACGAGCGGCAGGGTGGCGCGGTCGGCGATCATGCCGAGCGAGCGCACCGCCTGGGCGCGGACGGCCCAGGCCTCGTCCTTGACCAGCCGAGTGAGAACGGCGATCGATGCCGGGTGTGGAAACGCGCCGACGCCGCGCGCTGCTTGGACGCGGACTTCTGGATTGGGATGCGCGCCAAGCCCGGTGAGCGTCTCGCGGAGCGCGGGCTCGTTCAGGCGGCTGGCAAACTCCGTCAGCCGCGGCAAGGCCGGGTCGTCAGTGCGCTGCAGCATTTTGAGCAGCAGCTGTACGACGACCGGACGGGACCGGCGGAGCATGCCGGCGTAGTAGGCTCCGACGGTGGGCGCGAGCCGCGGGAGGCGCTCGAGTGCCGCCGTGGTGAGCGCCGTGCTCTCGAGCCGCTCGAGCGTGGCGACGGCCGCGATGTGCACGGCGGGGTTCGCGTCGTGCAGTAGCTTGAGGACGCTTGACGTATCCTCCGGCGTCGCGGCAACGGCAAAGAAGCGAGCGGCCTCGAGCCGCTTCCACCACCGCCCCGACGCCGCGTTCGACCGTACGATTCTCGCCCACCAATGGCCGCGCAGCGCGGCGGCGAGCTGGCGCCAGCGATCGCCGGGGACGCGGGCCGACCAGCTCGCCAGCGCATCCACCGCCAGCGGGATGGGCAGGCGCGCCAGATGCACCAGCACGCTCCCCAGGTCCGTCGAGCCGAACGCCCAGCCTTGCATAGCCGCGTTCAGCCGGAGTACCCGCGGGTGCACGCGGGCTCGGCGGCGCAGACGAAACCACCGGTTGAGAATGATGAGGATGATGAGGGAGACGAGGAGCGCGCCTTGGGCGATCGCCACCACGGTGAGAAAGTGACGACTCGTCATTTGCCCACCCACCGCCGGATCTTCTCGAGCGCCACGCGCAGACTGATCGGCTTGACGAGGTAGTCCAACGCCCCGGCTTCGAGCCCGCGCAGCTGCTCGCTCTCGTCGCCGTGCACCGTCGTGAACACCACTCGGTAGGCGTCGGGGCGCTCGCGCTGGAGTGCGGCGAGGATCGAGTACCCGTCGAGGGCGGGCAGGTCTACGTCGAGCAGGAGCAGTGGACGCGCCGATCCCGTGTCGAGGGCGAGCAGGTGATCGAGCGCTTCGCGCCCGTTCCGGAACGACGCGAAATGATAGCCGCGGGAGCGCAGGCCGTACTCCAGGAGATCTGCGAGGGCCGGGTCGTCCTCAACTACCACGATGTCGGGCACCTGCGTCCCTTCTGGCCGGGCGGGCGGCGGCGGAGGGCTGGGGGGCTGGGGGGGGTGGGGGGCGTGATCCCCGCCCCTCGTACTCGGGACTTCGATTTGCAGCCCTTCGGCCAGTCGGCTCACGAACCAGTGGGCGAGCGAACCGCGGTCCGCGTCCACGTCATCGGGCCGGGCGGCCCAGTCTTTGACCGTCGCCTCCATTCCGGCCGCGAGGCGGGAGACGCCCCAGAAACCGTACGACCCGGCCGATCCGTGGATCTTGTGCGTCTCCCGTCGCAGCGCGTCGAGCGCGTCGCGGTCGTTCCCCGCGGCGCCCAGGCGGTCCGCTAGGTCCGCAAGGAGGCCGAGCTGCTCGCGCATGCCCTGGAGGTACTCCTCGAGCAGGCCGGGCGGCAGCTCGGGGGGTGACGCCGAGTCGGCGATCATGTACCAAGATGGGGAAATCCGGAGCGAAAATGCCATAGCGCCGGGTTATCTTGGCGGGGCTCACTCATGACCGAACCCGACGCCGTCGGCTTGTGTCGGACCTGCCGCTGGATGCGGAGCATCTTGAACCGGCGGGGCTCGACGTTTTACCGCTGCGGTCTCGCCGACTCGGACACGCGGTTCCCGCGGTACCCACCCCTCCCGGTCTTGAGCTGCAACGGATACGAGAAGGCTGCTCCGGACCAGGAAACAGGGAGAGGGGAGAGGGGAGAGGTTCGTTAATGGGAGCGACCCTCTCCCTTCTCCCCTTTTTTTGAGCACGCCGCATAGTTTTGCTATTGCGTAGCCGGTTCGATCTTCCCACCTTGGGGCCGCGCCCTACACCGCCCAACACCGAGGACACCGCGTGGCTCAACCGCGTCGGCTGGAGCACGCCAAGCTGTTCTTCTTCCGCCACTTCGAGCGGATCTTCGTGTTGTTGCTGGTGCTCGCCATGGTCGCCATCCACGACCTGGTCGACCAGAAGTTCGCGTTTCTGAGCTTCTACTATCTGCCGATGATTCTCGCCGGCTTCTACGGCGGCCGCCGGTTCGCGGTGATGGCCGGGGTATTCGTCGTCGCGCTCGTGCTCTTCTATCAGTACGTGCAGGGACTCGACATGCTCCCCGGGTTTTACGCGGACGCGCTGTTCGCGCTGATCCCGTGGGCCGGCTTCCTCATCCTCACCGGTTACGTAGTCGGCGGCCTGGCGGAGCAGCGGGAGGCCCGGCTCGCGGAGGTAAAGAACGCCTACCTCGCGACGCTCGAGCTCCTCACGTACCACATCGAGTCCACCGAGCGCCATCAGCAGGGCCATTCGAACCGCGTCGCGGACGTGGCCGCCGCGATCGGCCGGGAGCTGCAGCTGCCCGAAGACTCGATCGAGAACCTTCGCGTGGCGGCGCTCCTGCATGAAGTCGGCACGCGCGATCAGCGGCTGTTGCGGCTGCTCTCTCGGTCCGTGAGTGATTCGTCCGTGGGCGTGGCGCGGGCCATGCGGGGCGCCGCCGAGATCATCGGGGAATACGGGCACTACTACGAAATCGTAGGGGAGGACTGGGATATCGAAGCGCTGCCGCTGCCGATCACGGTGAAGATCTTGGCGGTGGCGGACGCATTCGAGACGCTGCAGATGGCGACGCCGGTCCGCCCGGCGTTCCCCAAATGGAGCGCGCTGGAGGAAGTCGAGAAGGGCGCCGGGAAGACGTTCGCGAAGGACGCGGTGCGGGCGCTCAGGACCGTATCGGCGCGCCCCGAGGCCACCGCGGACCAACAACCCAGCCTGCGGGTCGTCTAGTCGCCGGGGCCGGGGAGGGCGCGGGGCTCTCGACGGCCGCTGGCCACCCCACCCGCCACTCCCACCCCGAACGCGACCGCCGTCGCCACCGTCACGACCGGCAGCGCGGCAACGGGAAGGGCCACCGCGGTCGCCACGAGGCCCGCTACGAGCGGCGCCGCCGGCTTCTGCACCGCATCGACGTAGCGTAACCGACGACGCACGAAATTTCGCGCGACCACGAACCCGCCGCCCAACGCCGCCACTCCGATCAACAGGCCAAGCATGCTCGTCTCCTTGTCGGGCGCCCTACGCGCCCGCGCACCGGGGAGTTTCCCCACCTGGGAAATGTGTTCGAGTTCTGTGTGAAAACCAGGGTGCCGGGCGAGGACCCGGCGCGCACGATAGCTTTTCTGCAACCGTTTTCTCGTCTCCGGAATCAGAGGGAGAGATGATGCCGCGAACCGCCGACGCTCTGCTCGCGGTCGGGCTGCTGGCCGTCGGCCGGACTTCCGGCCTCTCCGCCCAGAGCCTCCGCGTGCCCTACCAGACGTTCACCCTGCCGAACGGCTTGCAGGTGATCCTGCACGAGGACCATTCGGTACCCGTCGTGGCGGTGAACACGTGGTTTCACGTGGGCTCGGCCGACGAGCAGCCCGGGCGCACCGGGTTCGCGCATCTGTTCGAGCACATCATGTTCATGGGCTCCGCCCACGTGCTCACCGGCGAGTTCGACCGGCAGCTCGAGGCGGCAGGGGCGGATAACAACGGCTCGACGACCGAGGATCGAACCAATTACTACGAAGACGGACCCGCCAACGCCCTCCCGCTGATGCTCTATCTGGATTCGGACCGCTTGGGTTTCCTGCTTCCCGAGATCACCCCGGACAAGGTCGACCTGCAACGTGGCGTGGTGCAGAACGAGCGTCGCCAGAGCTACGAGAATCGGCCGTACGGGCTCGCGGACGAGAACATCCTCAAGCGGCTCTACCCCCCGGGCCACCCCTACAACTGGCCGGTGATCGGGTCGATGGCGGACCTCCAGGCGGCGACGATCGAAGACGTGCGGCGCTTCTTCCAGACCTATTACACGCCCAACAACGCAACCCTCGCGATCGCCGGCGATATCACACCGCGGGACGCGCGACGGCTGGTGGAGCACTGGTTCGGCGATATCCCGCGCGGGCCCGCCGTGACCCGCACCCGGCCTCCGGCGGTGCGACTGGACGCAGATGTGTACGCCACCATCGAGGATCGGGTACAACTCCCCCGGGTGTATCACGCGTGGCACACGGTCAAGGCGTTCGCGGAAGACGACGCCACCCTGGATATCGTGGCGAACGTGCTGGCCGGCGGCCGGTCGTCGCGGTTGCACCGTCGGCTCGTGTACGACCTCCAGATTGCCACCGATGTGGTCGCCTTCCAGGACGGTGGGCGGATCGACGGGAAGTTCGAGCTGTGGGCCACGGCGCGGCCGGGGCACGATCTCACTGAGCTCGAGCGGGTGATCGACGAGGAAGTGAAAAAACTCGCCGAGGAGGGCCCGACGCCGCGCGAGGTGGAGCGCGCGCAGAACACCTTCGAAGCGGGGTTTCTATCACGAATGGAGCGCGTTGGCGGCTTCGGAGGGAAGGCGGACCAGCTCAATTTCTACAACTACTTCGTCGGCACGCCGGACTACTTCCAGAAAGACTTGGATCGCTACGGCCGAGTGACTCGGGCGGCGGTGCAGCAGGCTGTGCGGTCCTATCTCGTCACGCCGCACCGCGTAGTGCTGAGCGTGATACCGCAGGGGAAACCAGAGCTCGGGGTCACACCGTGAAGGCCGCGGCCGCAGCACTGGCGTTACTGACCGCCGCCGTACCCGACCGCCTGACCGCCCAAGTGGTTGATCGTACCAAGCCTCCCGCGCTCCCACCCCCGCCCGCCCTCAGGCTTCCCGTCGTCCAGACCGCGACGCTCGGGAACGGCCTGACGCTCGCGGTGGTCGAGATGCACAAGGTGCCGGTGGTAGATGTCGAGGTGATGATCGACGCCGGCGCCGCGCGCGACCCCGCGGACGCCCCGGGGCTCGCGACCTTTACAGCCGCGATGCTGCAGCAGGGAGCGGGCGCGCGCGGTGCGCTCGACGTGGCCGACGAGGCGGCGTTCCTCGGCGCGCAGCTCAACACCACCGCGTCGTTCGACGGGGCCGTGGCCTCCCTGCACGTGCCGAAGCGGCGCTTCGCGGCGGCGTTGGATCTCCTGGCGGACGTGGTGCTTCGCCCAACCTTTTCGGACTCGGAGGTCAACCGCCAACGCGAACTGCGCGGCGCGCAGCTGGTGCAGCAGCGCGACGAGCCGGTCGCCGTGGCGAACGTGGCGTTTCCAGCGATCGTGTTCGGGGCGGCGCACCCGTACGGGCATCCCTTGAACGGCACGGACGCCGCGACGGCGGCGCTCGCCCGGCAGCGCGTCGTCGATTTCTATCGCACCTACTACCGCCCGGACGGGGCGCGCGTGCTGATCGTCGGCGACATCAATCTCGCCGAGGCGCGGCGGCTCGTGGCCGCGCGCTTTGACGGGTGGGCAGGTGCCGACGTGCCAGCGTTTCCGACCGCCGGAGCCCCCGCGCCGGCCGACCGCGCCGTCTACTTGATCGACAAGCCGGGTGCCGCGCAGTCGGTCATCCGTATCGGCCACGTCGGCCCCCCGCGCAGCACGCCCGACTGGGTTGCCCTGGACGTGCTGAACACGATCCTCGGCGGCGCGTTCACGTCGCGGTTGAACCAGAATCTGCGGGAGACCCACGGGTACACCTACGGCGCGTTCTCCCAGTTCGCGGCTCGGCGCCTGTCCGGAGCGTTCGTAGCGCTCGCGTCCGTCGTGACCGCGAAGACCGACAGCTCGCTCATCGAGTTTCTGAGGGAGCTGCGGCGCATTCGCGACGAGCCGGTGCCGGCCGCGGAGCTGGCCAAGGCGAAGGCGTACCTGACCCTCGGGCTGCCGGGGGACTTCGAGACCACCGGGGGTGCGGCGGCCCGATTCCGGGACCTGCTCGTCTACGGGCTGCCGCTCGATTATTACGGCCAGTATATCCAGCAGATCAACGCGGTCAGCGCCGACGACGTGCAGCGCGTCGCCCGCCGGTACATCGATCCCGACCACTTCGACATCGTCGTGGTCGGTGACAAGAGTCAGATCGAGGCGGGCATCAAGGCACTGAACGAAGGACCGATTGTGTATCGCGACGTGTGGGGCCAGGAGATCAAATAGTCACCACCGGATCGCGGCACTCGCCCAGGTGAAGCCGGATCCGAATGCGGTGAACACCAGCAGATCGCCACGCGAGAGAAGACCGGCGCACACCGCTTCGTGCAACGCGATCGGAATCGACGCCGCGGTGGTATTGCCGTACTTCTGGATGTTGGCGTAGACCTGATCGTCGCGCAGGCCCGTGGCCTTCTGCACCATCTCGATGATCCGCAGGTTGGCCTGGTGCGGGACCAGGAGCGTGACGTCGGCGGGCGAGAGGCCGTTCGCCTTCAGCGCGGCCGCCACGGATTGCGGCATCAGGACCGATGCATACTTGAAGACCTCCTTGCCTTCCATCACCGCGCGATGCTTCCCCTCGCGCAGCAGCTCCTCGCTGACGTAGGGATCGTGCGCCAGGCCGGGCGCGTCGACCCAGAGCTTCTCGGCGTGGCGGCCGTCGGCGAACAGGTGGGTCGAGAGCACGCCGCGCTCCGGGTCGTCCGTCGGGCCGAGGATGGCGGCGCCCGCGCCGTCGCCGAACAGAACGGCCGTGTCCCGCCCGCGCGTGGTCTTGTCGAGCCCGCGGGAGTGCACTTCGGCGCCGATGAGGAGCACGCGCTTGTACTGGCCGGTACGGATCCAGGCGTCCGCCACCGAGAGCCCGTAGATGAACCCCGAGCACTGATTGCGCACATCGATCGCCGGGATGTCGGTGAGCCCGAGCTCGCGCTGGAGGAAGACACCGTTCCCGGGCTCGAAGTGGTCGGGGGTGCAGGTGCAATAGACGATGCAATCCAGATCAGACGCCTGCATCCCTGCATTCGCCAGCGCGCGGCCCGCCGCCTCGCGCGCCAGGGTCACTCCGGTCTCGCCGTCCGACACCCAATGGCGGGTCTTGATCCCCGACCGCTGCGTGATCCACTCATCGGACGTATCCATGATTCGGGCGAGGTCATCGTTCGTGACGACGCGCTTGGGAACGTGGAAGCCGGTGGCAATAAATTCGGTGCGTGGCATCGGTCTTCCTTGCGGGAACGAGGGGACGGGAGAAGATTTCGCCCCCGACGCGCCAAAGCAAGGGAGACATGGATCTTGCGGTCAGCCGTGCGCAGTACGATGCCGTGCGAGGGGCACGCCACCTCCCCGACGTCCTGAAAAAGGTCCTGGACGGCGCCACGCGCTCGGGCGACGGCTACGTTTTGCACCTGACCTACGAAGAGGCGACCACACTGAACGAGCTCTGCTCCTGGAACGTGCACACGGACGCAACCGGTACGGTCACCCGGGAATCCAAGGTCTTCGATGATTTGGTGAAAGCGATACTGACGCATCCTGACTACTGATCGATGGAAAGGCGACGGCAGGACGACATGATCGAAGGTGAGCTCGGTATGGCCAAACGGTTGTTGCTCGTGCTGGGATGCGTGACGCTTGGCGCCTCCCCTGTCCCCCGCCTCGTCGCCGCGCAGAAACGCGCCATCACCGTCGACCACTACTTGGCCCTCCCCGTCGTAGGCGATCCGCAGCTCTCGCCCGACGGGAAGTGGGTGGCGTACACGGTCACGGAGTACTCCCTCAAGGAGAACCGTGGCACGACGCGCGTCTGGCTCGCGGACGTCACAGGGGGCGGGCCGCCCAGACAGCTGACCACCGGTCCGGGGTCCGACCGGCAACCCCGGTGGTCGCCCGACGGCCGAACACTGGCGTTCGTGTCGACTCGGGAGAACGGCCCGCAGCTGTGGGTGCTGCCGTTCGCGGGCGGCGAGGCGCGCCGGCTGAGCAGTCTTCCCGACGGCGTCTCCGATCCGTCGTGGATGCCCGATGGCACGGGTCTCGTGGTCACGAGCGACGTCAAGTGGCCCACCGAGCAGGAGCTCGACCGCCGGAACGGCGAGTTCCCCACCGATGCGCGTCTCTGGACCGACCTCATGTGGCGCCATTGGGACGACTGGCGTACCGGCAAGCGGCAACACCTGTTCACCGTCGCGTTCTCGGACGGTGCTGCCAGGGACATCACTCCCGTGGATCACGACGTGCCGACGATCGCGACCAGCGGGGACGGGGACGTGAGCGTGGCGCCCGACGGCAAGGAGATCGCCGTGGCCATGCACGGCGATTCCACGGTGGCCGACAACACCAATGTGGACGTCTACCTGCTCGGGCCCGACGGCTCCGGGATGCGGGCGCTCACGACCAACCGCGGGGCCGACAACACGCCCCGCTACTCGCCGGACGGCAAGTGGCTCGCCTACCTCTCGATGGAGCGCGCGGGGTTCGAGGCGGATAGGCTGCGGCTGATGATACAGCGAAGGAAGGACGGAAAGACGGAGAGTGGGGCGCCGACTGAAATCACGGCGGGATGGACGTTATCCGTGGGGTCGTATACGTGGTGCCCCGATTCGAAGTGCATCTATGGGGTCGTGGAAGAGCGTGGGCGCGACAACATCTACCGCATCGACATTCCGTCGTTCCATCGTTCCGTCGCCCTTTCGGGCGGCGTCAATACGAACCTCAACGTCGCCCCCGACGGCAAGACGCTCGTTTACCTGCATCAAAGCAACACGCAACCCGCGGAGGTCTGGGTCGCGGGCCGGCAGGTATCGACGCACGCGGATGCCGGTGTCGCGCCGCTCGACCTGCGCCCCCTCGAGGAGTTCGGCTTCGTGGGCGCGCTTGGTGATTCCGTGCACGGCTGGATCTTGAAGCCGCCGGGCTTCACCCCCGGGCGGAAATACCCGCTCGTGTACCTCGTGCATGGCGGGCCGCAAGGGGCGTGGGACGACAACTGGCACTCCCGTTGGAACTACCAGATGTTCGCGTCGCGTGGATATGTCGTGGCAGCGGTCAACTTCCACGGCTCGACCGGCTACGGCCAGAAGTTCACTGACGCGATCTCGCAACATTGGGGTGACGCTCCGTTCGACGACCTCATGAAGGGTCTCGACGCCGTCGCCCGGCTCCCATATGTGGACTCGACCCGGATGGGTGCGGCGGGTGCCTCATACGGTGGCTACGCCATCTACTGGCTCGAGGGGCACACGAACCGATTCAAGGTCCTCGTGGCGCACGACGGGGTGTTCGACCTCGCGAGCATGGCTGGTTCAACCGAGGAGCTCTGGTTTCCGTACTGGGAGTTCGGCGGCACGCCCTACGCGAACCGCGCCCTGTACGAGAAGTGGTCACCACTCAACTTCGTGCGGGGTTGGAAGACGCCGATCCTCATCGTGCATTCGCAGCTCGACTATCGCGTGGATCTTTCACAAGGCTACGAGGCCTTCACCGCGGCCAAGGAAATGGGCGTGCCGGCGAAGTTCCTGTACTTTCCGGACGAGGGGCACTTCGTGACCCGGCCGCGCAACCGACGCCTGTGGTGGGGTACGGTGCTCGACTGGCTGGACCAATACCTGAAGCCGGCCTCCCCTCCCCCCACGGGCGCACGCTGATGGGCGAGCCGTTCTTGAAGACTCTGAACCGAGCCACGATCGCCGCCGTGGTCCTGGCGTTCGTGCTCTTGATGGCGCTGCCCCGACACGGATCGTTCACGGGTGACTTCGTGGACGTGTTCACGGTGGCGTTCTGCTTCACGTTCTTCGCACCGTACATCGACGGACTGCTGCGCGCGATTCCGGGCATCGAGGTCGGTCCCGGGCGTCTGGTTCGCTTCGCCGGCTGGTTCGCGGGGGGGCTGTACTGCTACCTGATCGGCCGGTGGCTGTGGATCAGGTTCGGGCGGGACCTGAATGAGCTACCGGGCCTGATTTGGGGCGGGGTATTCCTGATGATCTACTTGCCGGTGATGAACAGCGTCGCACGACGGCACGACGGTACGTTGCGCGAATAGGCCCGCTCTCCGGGCAACGTGCCGTCATGTGACGCATGCATTACGGTTTCCGCCACACGTTATTCTCCCGCCGCACATCCGGGAAATGCTGGTCCGGATCGACCTCCACCTTTACCAACTCCCCGGGGACTTTGCGCACGTAGGCGTAGCGGTTTCCCTGGTACCAGACCTCGACTGGGAGTCGCGCGTTCTCCGTGGCGCCGCCGGCGTACGTCAGGCGCAGCTCCACCGGCATCGGCAGGCTCCCCAAGCTCGAGAGGTAGATGCGTGCCGTGAGAGCGCCGGTCGAGTCCGCTCGGGTCACGCTCGAGTCCACCGCCTGGTCGACGACGTCGGTGCGGTAGAACCACCCTCGCCAGAACCACGACAGATCCTCGCCCAGACCATCCTCCATGGACCGGAAGAAGTCGGCGGGCGTGGGATGCTTGTACGCCCACCGCCGGATGTACTCCCGGAATGCAAGGTCGAAGCGGGTCGTGTCCGCGAGGATGTGCTGGCGCAGCAGATAGAGTCCCGTGGCAGGCTTGTTATACTCGGCCTGCCCGAGCAGGGCGGGAGCGACGCGGTCGGCGGCGAGCATCGACGGCTCGTCGAGCCCGGTGGTGACGAAACGCGCCCACTGCGTCGCATTGCCCCGATCCGCCGGCGCCGTGTCGTGATAGAACGCGAGCGTCGAGTAGATGTTGATGAACGTGTTGAAGCCCTCATCCATCCAGGCGTACAGCCGCTCGTTGGATCCAACCATCATGGGAAACCACTCGTGGCCCAGCTCGTGCGTGGTCACGCCGAACAGGGCGCGATCGCCGGCGCGATGCCCGCAGAAGACGATCATCGGGTACTCCATCCCTCCCACCGGGCCCGCGACGTTGATCGCGGTGGGGTACGGATAGCGGAACCATTTCTCCGAGTAGTACTTGATCGAATGCCGCGCGTACTCTGTGGAGCGCGCCCAGTCGGCGTTGGCTTCGGGCGGATAGAACGACTGGATGAGCGCGCCGTCGTAGCCGCTCGCGTCCCAGATGAAGCCGGCCGAGGCGGCCCACGCCACGTCTCGGACGTTCTTGGCGGTGAAGTGCCACGTGAGGGTGGGGCGGGGTCCGGAGGGCCGGGTGAAGGCCTGACCCACCTCGGTCTTCGGGATGATGGCGACGGTCGTGTCGGAGCGCGCCGCCCGGGCCAGCCGGACGCGCTGGCCCGCGGTGAGGACTTCGCTGGGGTTCTGCAACGTGCCGGTGGCCGCGACCACGAAGCTCCGCGGCACCGTGATCGACACATCGAAGTCGCCGTACTCCAGATAGAACTCGCCCTGGCCGAGGTACTGCTCGGTGTTCCAGCCGCGCACGTCGTCGTACACGGCGAGCCGCGGGTACCATTGCGCGATTTCGTATAGCCAACCCGCGGCGAACTGCTCGCGTCCTGTGCGGTCGGATCCGTGCTCGGGCACCTCGAACGAGTACGCGAGCTCGAGCTCCCCTCGTCCCCCGGGGGCGAGAGGCCGGTCGAGCTCCACCCGCATCATCGTTCCATTGACCGTGCTGGCGAGGGGGATCCGGCCGGCCGCCTTTCCGACCCGCCGCACCGCTCGGACGTAGTCGAGCGTGTAGCCCCCCTCGAAGCCGCGGCCGGCAAACCGCGCATCCGTCGGGTTGATTGCCGCCCCGCGGCTGTTGGCCTTGTAAATGTTCTGGTCGAGCTGTAGCCACAGGTACCGGAGGGTGTCGGGCGAGTTATTGGCGTAGCGGATCGTCTCGGAGCCGGCGATGGTGTGACTCGCCGTGTCGAGCGTGGCGCGGATCTCGTAGTCGGCGCGCTGCTGCCAGTAACGCGGGCCGGGCGCCCCCGAGCCTTCGCGGATCATCGTAGCGGTCGGGAGGGTGAGTCGCCGGAAGGGTGACGTGTCGCCCACCTGGGGCGGAAGGCCGGCTGGGGTTGTCGGGGCCGAGGAGGGTGGCGGTTGCTGCAGCGCGAGCGCGAGCACGAGGGCCAGCATCAAAGTCTCCTCAGGATCAAGTGGGGAGGACTGCGGGCGCGACGGGCGAGCCACGTCGCGCTTCCAGTAGGTACCCGCCGGCCACGCCGCCCACGACCATGGCCAACCCGAGCCACCCGAGCCCCGTGAGCTGCTGGTTGAACAGCTGCAGAGCGAGCAGCGTTCCGACGACCGGCTCGATGGTCGCGGCGACGGCGGCCGGCGCGGCCTCGATTCGTTTTACCGCCCCGAAGAACAGGATGTTCGCGGCCAGCACCGAGCCCACGGTCAAGCCAGCCAGTCCACGCC
>DASZCN010000112.1:0-62464 GCA_035943095.1 Gemmatimonadales bacterium | reverse complement strand
TCGTCTGGTCGGTCACGAGAACGAGAACGCCCCCACCGGAGCGGCTCCGGTGGGGGCGTGGGCGCAGATCGTATGCGCACCCAGCGGGCTCGCTCGCTAGGGACTCGTCCCGTGGCAATTTCCGTTAAACGCCATGCGCGGCATTCCGGGTTCCACTGTCCAGGTTCAAGCGCACTCTAGACAGATGCAGGAGAGCTGTCAAGGCGAGGGCGGCGTGAACAGCTTCGCAACGTCCTGCTTTGTGACTTTCCCCATGGCATTCCGTGGCAGGATTGTTACCGACAAGAGGGCACGCGGAATCTTGTACGGAGCGATCCGTTCTTTGGCCCACCGCTGCAGCGCGTCGAGCGTGAGGCCCTCGCCAGACCCGCCGCGCAGCTCCACGGCGGCGCAGATCCGTTCACCCCACTCGGGATCCTCGACTCCCACCACGGCACAGTCCACGACCGCGGGATGTGTGCGCAAGGTTTCCTCGATCTCGAGCGCCGAGACTTTGTAGCCACCGGTCTTGATGATGTCCACGCTCGAGCGGCCGAGGATGCGGTAGGCGCCGTTCTCGAGGACGGCGACGTCGCCGGTGCGGAACCAGTCGTCCCGGAACGCGGCCGCCGTCGCTTCCGGCCTGCGCCAGTACTCCCGAAACACCGTCGCTCCCCGTACCTCGATCTCTCCGGGCCCCCCCCCCGCGGCCACGGGACGGCCTTCGTCGTCGACGAGGCGCACCTCGACGCCCGGCAGCGGCATGCCCACGAAGCCCGGCCGTCGCTCTCCGTGCAGAGGATTCGAAAGCGCCATGCCGATCTCGGTCATACCATACCGCTCGAGGAGCACGTGACCACTGATCTCGTGCCACCGCTCGAGGCGTTGCACCGGCAGCGCAGCAGAGCCGGACACCATGAGGCGCATGCTGGGCGGCACGCAGCCCTGCGACCAGGCGCGACGGCGCTCCGGCGACGCCGCCTCCCACGCGGCGATCAGCTTCCCGTAGATCGTGGGCACCGCCATGAAAAGCGTGAGGTCACCCTGGGCGATGCGCGCCCAGACCTGCTCGGCATCGAACCTGCCCAGGATGTCGCAACGAGCCCCGGCCCACAGCGCGCAGGCGAGCACGTTGATGATGCCGTGCACGTGATGGAGGGGCAGGACCAGGAGGATAGCGTCGTCGGCCCGCCATTCCCACGCGCTGACGAGGCTCGTGACCTGCGCGGTGATGTTCGCGTGCGTGGTCACGACGCCCTTCGGCTTGCCGGTCGTGCCGCTGGTGTAGACCATCATGGCCCGCCGTCCCTCCGCCACATCAGGGAGCGGGGAGCGGGGAGCGGTACCCTCCGCGGCAGTCGTCGTTACGGTTCGCGTGTCCGCAGGCAGTCGCACAGCCTGCAAGACCGTGGTGAAGTCCGGGTGGACCACGACCACCTCGGCGTCGGCGTCGCGAATGACGTAATCGAGCTCGGGCGGGGGATGCGACACCGCGAGCGGGACCGCTATTCCGCCGGCGCGCCAGATGCCCCATTGCGTGGCGACGTAGGCAAAGCCGGGTGGGGCGAGAAGGGCGACGCGCGCCTCCGCCAGGTCGTCGCGGCCGGCGAGCAGACACGCGGCCACCCGCCCCGATACCTCGAGGAGATCGCGATACGAGAAGGAACCCTCTGTGGCGACGATCGCCGTCCGGTCACCGTGCCGCCGCGCGCGGGCGATGAGGGACGGCTCCGTCAGGGGCGGGCCTCGATCACTTCGCGAATCTTGCGCGCGAGCATCCGGAGGGAAAACGGCTTCTGCAGGAATGCCACGCCTTCCTGAAGCACGCCACGGTGCAGGATCGCGTCGTCGGTGTACCCGGAGAGATAGAGAGTCTTGAGGTCGGGACGCGTCTCCGTGAGGCGCCGCGACAGCTCCCGGCCGTTCATATCGGGCATCACCACGTCGGTGACGAGCAGGTCGATCTGCCCCGCGTGAGCGGAAGCGCGCTCCAACGCCTCGACCCCGTCGCGTGCGCTCAGCACCCGGTATCCGTGGGCGTCGAGCGCCTTCTCGATGATTTGGCGCACGGCCTCCTCGTCTTCCGCCACGAGCACCGTCTCCGAACCGTCGAGCGCACCCGCTACTGGTTCTTCCACGGCGGCCTCGGACGCGGCGGCATCCACGCGCGGCAGATAGATCTTGAAGCTCGTTCCGTGGCCGAGCTCGCTGTATAACCAGATGTACCCACCGCTCTGTTGCACCACGCCGTACACGGTCGCGAGACCGAGCCCCGTTCCCTTGCCGACCGGCTTGGTCGTGAAGAACGGCTCGAAGATGCGCGCCTTGGTCTTCGCGTCCATGCCGGTGCCGGTGTCGGTAACGGCGATCATCACGTAACGGCCCGCCGGAATCGTAATCCGCTCTGTGGGGTAGTCGCCGTCCAGGTCGACGTTCTTCGTCTCGAGCATGAGCCGCCCGCCGTTGGGCATCGCATCGCGTGCGTTCACCGACAGATTGACGAGCACCTGCTCGATCTGGCCCGGGTCGCCCTTCACGGGGGCGCAGTCGGGGGCCAGGGCCGTCGCGATCGCGACGTCTTCGCCGAGCAGGCGACGCAACAGCCTGACCAGATCCGTAATAAGCTCGTTCAGCCGCAGCACGCGCGGCGAGACGACCTGCTGCCGGCTGAAGGTGAGCAGCTGGCGAGTCAGGACGGCCGCACGCTCGGCGGCGCCCCGGATGTCGAGCAGGCCCTCGCGATCGGGATCGTTCGGGGACAGATCTTCGATCATCAGGTCGGTCGTGCCGAGGATCGCGGTCAGGAGGTTGTTGAAATCGTGTGCGACCCCGGCCGCGAGGCGACCCACTGCTTCCATCTTCTGCGCCTGGCGAAACTGCTCTTCGAGTCGCTGCCGCTCGGTGATGTCGTCGATGACGACGAGCTCGGCCTGCCGACCCGCAAACGGGATCTCGTGGCCGCTCGTCTCGACGTGGATGATCGTCCCGTCCTTCTTCCGGTGTCGCCATGGGCCGGTGGTGCGATAGCCGGAGGGCCTGGTAGCAAGGTGTTGTTCGAGAGCAGGGATCTCTTCGGGCGGCCGGAGGTCCTCGATCCTGAGCGCCAGGAATTCCTCCCTGCGGTATCCGTAGTGCGCGATCGCGGCACTGTTCACCGCGAGCAGCTTGTGGGTCTCGAGATCGAAGACCCACATCGGATACGGAGTATTCTCGAATAAGGCGCGGTACTGCTCCTCGGACGCTCGGAGCGCGGACACGGCGAGCTCCCGCTCTTCCCGCAGACGGCTCTCACGCAATGCGCGCTTGATCGCCTGGGGGAGCCGCGTCAGATGATCCTTCAGGACATAATCCGCGGCCCCGGCCTTCATGAACTCGACCGCCGTCTCCTCATTGAGCGAGCCAGTGACCAGGATGACCGGGAGCGCGGGGAATCGTTCCTTGACGAGCTGGAGGGCCGCCGCGCCGTCGAAGCCGGGAAGGCCGTGATCCGAGAGGATCACGTCCGGGGAGAAGACGCGCAGCGCCTCTTCGAAGCCCGCGCGAGTGTCGACACGCTGGCTGACAAAGACCAGCCCGGCCTTCGTCAGCTCGCGCTGGATCAGCGCGGCGTCGGCGGGCACGTCTTCGAGAAGCAGGATGCGAACGCTCATGGGCTCTCAGTCAGTGTCGCTGCCCACACCATTGCCTGCCGTGTCCCCAGTCACAAGAGCGGACGAGAAGCAACGCCGCAATGCGTTGTCGCACGCCCGGTTATGGCGCCCGGTCGAGCTTCGCTATTGCTGGCATACCCCCTTCGGATCGGGCCGTGGTTGATCGACGACCAAGCGGTGCTCCAGGTTCGCCACGTGTACCGCGACATCCTCTACCAGGCGGGCCACGCGTGCCATGTGCTCGTAGTCGATGTACTCGGACTCGTCGGTCACCTGGTGATAGTCCGAGTGCAGCCCGGTCGTAAAGAACGTGATCGGTATGCCGTAGCGCGCGTACTCGTAGTGGTCCGAGCGGCAATAGATGTTCGCGGGATGTCCGTTCGCGTCGATGGAGTAATCGAGCGTCAGGTTGTGATGGTCCTGGGTGTTGAGCTTTTCGATCAAGTCTCCGAGCTCCGTGGACAACCGCCGCGATCCGACGAGCTGTAGGTAGCCCGGACCTCCGTGCAGCGCCGCGCCATCTTTGGTCCGACCGGTCTCGTCGCCGGCGCCGCCGCGGCCGACCATGTCCATGTTGAGCTGCGCTACGATCGAGTCGCGCGCCACGGTCGGGTGATCGGTGAAATAGCGCGAACCAAGCAGCCCTTTCTCCTCGGCGGTGTGCCATACAAAGAGGATCGAGCGCTTCGGCTTCGTCTTGAGGCCCCCGATGCGCTCGGCGATCTCGAGCGCGGCGACCGAGCCCGAGCCGTCGTCGTCCGCTCCGTTCGAAATCGAGTCCGCGCGCGCCGCCGAGGGATGGCCGGCGCGGAACGCCGCCAGGATGGAGTCGACCACCGCCTGCTGCTCGGGGGCGGCCTGCTTGCCCGCGTCATCGGCACCCTCGGGACGCACGATGTGATTCCAGATGCGGATCGAGTCGTGATCCACGGTGCGCGCGAGTCCGATGTGATCGTTGTGCGCGCCGATCGCGACGTATTGCCCCTTGAGCTTGCGATCGCTGCCCGGAACGATGCCGATCACGTTGCGCGCGGGCTCCGGAACCGGAGCGACCGTGAAGCGAACCGCGACTCCCACCGCGGCGCCCGGGCTCCCGGGCGCGAGCTGCGCCAGCGGCGCCGAGAACATTCGCGCGGCGGCCGCCCTCGTGATGAGAAAGCCCGCTGGTCCGGTCGGAGGACCCTGTCCATCGTCGAGGAATGCGCGCGGCCGCCGCAGGAAGGCCAGGATCTGCCGGGGGAAGCTGTCGAGCGCGATCAGGGCGACGCCTGCTGCGCCGGTCATCGTGGGGCCAGCGCGCAGCGCGCGCAGGCTCGTGAATCCACCGGTGACGTTGAACACCACCAACTTCCCGCTTGCCTGCTCGGCGGTGATCCGATGGGCCGAGTCCGCGAGCTCGCCGCCGTATACCACGCCGAGCGACGAGTCGTGGAGGGATTGCGGGCCGAGTGCCACGTAATCCGTGTACGCGGTGAGCGGTACGCCGGCGATCGTGAAGGTCGATGTCTCATCGAACGTCCGCGTCTTGAGCGGGATCGTCTGGAAGTACGTGCCGTCGTCGCCTGCGGGGACGAGGCCCAACCGCTTGATCTCCCGGGCGATGTAGTTCGTGCCTTTTACATTGCCGGCGGTGCCCGCCTCGCGTCCCTGCATCGAGTCGTCCGCGAAGATGTAGAGACGGGTCTCCAAGTCGCGGGCGGTGATCGCCGGCTCGGTCGGGGTGGGAATGTGCTTCAGCGGGAGCTCCGTCTGGGCGGCAGTTACCGCTGGCAGGAGCAGTGTCCAGAGGGCGAGGCAGTGCTGGTGCATGAGTTCTCCGCAGTGGCTGTCTCGGGTTGGGACGCAGGGATTCTCGACCTTTCTCCCTGAATTTACGATCCGACGCCGGACGCCGTTGGGGGCGGGGACGGGGGGTGGGGTTCTACCGCAATGCCGCGAGAGCTCGCTCCGCAGCCGCGGTGTCCGTGCCCCCGAACGCTTGCGCAAGCGCGAGGCGCAATGCACTCAGCCGTTCTAAGGCGGCGCCGTGCTGCGCCCGGCCGCGGGCCGTGATCACGACCCGAACCGGCCTCCCACCGCCGCCCGAGGTGCGTCGCACCAGGCCGTCCTGCTCGAGGCGGTCGAGCAGGAGTTCCGTTGCCGACGCGAGGCCCCCGACCTTGGGCGCCAGCGCCCGCGCTTCGGGTGGCTCTGAGGCGGTCACGAGCGTGCTTAGCAGGTGGAGAGCGGCGGGGGACAGGCCCAGCGGGCTCAAGGCCTTGTCCACCTGGTCCGAGAGGGAGTGCGCCGCTCCGAGGAGGTGGAAGAGCAACTCCGGCGTGCTTACGTCCTGAGGATGATCGGTCTTGATAGTCATGTGGGTGCTGGGGTAACGAGGGGGCGCGGGTCGAGGTTCCGCTCCGACGGGCGCCGTGGAACTCGATGACGATGTAATTCATTACTGAACTGTCTATGCGACCGTCCGTCGTCGCGGTAATGCTCGCCACCGCGCTCGCCGCAGCGCAGCGGGTGGTATTGGCCCAGCAACCCGGGGTCGACGCCCGGCCGGGGGCCACCGTGTTCCGGCCGCTCTTGGCGGATCCGAAGGAGCCGCAGTTCTTCGCCGCGTACCTGTGGGCGCGCTCGCCGAGGCTCGGGTCTCGGCTCGGGAGCGTGGGATTCGGTGAGACGATCGGGCTCGTGCGTGTGAGGGACTGGCAGGTCGCAATCGCCGCCGGGGTGTTCTCCGAGTTCAACATGCGGTCGTCCACGACCGATCTGCTCAACACCGACTACCTCGTGGGGCTGCCGTTGGCCTATCGCCATGGCACGTGGGCGGCCCGATTCAGCGTGTTCCATCAGAGCTCGCACCTGGGCGACGAGTACATAGCGCACACGCACGCGCAGCGGGTCGACCTGACGTTCGAAGCTGCGGAGCTCCTCGTTGCGACCGAGATCGCGCCGTGGAGGGTGTACGGGGGCGGCGAGTACATCTTCGCGCACTCCCCGGCCGATCTGAGGCCGGGTGTGCTGCACGGCGGCGTGGAGTACCGGGCGCGGGAGCCGGTCTTGCGGGTCGGTAGCATCGCAGCGGGCCGGCTGGTGGCGGGGTTGGACGCGAAGTCGGCACAAGACGATGCCTGGCAGGTCGGGTGGAGCCTGCTGGCGGGTCTGGAGCTCGGCGACCCGCAGGCCGCTCCGGGAACGGGTTGGCGCTGGAGCGTGCTCGTGAAGGCTTATACGGGTCCCGCGCCGTACGGCGAGTTCTTTCGTGACCACTTCGCGTCGGTGGGCGCAGGCGTGGGGTTCACGCTCTAGGTGGGAACTTTTTCGGGAATATAGTTCATTCATGAACTATTCAGGGATGCTTTACCAGACACGTTGGAGGAATTGATATGCCGGGGCTCGCCATACTCCCGCTCACCGTCCGCCTACCAGACGACGCGTACCTGCTCCAGCTGCGCGCACTCGGGGCATGGTGGAACCTTGGCTCGAGCGTACTCGAGCCGCAGCTGCTGCTCCGATACGGGCAGGCTCGTCTGCGGACGCTGCGCGAGGCGGGCCTTTGAGAGGATGGGACGGGAGTCCGGCAGTGCGGGCGCGCGTTCTGGGGCTTTCGGGCCGTCTCCACAAGTACGCGGAGTGGATGGAGCTCCGTGACGTGACTACTCAACAGGTGATATGGCGAGCCCGACCCCGCACGGACGCGCGGGGCGAGGTCACGGGCATGCCAGTGTCGTTCCCGGGTCACGGAGTCGGCCGGATGGTCTATCCGAGCCATCGCTATCGCATCACCGCGAGCTACTTCAACCCGACCGGCCGCACCATCTCCGAAGGCGGGATGGCGAAGTCGGAGGGATCTATGCGCCCGCCGACCCGCTGCCCCAGCTGGCAGCGGGCGATGGGTTGTACCAGCAGGACCTCCGTCATTTGTTGGGCCTGCGCCGCCAGGCCGTTGGCATGAGCGAGATGCTGGCTCATGCCGGGCCCGGCGATTGATACCTAAACCCTTAGTCACTGTGGAGGACTCTATGTCGAAGCGTTTCTCCCTCTTCGCCGCCGCCATGCTCGTGGCGCTCGCGCCCGCCGCGCTACTCGCCCAGGTGAGCGATGCAGTCGCGGGCACCGGTCCCTCTTGGAGCCGGGTGACGATCGGCGGCAGCTTCGGCGGCCTGTCGGGCGCCGCCAATCTGAACCCGACCGGCACCGCGGATTGGCGGTTGGGCTGGATCGGCTCGGTCGACGGCACCGTGTGGCTGCAGCGGAATATCGGCATCCGCGCCAGCGGCAGCTGGGCGCAGGACAGCCTGCGCGGCGGGAGCCTGACCGGCCGGGCGAAGTTCAACAAGTTCACGTACGACGCGGACCTGGTGCTGCGTTATCCAATCCAGGCCGGGTCCGCGACGCTCAGCCCATACGTCCTGGGCGGGGCCGGTGCCCTGAGCGTCCATCAGCTCGGGGCGGACAGCACCTGGTCCAAGTTCGCGGGTAATTTCGGCGCCGGCCTCGAGTACCAGTTCGGGCGCGTCGGGATTCGCGCGGAAGGTCGTGACTTCGTGTACACGTTCGACCGCTACGGGTTCGACAAGACGCAGCACGACATCGCGTGGCAAGGCGGCGTCACCTTGTCCTTCTGAGCGGCTTGCGACCCCGGGCCGGGGGTTGCACGTCCTCGGCCCGAGGGCGCGGGACGCCGACGCGGCCCGGGCCGCTCCAGCACATCGCGCATTTGACCGGTCCAGAAGGCGGACGTATTAGTACACGCATGAACAAACGACGCGGGTCACGCAGGCCGGTGCCGCCTATCGGCTCCCTGGTGTTCTCGCTGCTGGAGACGGCCGGGGTCGTTGAGGGCAGGCTGGAGGAGGCGGTGAACGCGGCGGGATTGTCGCTCGCGAAGCTCGGCGTACTGCGCCTGCTCGGGGACGCGAATCGGCCGGTGCCTTTGTCCGAGCTCGCGACCATCCAACACTGTGTGCGCTCCAACATCACACAGCTGATGGACCGGCTCGAAAAGGACGGCCTGGTGCGTCGGCTCGCCGATCCGGACGACCGGCGGGCCGTCCTGGCCGAGCTGACGCCGGCGGGGCAGCAGGCGCGTGCGAAGGGAATGCGGGCCCTTGCCGACGCGCAACGTGCCATCATGAGCGGACTCAAAGCGGACGAGGCCGCGAGCCTGAAGAACGCCTTGAAGGCCCTGGGATCCTAAGTCTTCAACAGGAGGTCCAACATGCGGTATGTCGTCCTCGTCGGACGGATCCTCTACTCCGTCCTGTTCCTCATGACGCCGCTGGGCCACTTCTCGGCGGCGTACATCGGGTACGCCGCCCAGCAGGGGGTCCCGGCCCCGGGCCTGCTCGTTCCCCTGTCCGGCGTCATCGCGACTCTTGGGGGGCTGAGCATCGTCCTGGGCTACAAGGCCAAGGTCGGCGCATGGCTGATCGTGGTCTTCCTGGTGCCCGTCTCCCTCGCGATGCACAACTTCTGGGCCGTGTCGGATCCGATGATGCGCAACATGCAGATGGCGATGTTCATGAAGAACGTGGCGATGCTCGGCGCCGCGCTGCTGATAGCGTACTTCGGCTCTGGCCCACTGAGCCTCGATGCCCGACGGACACCGATGGTGTAGGCCTGGGCGGGTTCGAATCACACATATCACAGGAGGCCGTCTCGTATGGACTTCTTCGCACAGCTGCACCACCTGAGCAACTGGGGCCTCGTGGCGCTCCGGCTCGGTGTCGGGGTCACCTTCCTGGTGCACGGCATCCAGAAACGGGCCATGTGGAAGATGCAGCCGTCGGCGCAGATGCCCGCGAGCCTCCTGTCCATCATCAGGCTCCTCTCGATCGCGGAGCCCATGGGAGGACTCGCGGTGCTCACGGGATTCCTCACCCAGCTTGCGGCCGCGGGCTTCGTGATCGTCATGCTGGGCGCCATCAATCTCAAGGCGCGGCAGATGCACAAGCACTTCAGCGGCGACGGTGGCTGGGAGCTCGACTACAGCCTGCTCGCGGCGGCGATCGCGCTCTTGATCCTTGGTGCCGGCGGGATCTCCATCGACCGTCTCTTGTTCGGCCTGTAAACCGGCCTCAGCGGCGCGGCCGGTGCCGCTCGATGTGCCGGGCCATGATCCGCATCAACTCCGCGTTGCTCCACGGCTGCCAGCCGTGCGGCTTCATGGGGCGCCCGTACGCGAATTCCGCGTCGGCCGGCGGCTTGGCGCGCCCGAGAAACTCCTCCAGCCGATACACGGCGAGGTTCAAGTAGAACGTATCCATGTCGCCCACGAAGACGTGGAGCTGTCCTTTCAGCTTGGGTCCGAGTGTTGCCCAGTTGCGCTCCAAGTACTCACGAAGGTCGTAGTCGTGACCCCGGAAGTATTCAGCCACCGCATGGTCGATCTTGCCCGTGAGCAGGTCCCACAGCTCCGCCGGGTACCCGTCGGCTGCGGTCGGACCGTACGTGGCCTCCCAAATGGCGAACTGTTCGCCCGAGCGAGCGTGGCTGCCGAGCACCGCCTCGAATTGGCTCTCCTGCCGGACGCTGATCCGCGGCTGACCAGTGGTCTCCTGCTCGGCCGGGACGTCGTAGCTCATCCATTCTGCGACGGGGTGGACGAACGCGTTCGTGTCGCTGTAGACGTCGGGGATCTCGTAGTTCCGGAAGTCGACCGGGTCCGGGTACAGCACCCACGTCCCGCCGAAGAAATCAGGGTGGTACACCTGCAACGCGAGCGCCTCCCATCCACCGGTCGACCCGCCGGTGAGCAAGCGAGCCCAAGGGGCGCGGATCATCCGAAAATGGTCTTCCAAGTAAGGAATGAGCTCTTGTAAGATCGCGTCCCCGTACGGCCCGTTGTTCGCGGAGTTCACGGCGTACGAGTCGTCGAAGTACGGCGTCGGGTGCTGGAACGTCACCGCGATCATGCGCGGGAAGCTGGCGGAGCTCCACGCTTTGTAAAACTCGAACCCCGGCTCCCGGGCCGACCGGGCGAGTCGCGCCGCGCGCTGCTCGGGCGTCTCGGAGCTCGAGTCCGTCGAGAAGCCGAACGGTGGGCGCAGGTTGAAGTGGCCCTGCTCGTACACGGTCGGATAGCGCCGGGCGGTATCGGCCTCGTAGCCGCGCGGCAGGAGCACGGTCGCTCCGAGGTACATCGGCCGGCCCCACCAGGCGGTGAGAATCTTGCTCTGGATCTTCACGTGCCTCACCCACTTCGTGTCCGGGGGCAGATCGACGGGCGGGAGGACGCGCGTCAGTTCGAGGCGGATCGTGTCGCCCTTCGCGGGGTCGAGGTGCACCCTCCGCACCTCGCTCACCAGGTTGCCCGGTGATTTGTTGAACTGCTGGCCTTCCCACTGATCGTCGTGCAGCCACAGGGTGTGCCCATCGGCGCGCCGGAATTCCGAGTAGACGTTGAGCAAGCCCTGGACGTAATAGTCGCCAGCCGGAATGTCCTTGAGACTCCATAACGGGTAGCCGAGAGTCGACCCATCCACGACTCCCGCCGTGCCGGGCGCAAGCTGCGTGACGTCGACCCCGAAGAACGGCGTGCAGTCGCTTTCATGGCGCACCTGGAGCCTCGGCTCGACGTCGTTGTGGCGGGTGACGAAGACGTACATCCGACCGGTCACGGGCGCGGGGCGCATCGCGGCCGGCACCGCGATCTCGAAGCGGGCCTGGGCGACGACCGGAGACGGAGGCGCAGCTGCGAGAACCACGACGAGGGCGATAGTAGCGAAGCGCAACGGGCGGTTCCTGATGAGGGGTCGGGTAGTGTCGCGTCAAACCCGGCGCCGAGCAAGCCCGAGCACTTGCCGGGCCGCCCGTAGTACGTGCGGGACTACGCTCGACGGCGCGCGATCCGGTCCCGCGAGCGTGTCGAAGAAGGGAAAGCTCGTGAGCGTGAACAGCACGTCGATCGGGTCGTCGAGCGCGCCGCGTCTGGCGCGGTGCCCGGGCAGCCGGCGCACGATCTCCCGCAGGCCTTGCCGACGCCACTCGTTACGAGCGCGCAGCGCCCGCCCGAGCGCGGGGTCGAGCGCGCTCAGCGCAAAGAGCCGCTGAATAATCGGCCGATGCACGGTCCAGAACCGGCCGAAGGTCGCGATGAACCGCGCCAAGGCTGCTTCGGGATTCTCTTGCCGGAAGGCTAAGCCTAAGTCCCACATCCCGCCTTGGCGGGCCAGGTCGTCGAACAGTGCCTCGAGCAGTTTGGGGCGCGAGCCAAACCGCTGGTAAACGGTGGCGCGGGTGACGCGCGCCCGCCGGGCGACGGCGCCGATGCTGAAGGCCGCGCTGCTCGGGGCGACGAGCACGGCGCGGGCAGCCTGGAGGATCCGGGCGCGTGTCCGGTCAACCGCGGCCTGGCGACGACCCAGGCGGTACCGGCGGCGGCCGGGGTGGTGGGGCGGGGTCACGGACGCCCCTGCGGGAACCATTTGGATATACGGTGCGTATAGCGAAATATAACACACCGGAGGTGGATCGTGGTCTGGTTACGCTTGGTGCATATCGTGGCAGGGATCATCTGGGTGGGCTCGGCTGTCTTCGCGGCGCTGTTCCTCTTCCCGGCCGCCCGGGCCGCCGGTGTCGACGGCCGGCGCTTCCTCGAGCGCCTCACGCCGCGCATGGGTCCCATCATGGGCATCCTGATGCTGCTGACCGTCATTCCCGGATTCATCATGTATGGCCGACTCTCAGGAGGGTTCAACCGGGCGTGGGTGACCTCCCAGCCCGGGCTGACGCTCGCCGTGGGTGCCATCGTCACGCTCCTGGCCGTCGTGGTCGGTATCGCAAGCAACGCTCCTGCAGGTGCGAAAATCGCCCGCCTGCGCAAGGCCCTCGAAAGCCAGGGCGGTACCCCTACCACGGAGCAGGCCGCCGAACTCTCGGCCCTCCAAGCGCGGATCGAACGGGGAGGGCAGGTCGCCGCGGTGCTGCTCCTCATCGCCGCGGGCGCCATGGCGGTAGCGCGCTATCTGTGAGCCGGCTCGCCAACCCGCTCTTGTCAGCGTCGGTTACGAGGGACTAACGTCTGAGACTAGAGTCCCTCACAACCGACACCGGGAGGCCGGATGGCTCAAGCAGATCAGGACCGACGGGTCGACTATATCGAGTTCGGCGCGACCGACGTCGCTCGCACCAAGCAGTTCTACCAGCAGGTCTTCGGGTGGAAGTTCGAGGACTACGGCCCCGACTACACGAGCTTCCAGGACGGCCGGCTGAGCGGTGGTTTCACGAAGGACTCAGCCGTCCGCCCAGCGAATCCGCTCGTGGTGATCTACGCCACGCGTCTCGAGGAAACCGAGGGCAAGATCAAACAGGCGGGCGGTAAGATCGTCCGGAAGACCTACTCGTTCCCGGGCGGTCGCCGCTTCCACTTCAGCGATCCGAGCGGGAACGAGCTCGCCGTGTGGACGGACCAATAGGCGGCGGCGATGATGCGAATCGCCGTGACACAACGTCGCCACTGCGCTCGTACGGATCGCGACCCTTTCACTCGATAGATTCGACCATGGCCAAACCATTGCTGCAACTCGCCGTCCTGGGCTTCACCGGCGTCGTGCTCTGGAAGATCGCCTCGATGATGCTGCTCCCATTTCTGATGGTGGCGTTCAAGATCGCGCTGGTTGTGGGGCTCGTAATGCTCGCGATATGGTTCTTCAAGCGAAACGAAAAGCCGAAAGACGACAGGGCGGAGGGTGATGTGTGATGTGTTACCCGCTGGCGCCCGCGTACCGCCGTAGGGCCACCCGCCACGCGAAGCGAGCGAACGCAAACACGAGCGCGGCCACAAGCGCGGCGACGAGCGCCAGCGCGGGTCGTAACCGCCCGGTGAGCGCGGACGCGGGAACCGTGGTGGTCCACGCGATGGGAATCAGGTATACGAACAGCAATCGCAACGCGCCCGGATACGCCGAGACCGGGTAGCGGGCTCCCTCGAACACCGAGTCGAAGAGGACCGCGATGTTCTCGACCGACACGAACCAGAACGCCAGGCACATGAGAAGCACCCAGATCGCGTACACGACCACTGCTGCGGCGGCGAGCGTCAGGGCGAAAGCCGCGAGCTGCGAGATCGTGGGAACGCGGTGCAGACGAACGAGCGCGTAGCCTGCGAGTCCCAGTCCGAGCACAATATCCGAGAACCGCCAGACGTCGAGCCGGCGGAACGAGACGAATCCCTGCGCGTCCACCGGTTTCACGAGCACGAGGTCCAGCTCCCCGCTGCGCACGTCCCCCACGAGACTGCCGATCCCCGGGCGGAGCACGGCCTCGATCACCCCGGTGAGCGTGTTGAACACGCCGAGCAGGACGACGATCTCCCAATAGTCCCAGCCGCCGAGCTGGCTCGTGTGCCGGAAGAAGAGGGAGAGCGTGAGGAGCGCGGTCGCCATGTAGAACACGGTGCCGAGGACGCTCGCCACGAAGTTGGCGCGGTACTGCAGCTCTTCGGCGACGTTCAGGCGCCAGAAGGCCGAGAGAATGCGGAAGGCGCTCATCCTCCCACGGCCCCGTATTTCCTGATTCCTCGAGTCCACGCTACGCGGCAGGCGACGATCCAGACGCCCAGCCACACGATCTGACTCGCGAACCCCCGCAGGACGGCGTCCGCTCCATGGACAGTGCCCGTCAAGAGGTCTACGGGAAACGCGAGCATGGAGCGGAACCACAACACGCCGGCCACGCTCGCCACGGCCGGCGGCAACAACGCGAGGGGTGCGATGCGGCCCGCCAGGAACAGGGACAAGCCCGCGTGCAGCTCCATGATCGCCGTGGCCCGCGTGGTCCAGAAGGCGAGGAGACCCGTGGTGAAGCTGATGAAGAACCGCATGGCGGCCGCGAGCAGCACGGCGATCATCGTCAACGCCAGGCGCCCGGGTGTTGCCTGCAGGCGTACGGCGGGCCACAGCGCGGCGGCTACAAGCCAGACGACGAGGATGACGCTCGCCGTGCGGGCCTTGTACGCCACGTTGTCCGCCACGGCCTCGTGCACCGGATGGAGCGGCCGCGCCAGTCGAAAATTGAGATCGCCCTCGCGGATCCAGCGATCCAGGTACCAGGAATCCCACGCGATCGTCAGCTGATTGACGAGCATCACGGCGAAGAAGTAGCGCGCGAAATCGGCGCGCGCGTACCCGCTGACCGTTCCACTCCCGGCAATCGCCCACCAGATGCCGAGCGCGATCGCCGGCTCGGTGACCCCCCACAGGAGCCACAGCACGATCGACGCGCGGTACTGGAGGTCGACCAGCCACGCGTTGCGAATCAAGGCGCGGTAGCGCCGCACCCAGCTCACGAGTCGTCCTCCTCGCCGCCCTGCGCGAACGCCTGGCGGATCACCTCCTCGATCGGCGGATCCTCGATCGACAGGTCCGCCACGGGCAGTGCGGCGAGGAGGCGCGCGCTCGTCGCCGGCGCGTCCTCCCGGCGGACCTCGAGCACCGCGTTCGGAAAGTGAAAGCTCTTTACTTCGCCGAACGCCGAGAGACCCTCCCTGGTCACGCCGTCGCCGCCGGCGAGGACCAGCTCGATCCGTTTGGTGCGTGCGATGCGGGCGACGAGCACCTCGAGCGCGCCGTCGTACAGCAGGCGTCCACGATTGATCATGAGAACGCGTGACGCGAGCGCCGTCACGTCCTGCATGTAGTGCGACGTGAGCAGGATGGTGGCACCGTGCCGGTCCCGGTACTCGCTGAGGAAGCCGCGGATCGCCTCCTGGGCCGTCAGGTCGAGCCCGAGCGTCGGCTCATCGAGAAACAGGAGCGGTGGCCGATGCAATAGCGATGCGACGAGCTCGCACTTCATCCGCTCGCCGAGCGACAGCTGGCGCACAGGCTTATCGCGCACGTCGGCGAGTCCGAGCAGGGCGACGAGCTCCTCGAGCCGCTCGCGGTAGTCGGCATCGGTGAGGTCGTAAATCGCGCGGTTCAGCTGGTAGGTCTCCTCGGGCGGAAGATCCCACACGAGCTGCTGGCGATTGCCGAGCACGAGGGCGATACGACGCTTGAACGCGGGCCCGCCGGTCCATGGGTCGAACCCGGCGACGTGAACCCGGCCGCTGGTCGGGTACAACAAGCCCGCGAGCATCTTGAGCGTCGTCGTCTTGCCCGCCCCGTTGGGCCCCAGGAAGGCGACGATCTCGCCCGGGTCGATGCCGAACGTGACGTCGCGCACCGCCCGCACCTGGCGGTACCGCGGCCGCACGAGGGCGCGAATCGCGCCTCCGATTCCGATGTCGCGGACCTTCACCTGAAAGGTCTTGCTCAGCCGCTCAGCGGCGACGAGGGGCGTGTTGGCCATGAGGGAATTTACCGCGGGAGTTGGAACCTCCGAGCGTTCGTCTTACTTTGGTGCCCCGAAGGAGGCCTCATGACCGTGCGGGGTCAATCCATCAAGGTGAAGCTGCCGGCGCTCATCGGCGGCCTGCTCGTGGCCGTGACGCTGGCGTACGGGTGGGCCGCCTACGGGGCGGTCCGGCGCTCCTCCGCGGCGGCCGCCGTGGGGCGACTCGGCGCCGTGACGGACCAGTTAGCCCAACTGCTCAAGGCGTCTCGGGATCAGTTAGTGGCGGCGGTGCGCGCGGTGGCCGATAGCCCGGCGGTACGCGACTACGCCTCGCGGCCGGCCGCTGGTCGCCAGGCGGCGGCCGAAGCGGCGCTGCGGCCGGGCGGGCCGCAGGGCCAGCAGGTGGCGGCAGTGGAGCTCTGGGGCCCGGATCGGCGCCGCCTGTTGGTCGTGGGCACGCCCGATCCGTGGACCAATGCCGCTGGCGCGACTGCTCTCATGGCGGCCCTGTCGCCCGCCGATTCGGGAATCGTAGGCCCGTTTCGCGCCGTGGCCGACTCGCTCGTCTACGGCATCGCCGCGCCGGTCGTCGCCGGCGGGCGGCTGCGCGGCTATGTCGTGCAGTGGCGGCGGGTCGCCTCGTCGGCGGACACCAAGGAGCAGAACAATCGCCTCAATCGCCTCATCGGCTCGGACGCCCACCTGTTCGTGGGGAACGCCGCGGATGACGTCTGGACTGATCTGAGCAAGCGGGTCCCCCCGCCTCCGGTAGACGTGAGCCGGGGGGGGAGCGTGCTGCAGTACGCGCGCGCCGGCATCGGGCCGGTCCTCGCTGCCGCGCGCCCCGTGGCGCGCACTCCGTGGGTGGTCCTCCTCGAGTTTCCCCGTGGCGTCGTGCTCGCTCCGGCCCGCGAATTCCTGGCGAAGCTGACGCTCATCGGCGCGGCGATCCTGATCGTCGGGTTACTTGCTGCCTGGGCGGCGAGCCTCACGCTCACGCGGCCCCTCACACGGCTGACGCACGCCGCCGAGGCCGTGGCTGCGGGCGACTACGCGCAGCCGGTGGCGCATCAGCCGCGCGGCGACGAGCTAGGTCGCCTGGCCGGCGCCTTCGACGTGATGGTGCAGCACGTGCGTGAGTCGCAGCAGCGCCTCGAAGAGCGGGTGCGGGCGCGCACCCGGGAGCTCGAGGAGCGTAACCAGGAGCTCGAGACGTTCGCGTACTCGATCTCCCACGACCTGCGCTCACCGCTTCGGGCGATGGAAGGGTTCAGCCATGCACTGCTCGAGGATCACGGTGACCAGCTCGACGAGACCGGTCGCCGGCACGCCGAACGAGTGGCGGCCGCGGCACGTACCATGGACCGGCTCATCGACGATCTGCTCGCGTACAGCCGGCTCACGCGGTCCGAGCTGGACCTCGCGGCGATCGATCTCGAACGGGTCCTGCGGGGGTCGCTGCAGCAGGTCGATGCGGACGTCCGCAGTCGGAACGCCCGGGTGGACATCGCCGACTCGCTTCCGGCCGTGGTCGGGCACGGCCCGACGCTCGCGCAAGTCCTGGCCAATCTCCTGGCCAACGCGATCAAATTCGTGGCTCCGGGCCGCACGCCGGAAGTTCGAGTGCGGGCGGAGCCTCGCGACGGGTTGGTGCGGCTCTGGGTCGAGGACAACGGAATCGGGATCGCGCCCGAGCATCACGAGCGCATCTTCCGGGTGTTCGAGCGGCTGCATCGGTCGCCCGACTATCCCGGCACCGGTATCGGCCTCGCGATCGTACGGAAGGCGATGGAGCGCATGGGCGGCCGCGCGGGTGTGGAATCCGAGCTGGGTCGGGGCAGCCGGTTCTGGATCGAGCTGCCCCGGGCGGACCGAGGGTAAGAAGGCTAGATTCAGTTCGCCGTGAGCCCGCTGACCGCGACCCGTCTCCTGCCTGACCGTCGATACGGTATCGACCGACGGACGCTGCCGCGCCGGCAGACCGTAACCCCGGTGCCCGTCGAGCAGCGCTGCGTGGTGGACCGGCGGTGGGGAGCGGACCGGCGCAGCACACTCGAGCGCCGCGGTCATCCACAGCGGAACCCCGCCCAGGAAACCCCCGGCGAGCACCTGCGAAACGCCTTGCAGCTCCTGCGCGAGCTGCATTTCATCGGCGAGCCGACGTTCGACGCCGCGGTGGCGCGGCTGCAGCACGCGCTCGACCTGCTCGAAAAGCGCCGCTAGCGGGGCTTGGTTCTAGCTCCCTGAACGCGATGTTCGCCATCCGGCCCGCCACCGCCGCCGACGCGGCGGTGCTCGCCCATCACCGTGCGGGGATGTTCCGGGATATGGGCGAGCTCCCCGACGAATTGCACGACACGCTCGTGCAAGCCGCCACTGCCTATTTCGCGCGCGCCATTCCCGACGGCCGTTACGTCGCGTGGGTCGCGCAGGCCGGCGACCCACCTGACGAGATCGTCGGCGGGGCTGGCCTCCAGCTTCGGGAGCTCCTGCCGCGACCCGATCCCACGCGCGCGCGCCTGGTGCGCGGGCCGCAGGGATTGATCAGGAATGTCTTCACCGAGCGCCCCTGGCGGCGCCGGGGCGTGGCCGAGGCGCTCATGCGGGAAATCCTCGCGTGGTGTCGCGACAACGGTGTGGAGAGCGTGGTGCTCCACGCGTCCAAGGACGGGCGCGCACTCTACGAAAAGCTCGGATTTCGACCGACGAACGAAATGCGGTACGACCGCGGTGTCACACCGTGACGCCAGCCCCCGCTCGCGTGTAGGACCCGTCAGACTCGAGACTCCACGCGTCCGGATCGCCGAGCTCCCGTTCGAGGATCCCGTCCAGCCGGGCCCGCGCAGCCGGGTCGTCCACGGGCGTGACGACCTCGACCCGGCGCCGCAGGTTGCGCGGCCGCCAGTCGGCCGATCCGATGTAGTACTCCGGCTCACCGCCGTTCGCGAAGTGATAGAGGCGGCCATGCTCGAGGAAGCGACCCAGCAGGCTCACCACGCGGATCCGCTCTGACAAGCCCGGGACGCCTGGGCGCAACATGCAAATACCGCGCACCACGAGCTCGACCTCCACGCCGGCTTGCGACGCACGGTACAGCGCGCCGATCACGGCGCAGTCCGCGAGCCCGTTGAGCTTGGCGCGGATGCGGCCGCCGCGGCCGGCACGAGCGTGCTCCGCCTCCCGCGCGATCAGCGCGAGGAGCCGATCCAGCATGTTGGTCGGCGCGACGAGCAAGCGGTGGAACGCCGCCTGCGGTGGACGCGACGAGCCGGTGAGCTCGTTGAAGAGCGCGTGCAGGTCCTCCGTGATGCCCTCGTCCGCGGTGAAGAGCCCCACGTCCGTGTACAGCCTGGCCGTGTCGGCGTTGTAGTTGCCGCTCCCCACGTGACCATAGCGTCGCGTGCGGCCGGCGGCCCGCCGGACCACGAGGGCGATCTTCGCATGGATCTTCAGGGTCGCGAGTCCGGTGATCACGTGTATCCCCGCGGCCTCGAGGCTCTGGGCCCATCCAATGTTGAGCTCTTCGTCAAAGCGGGCCTTGAGCTCGACGAACACCGAGACGTCGGCCCCGCGGGCCGCCGCGCGCCGCAACGCCTCACCGATTGGCGAGGGCCCGCCCGGGCGGTACAGGGTCAGCTTAATCGCCGCGACTTCGGGATCGTCCGCCGCTTCGGCGATGAAGCGCTCGAACGTTGCGGTGAACGAATCGTAGGGATGGTGGACGAGCACCTCGCCCAAGTCGAGTGCGTCCATGATGGAGCGGTGGCCGGCGAAGGGATCGTGGGCCACGAGCGGCGGGTAGTCGAGCTCCGGTTCCGCGATTCGCCCAGCGAGCTGCCCGAGCGCTCCCAGGTCCACGACGTCGTCCGCCTCGTACACGTCGGACGGGCCGAGCGCGCTCTGCAGGTCGCTCTCCTCGAACCGGAGCTCGCGCTGCAGCAGCTCGCGCAGCCCTGGGGGCATGGCGCGCTCGACCTCGATGCGCACCACCGGTCCCCATGGCCGGCGGCGCACTTCCTCAGCCACTGCCTGGGCGAAGCTCGCCGTGCCGAGCTCGTCGAGCTGGATGTCCCCGCTGCGCGTCACCCGAAATGTGTAGGCGTTCAGGACTTCGCGGCCCGGGAACAGGGCGGGGAGTCGGGCGCGCACCACGGCTTCGAGCGGCAGGACCCCGCGCTCGAGCGCGACGAACCGGGGCAGCGACGGCGGAAGCTCCACACAGGCATAGTGCGCCGGTCCGCCGCCCTCGTCTCGTAACACCACGGCCTGGGAGAGCCGGCGGTCCGCGAGGTGGGGGAACGGATGCCCCGGCGCGCGGGTGAGCGCCTTCGGCGTGAGCAGGGGCGCCACCTCCGCGCCGAAGCGCCGCTCGACCGTCTCGCGCTCACCGGCGGACAGATCGCGCCAGGCTCGGATAGGGGATCCCGCGGCCGCCGCGGCACCGGCCACGGTCTGGTAGCAGCGGTACTGTCGGGCGATCAACGGATGGATCCGGATCGCGATCGCGTCGAGCTGTTCGGCCGCGGTCAGACCGTCGGGCGAGCGGTCGTTCTCCCCCCCGCCAGGTGCGGCGGCGACCTGATGCTTCAGCGCGCCGATCTCCACCATGAAGAACTGGTCGAGGTTGGTGCTGAAGATGGCCAGGAACCGGAGCCTGGCCGCGAGCGGCGTACGCGGATCTTCCGCGAGCGCGAGAACGCGCGCGTTGAACTCGAGCGACGAAAGCAGCGCGTTGATGAATTGGTCCGCGGCCGGCCGCGCGGCATCCAGCACCTTATCCGGCAGCGCGGGCACCCGCAGCTCGCTGAGCGTGAGGCGGCTCGTCTCGTCGGTCGTGCCCCCCCCGCCCCCTCTCCGGCCGATCACGGCAACGGGCCGCTCCCCGGAGTCCGTGGGTGCGGCCGACCACTCCGGCACGAGCTCCGAGCGGGCGGCCACGGCGAGGACCGCCAGCGTCGCCGGATCGCGCAAGACGGGCGAGCCGACGCGAGCGATGATGTCCTGCGGGGCGAACCACTGGAGCCTCGCCGGTGGTATCGCGGTCAGGTCGCGACGCAGCCGCCGCACCAGCCAGACCTCGATCGCGGGGCGCCGCCCGGCGGCCGGGACGACGCCGAGCAAGCGGATCTCGCCTTCGACGTTGCCGAGCAAGCGGCGCATCGCGCGCCGGCACGCCTCTTCGCCGCCGCCTTCCTCCAAAGACAAGCGCAGCGTCGCGCCGCTCCGCGAGAGGGCCAGGCGACCGTGGGCGACCGCGAGCATGGCCACCTGCCGCGCGGGGGGCGCGGCGTCGTCCGATCCGAGCTCACGCAGCTCTGCGGCGCGCGCCAGCCGATCCGTCGAGGCGTGTCGCAAGGCGTAGCGCCGCTCGATCGCCCGCGCGAAGCGCGCTTGCGAGATCGCAGCCCACGGGCGCCGCCACAGAATGAGCTCGTGAAACGTGGGCGCGTCGTCTCCGCCGACTGCGGTCACGGTGTCGTAGGCCAGCACGAACTGGGGAACCGGCAGGAGAGGAAGGCGCGCTTCGCGAACGCGGCGCTCGACCTCGAGTGCGGTGTCGAGCACCAGGCGAGCGGTGTCGACGAGGGCGCGCAACCGTCGTGCCGGCTCCGCGTCACCAGAGAACATGTGACTCGGCTCGAGCTCGTTGACGCGCGACTCAGAGCGCGCCATCCCAGGCACGTCGAGCACGACCGTGCGGCGATCCTCGACCTCGAACCGCACACGACAGCGCACGCCCCGACGCCGGAGATCCCCCTCCGGCGTGTCGAAGTAGAGGTCGCGGTGAAACGTGACCCGGGTCGGCCCGGCTCGAAGACCCATCGGGAGCGGTGCATCGAGGAGCTCCGCGAGGCTTGTGCTGTCCGGTACGTCCCAGCGGACCGCGCTCATCGAGGGTCTCGGCTCAGCTCTCGCGGCATGCTTGAATGAACTCGCGACGCGTCCGGCCCGCGTCGTTGATGGTCTTATAGAAGTCGTCGTAGTAATTGAGGGCCTGCTCGACGCGCTTGTGCTCGAGCCCTTCGGCTTCCATGCTCCGATACAGCGCGTAGATCGCATCCTTCTGCTGGTTGAACGGGACGAACAGGGCCGCGAGCTCCTGCGGAGAGCGGCAGGTGCCCCTGAAGATCCGCTCACGCACGGTCCGGATGCCGAGGCGGGAATCCGGCTGGGCGTACGGCGTCCAGATGACCCCGGACCAGTCGAAGTCGTAGGGGACCGGGTACACCACTCCCGCGGTGTCGCGGATCAGCACGATGTTGTGCAACACGGAGACGGCGAAATCCGTGTTGCCGATCATGTACTGAAACACCGCCGCCAGCCCCATCTGCTGGAAATCCAGGTCGGCTTGATAGACACCCTTCTGGCTGAACACCTCCGTGTCGTTGCGCTTCGCCATCCGGTCGTCGTCCTCCAAGAAGAACGCCCACCGGGTCTCGGGCTCGTGCTTTCCCTTGGCGTCGACGTACGTCACGTGCGCGAGCCGGACACGAAAGCTCCGCTCGGTCAGCAGGTTGTAGACGCGATAGATCAGAGACTCCTCGAGCAGGTAGTCGGCGTACGAGCGGCCGCCACGGCACTGCACGACGAGCTTCAAGCTGCCCTGATGCGCGAAGATCGTATGCGCCACCTTCTCGCGATCGAATACGACTTTGAGCGGGGGATACTGACAGATGTTGAGCCGATAATGGCCGCGCGTATGCAGTTGCACGTCTATGACGACGGAATCGCCCGCGGGCGTCGCGTAGGAAAGCACGGCAGCGTGGTTCGGCTTGTCGTTACCGCGATTCGCGCCGATCGCTCCGAAATCGGCGGTGAGGGTGAGCGCGAACGGCTCGGCGGCGTCGAACAGCCGCGCCCGAGGAGGCGGCGCAGCGGAATCGGCAGGCGACTGTGGGCGCGCGGCGGCCGAGGAGGTGAAGCACACCGCGGCCAGGGCCGCGAGCGCCGCGCCGCACGCGCGCTCGACTGGATTGCCACTCACCCCGCAAGTCTACGGGCGGCTCGGGAGGCTCGCCAGCCGAGGCGGCGGCGCGCAGTTTACAGCCGTGCGCTGGATGGTGGGGGTGGCGGGCGCGGTGCTGCTCGCCGTGGTGCTGTGGGACGCGTTCGAGACGATCATCCTGCCGCGGCGGGTGAGCGGCCGGATCCGTCTCACCAGGCTCTTCTACCGCTTGACCTGGAAGCCGTGGCGCGGCACGGCGCGGCTGCTCTCGGCGCGTCGGCGCGACGCGTTCCTTTCCTTTTATGGTCCCCTCTCTCTGATCTTGTTGCTCGCACTGTGGGCGGCGGGGATCGTGTTCGCGTTCGGGCTGCTACAGTTTGCGGCGGGCTCCGCGCTCACCATGGCAGGCGGCGCCCCCAGCTTCGGGGCCGACGTGTACATGAGCGGCACGACGTTCTTCACCCTCGGCCTGGGCGACGTCGTGCCGCGCACGTCGCTGGCCAAGGTGCTCACGACCGTCGAGGCCGGGATGGGATTCGCGTTCCTGGCAGTCGTGATCGGCTACTTTCCGGTGATCTATCAGTCATTCTCGCGCCGGGAGGTGGCGATCTCGCTGCTGGACGCGCGCGCCGGCTCTCCGCCGAGTGCGTCCGAGCTCCTCTGGCGGCACCGCGGCGATCCGGGAGCGGCGGCCCTCGCCGACCTGCTGCGCGATTGGGAGCGTTGGGCGGCGGACGTGCTCGAGAGCCATCTCTCGTATCCGCCGCTGGCCTATTTCCGCTCGCAGCACTACAACGAGTCGTGGGTCGCCGCGCTTACCACGATCCTCGACACGAGTGCGATCGTCATGGTAGGCCTCGAGGGGTGGTGCGTGCGACAGGCAGAGCTGACGTTCGCCATGGCTCGCCACGCGGTGGTGGACCTGGCGCAGGTCTTCAGTACTCCCCCGGGGACCTCGGAGGACCGGCTGCCGGCCGCGGATCTCGAACGGCTGCGCGCACGCCTGGCCGGCGGCGGCATGCGGCTCAAGGCACGTCCCGATTTCGCGGAGCGCCTGACCGAGCTGCGCCGGATGTACGAGCCGTACGTGGTGGCTCTGGCGCGCCATCTTGCGCTGCCGTTGCCCCCCTGGATCCGGACCGTCGAGCGCCCGGACAACTGGCAGACGAGCGCGTGGGATCGCGTAGTAAAGTTGCCGGTCCGGGAGCCGACGAGCGGCGAGGAGGAGCACTTCTAGGGCGGCGTGCTGCCGATCCGCACGCCGACTTCGTCCAGGTGGTCGAGCAGGTCCGCTGGGTCCTGATACACGCGATAGGCACCGGCGCGCTCCAATTCCTCTTCCCCGTAGCCCCCCGACAGGAGACCCACGCCGAGCGCGCGAGCGCGACGCGCCGCGAGCAGGTCCCATACGCTGTCGCCAACCACCACCGCGTCCTCCACGCGCACGCCCAGACGCTCGGCGCCCACCACGAACAGATCGGGATCCGGCTTCGCGTATTCGACCTGGTCGCGCGTGATGATCGGGACGTTGGCGGGGATGCCGAGCATGTCGAGCGTGGGCTTGGCCGTCTCGAGGCGCCCGCTGGTCCCGATGGCCCACGGGACACCCGTCTTCGTGAGGTACGCCAGCAGCGCGCGCGCGCCCGGCAGGGGACGAACCTCGTGCGCCATGCGCGCGAAGGCCTCCCGATGCACTTGCTGGATCTGAGCCGACTGTTCCGGCTTTAGCTCGCGGCCCGTCTCCCGGAACAGCGCGTTGACGAACAGGCCGCCGCTCATGCCGATGCGGCGGTGGATGCGCCACACCGCGAGCTCGATGCCGGCGCTCTCGAGCGCGTCGCGCCAGGCGAGGACGTGCTGATACACGCTGTCGACCAGGGTACCGTCGAGGTCGAACAGGAACGCGGGGTCGGCGCTCATTTTGCCCTCAATCTAGTCGCGCCCGACCCCGTTCGTTTTACGCCAGTCTCTATTTCAGCAACATGTCATGCGGCCTGGCTTCTCCCGTCGGCAGGTGCTCGAAATCCACGTCGAACCTGGGATCGAGCGACAGCCCGGTCGCCGTGACGTTCACGAGCCGCACGGCGTACGGGACCTTCCCGTCCAGGTTCGAGAGCAGCGAGTTGCTCACGTAGAGCCGCTTGTTGTCGGGCGTGAGCTTGAGCATCTGCGCCTGCGGGATGCTCACCGTGCTCACGAGCTTCGGACGCAACGGGTCGGCCACGTCGTACTGTTGAATCGCGCCCGCACCGAAGAGGGACACGAACAGGTAGCGGTTGTCGTAGGAGATTCGCATGTCCGCCGGGATGGAGCCGTCGGCCAGCTTGATCACGCGGGTGAAGGCGAGCTTGCCGTCGGCCCCGACCTCCCAATGCCAGACGCTATTCCCGAACGCGCAGTTGATGAACCCTCCGCGCGCAGCGGGGCCATGCAGCCACCGCACTTCCAGGGGCGCTTTGTCCAGGCGCTCAGTCTGGAGGATCTTGCCGGTCTTCCAGTCCCAGGCCACCACCTCGTCCCCGACTTGGTCCATCGGAGTGTTGCCCATCTTCACCGCGTGGGGATGCGCCCAGCTCGACGTCACGATCAGGTTCAGCTCCGGCTTGATCCCGACGTCGTACATGTAGTTCGGCGCGGCCATCGCATTCACGAAGTTGCCGTCGTTGTCGAGCCGCACCAGCGCGCCCGGCGCGCCGCCGTCCTTCGAGCCGAGCATCGCGATCAAGACGCCTCCCGGCACGGCGTAGAACGTATGCGGTCCCGAGTAACCGGTACTGGCGGCGAGGTCGGGCACGGTCTTGATGAGTTTGGGGTGCCTGGGATCGCTGGCGACGTCGTAGATGAACAGCCGGTTCGAGAACAGGCCGCCCGCGAAGACCCGATCGGTATTCACCGTGTAGCCGAAGTGGTGCGCCTCGTTGGCCGGCGCGCTCGTTGGGGTCATCGCGATGATCTTCCCATAGGTCGGGGATGTCGGATTGGCGTCGATCGTCGCGAGGAAGTCGGGGTCTTTCTGGTCGGCATCGCTGGTCCAGACGTAGAGCAGAGACTCGTGCTGGCCGGCAGGGAGCCCATGGACGAACACCGACTCGTCCTCGGGGCCGCGCGCGGCGGGGATCACCGCCGCCGGCAGGGCGGCGCAGAGTAACAACAGGGCGGTGCGCTTCACGATCTACCTCCTCCTTCATGAATGACCCAAGCAGACGAAACCGGCGGCGCTCAGCGGGGAAGCTAGTCGCGAGACCACCGAGTTCAAGGCTCCCCCTGCCCGTGCTGCCGCACGCATATTACCAGCTCCTTCTATAGCGAGTCCGAGCAGTGCGCCTCGACTTCTCCGGTGCACCCGAGATCGCGGCTCCACCGGACGTCGTGTGGCGCCGGCTCCTGGATTACGAGTTCGTCGCCTCGGTGGCTCCGGGCGTCGAGTCCGTGCAGCCGATCGATGATCGCCACTTCAAGGTGGTGTCGGGGTTCGGTGTCGGTGCCGTGAAGGTGAAATTTCAGCTCGACGTCGAGCTCTCGGACGTACGGCCCCTGAAGAGCCTCAAGATGACGGCGCACGGCCAGGCCCCGGGCTCGGGTGTGGAAGTGAGCACCGCGCTCGAGATCGAGCCCCTCCCCCCCGATCGGTCCCGTCTGAAATGGAGCGCCAGCTCCGAAGTCCGCGGTACGGTCGCGAGTGTGGGGGCCCGGCTCCTGAAGGGCACCGCCAAGAAGCTCACCGAGAGCTTCTGGGAAAAGTTCGCGGAGCGCGTAGGACAAGGGTCCACGTAGATTGCAGGCGTATGAAGCAATGGCTTGAGACCAAGGAAGTGTTGGATTTCCTGGCGGAGGCCGCCACGGCGGGAAAGCGCGCGGCGCTCGCCACCGTTGTGCGCGTGCGCGGCTCCGCGTATCGCCACGAGGGAGCGAAACTCGCCGTGGCCGAGGACGGCAGTAGCGCGGGGAATGTGAGCGGCGGCTGTCTCGAGCAAGACGTCCGCGAGGTGGCGCTGCGGGTGATCCGGAAGGGCGAGCCGGAACTTCGGAGCTACTGCTCGAGCACCGATGAAATTGCCGCCTGGGACCTGGGGGTCGGCTGCGAGGGGCAAGTCGACGTGCTCGTCGAGCCGGCAGGAGCGCGGCTGCGGGAGCGAGGGCTGCTCGACGGGCGGCGAGCATTCGCGATTTGCCGTGAACTGCCGGGGACGCGTGACAGGCCCGGGAAGGGGGCACTCCTCGTCGTCACCGCCGAAGCTGTCGAGGGCGATCTTGGCACCAAGGATCTAAATGGCCGCGCGGCGGCGAAGGCGCGGGCGCTCCTCGAGACCGGCGAGTCCGGGATTCACGAAGTCGCCGGTCGCTCGGTGTTCTTCGACGTGTTGATCCCGCCACCGCAGCTGATCGTACTGGGTGCAGGGGACGATGCCCGGCCGCTGGTGCGCTTCGCGACCGATGTGGGCTTCCGCGCGGTGGTGGTCGACCGGCGGCCGGGCCTCCTCACTCGCGAGCGCTTTCCCACGGCGGCGGGTCTCATCGAGAGCGGGGGCGACGACCTCGGGCGCGGGCTGGCCTTCGACGCCGAGTGTTATGCCATCGTCATGAATCACAATTTCGCGGACGACCAGGCGTATTTGCGCACGCTCTTGAAAACCGCAGTGCAGTACATCGGAGTGTTGGGCCCGCGCCAGCGCACCGATCGGATGCTTCGGAACCTGGCCGCCGAGGGCGCGACAGACGAAAGGCGGGTGTACGGGCCCGTGGGCCTCGACATCGGGACCGACGGCGCCGAGCAGGTGGCGCTGGCGGTGATCGCGGAGATCCTCGCGGTGCGGTCGGGGCGGCGCGCCCGGTCGCTGCGGGAGCGCCAGGCGCCGATCCATGCGCCCGCGGACTGACGGTCTGCGCGTTGCGGGAGTGATCCTCGCCGCGGGTGCGTCGCGCCGCATGGGCAGGAACAAGATGCTGCTCGAGCTCGCGGGCGAATCGCTCGTGCGGCGGGTGGTGAGGCGCGCCCTCGCGGCCGGGCTCTCGCCCGTGGTGGTGGTGATCGGCCACGAGGCGGATCGCATGCGCGCTGAGCTGAAGGACCTTGCGCTCGAGTTCGCGGTCAATCCCGATTTCACCGGGCCCACGAGCGGCTCACTGCATCAAGGTTTGAACGCGCTCGGCCCCGACGTGGACGCGGCCGTCGTCATGCTCGGCGACATGGTGCGGGTGAGTACGGAGACGCTCGCGATGCTGGTCGCCGGCGCGCGCGGGACGGAGGTGCCGCTCGTCGTGTCGCGCTACGGCGACGTCACCGCGCCGCCACTGCTCTTTCGGCGGGCGCTCTTCCCAGAGCTCCTCGCCTGGACAGGGGAAGGGTGCGGCAAGACCGTCGTGAAGGCGCACAGCCACGAGGCGATGTACGTGGACAGACCCGTGGCATTGCTGGTCGACGTCGATACGCCTGCGGATTTCGCCGCGGCTCAGAACAGCTCGAGCTGATCCGCCACCAGGCTCCGCAGCTTCTCGAGCATTTTCACCATGGCCCACGTATCGCGCTCGCAGTACCGCAGCAACGCCTCCCGCAACTCGGCGCGCTCGCGCTCCGGCAGCTCCGATCCCGCCAGCATCAGTCGTTGCAGCTCCACCGTCGCCTTCTCGCCATCCTGCACCTTCAGGTCCGCGTACGACAGCCCCGGGACGAGGGCGGGCAGCGTCTTCTTGATGCTGAACCGGCCGCCGAAGTCGGGGTGGTACACATGATTTCGTACCGTGGGGAGGAGGTCCACGAGGCGCCGTTCGATGCGCTCGAGCTCCCGCGCGAACTTCGGTACCGCTTCGCGTAGCTGCCGGAGGCACTCGCGCTCGAAGCTCGCGTAATAGGCCACCACCCGGCGCGCCCCGGCACACGCCTCCACCACCGCTTCGGCGAGCGCCGGCCGCGGATCGTCCGGTCCGTCGGCGATCCACTGATGGTGGATGAGACCGCGACCCCGCTCCTCGAGGTGCACGCTGAACTGCACCGGCACCTGTTGCCATGGCCGGCACCCGGGCCAGCGGGGGATCGCGAGGCTCACGGTCTCGAAGTCGAGAAACGCGAGCGGTGACGCGAACTGCGCCAGCGCCTTCTTGAGCGTCTCCTCGACGACCATCCGGCCTGTCTGGACCGCCTTGACTTGACGCGCGTGAATCGCCGAGAGCTCGAGCTCGGTCGGCAGGTCGTAAATGGTGGCGTACCCATCCGCCTCGAGCTCGACGGCGCGTTTCCGATCGATGCGATACAGGCTGCTCACGTGGTGGTCCGGGAGCGTGGGCCAGCAACGCGGGATGAACGGACAGTCGTGCGGCCTCGAGCAGTGCTCCCCGATCGGCACATCGGGGAGGGGTCCCTCGAGCATCAGGCGCTGTGCCTCGAGTTCCTCGGGCAGCCCGACGAGAGTGCCCTCGACCAGCGCCGTCACGTCCGCACGAACGAACAGGTTCGACAGATCGGGATAGCGGCACTCGGGATTCAGGTGCATCACCTCGGCACGCTCCACCTGGAGCCCCGCGCGGCGCACCACGTGCACCTGCACGGCGGCGTCCGGCACGTGTTCCGCCTTGCGCCTGTTCGACGCCTTCACCTCGATGAGGACGTGCCCCCGGCCGCCCGGGTCCCGCGCCAGGATGTCCACTCCTGCATACGTATCCTCCGCCAGGAACCAGGCCTCGTAGATCGCCGGGAGACCGCGCTTCAGTGCGTCACAGGTGGCGGCGACCTTGTTGTCGTATTCATAGAACGGCAGGTCGATCAGTTCACCACCCGGTATCTGGCTCCGGGCGCGAACCCCGACGTCCTTCCCCTGAGCAAAGAGGTTTTCCTGGCCCGGCGTGGGCGCGAGCTCCGGGGCGTCGGGATCGTGCACGCGCCACCACAGCTGCTTGTGACACTGAAGGCCGTGCAGGTAGCGGGACTTGGACATGCGGAGAGGCTTGGACGGCATACCTGAACAGTAACTATTGACTTTACACCCTGCCGCTCCCTATAGAGTTGGGCGCTAGCTACCCGGAGGACAGGTGTCCGTGCGGGCCGAGACTCCGTTCATCCGTCAGCCCCTGGCGCTCCTCGCAAATGCGGGCGTGTGGATCAATCGCGCTCTCGAGAGCACGCTGCAGCCGCTCGGGTACCGCGCCGTGTCGGTGTCGAGTGGGAGTGAATTGCTCGAGCGCGCTCCCGCCCTCGGGCCGGACGTAATCCTGATGGATGCCAACCTGCCGGATACGAATAGCCTCACGGTGTGCCGGGCGCTGCGCCGTAACGCCGCCCTTGCGTGGAACGTGCCGATCATCTTGCTCACCGGCAGTCCGGACACGAAGCAGCAGCGCCTCGCTGCACTCCAAGCGGGTGCCTCGGACTATCTGAACATGACGCTCAACGCAGAAGAGCTGGCGGTCAAGCTCGATGCGATGACGCGGGTCAAGCTCGAGACCGACCGCCGGCTGGAAGAGAGCGCGGTGAATCCGTCGAGCGGGCTGTACACGATGCGCGGCCTGGAGCGGCGCGCGCGCGAGCTCACGAACGACGCCTTCCGGCGCCACGCACCCCTCGCGTGCCTCGCGCTCGGCATCGAGGTCGAGACCGCCGGAGCGTCCCGGAGCGCCGCCCGCGTCCCGGCCGCGGCCGAGTACGCGGCACACGTACTCCTGGCGGGCTCCCGAACGTCCGACGCCATGGGCGGCCTCGGCGTCGCCGAGTTCGCGCTGTTGGCGCCGGCTACGTCCCCCCCAGGCGCCGAGAAGATGGCGCGCCGGCTCTTGCAGGTCGTGGAGAGCGCAGCACCCCGACCCGCAGGCGTGCCGCCGCTCAGGGTGCGCGCGGGATACGAGGCCGTCGCCGATGTCCACGCGACGCCCATCCAGCCCGCGATGCTCCTCGAGCACGCCAGTACGGCGCTCCATGAGGCCGCTGCCACCGGAAACGGCGAGCGGATTCGCGCCTACCAATCCTAGCATAGCCGAATAGCCGATGCTGCCGACGGCCACCATCGTCGCGATCGTGGTGCTCGTCGCACTGATCGTCCTGCTGATTCTGCGGGGCACCGCCGACCAGACGCGCGTGTTGTCCGACGTGCGCGAGCGACTCGGCGCGCTGGCTGAGGTCACGAGACGGCTCGAGGCGATGGGCGCGTCGGTCACGGAAGTACAGCAGCTGTTGCAGGTGCCGAAGCTCCGCGGCACGCTCGGCGAGATCTGGCTCGAGGAGCTGCTCCGCCAGATTCTCCCCGCCTCTCATTACGAGATGCAACACGCGTTTCGCTCCGGGGAGCGAGTGGACGCGGTCTTGAGGCTGGGCGACCGACTCGTGGCCGTGGACGCGAAGTTCCCGCTCGAGGCGTGCCAGCGCATGCTCGCCGCGTCGGGGGCGGAGGCGGAACGAGAGCGACGAGCGTTCGCGCGCTCCTTGAGAGCGCGGATCGACGAGATCGCCGACAAGTACATCCGGCCCGACGAAGGCACCTACGAGTTCGCGCTCATGTACATCCCGGCGGAGAACGTCTACTACGAAGCCGTGTTGCGGGCCGAGGACCCGGAGGACGCGAAGAGCGTGCTCGGGCATGCCATGCGCCGCCGTGTGATTCCCGTCTCGCCGCACACGTTCTACGCCTATCTGCTCGTGATTCTCCACGGGTTGAAGGGGATGCAGGTGGAGCGGCACGCGCGCGAAATCGCCGAGGGGTTGGGCGGATTGCGGCAGCAGCTCGACGCCCTTTGGGTCGCGTTTCAAACCCTTGGAGCTCACCTGTCGAACGCCCAGAAGAAATTCGACGAGACCGAACGGCTCGCCAGTGGGGTTCGCGACCGCTTCGAGCGGATTGCGGGCGGCGAGGACACCGAGCCGTGACCGCGGTGCGCGGCCCAGCTGGCGCGCTCTACGTGGACGATGGGGGCGAGTCCTCGGGCCACGACCCGGTGGTGTTCGTCCATTCACTCGCCGGGACCGCCACGCAATGGGCCGCCCAGCTCACCCATTTGCGCCCGCGGCGCCGCGCCGTGGCGCTCGATCTGCGGGGTCACGGCCGCTCGGACCAGCCAGCCGACGGCAATTACACCATTCCGGCCATCGGCGCCGATGTTACCGCCGTCGCGGATGCGCTCGCGCTCGAGCGGTTCGTGCTGGTCGGGCACAGCGCGGGTGGTGCCGTCGCTATCGCGTGCGCGGCCGACCTCCAGGATCGAGTGTCGGGGCTCCTGCTGGTGGATCCGAACGGAGACCAGCGCCTGCTGCCGCCGGACATGCTCGCGGGGTTCGACGCCGAGCTCGATTCCCCCGCTTATGGCCAGACCGTGCGCGCGCACTGGACTCGGATCACCGAGGGAGGGGACCCAGGGGTGCGGGCGGCCGTCATTCGGGACTTGGAGTCCACGCCACCACGCACGTTTGTCGAGGTGTTCCGGGCGCTGTCGGCGTTCGAGCCGATCCGCGCGCTCGAGCGCTACCCGGGTCCCAAGCGCTCTCTGATCACGGCGTCGAACGAGACCCCGATCGCCCTACACCGGCTCGCGCCGGATCTGCCGCACCAAGTGGTGCGGGGGACCGGACACTGGATCCACATGGACAAGCCCGCCGAGTTCAACCGGCTCATGGACCGGTTTCTCAGCGAGTGTTCTCGATCGGGACCTGCACGATCGTCTCCCCCCACTGCAGGTTGAGGAGCGCGCGATCGGCGTTGGCGGAAGGAAAATAGAACGCCAGCGATTCCATGAAGGGCCCGGCCTGCGGCTTGACCTTGATCCGCAGGGCATCCTGGGATGCGCCGGGATAGGGGATATGGAATACGTTGGCCGCCCGGCTGAAAATGAGCGTCCATTCCACAGTGTCGGGGATCGCCCAGAGGCTGTACTTGCCGGCCGCGAGCCGCTGGCCGGAGATCAGCAGGTCCTTGCTGAGGGAAATGGCGGTGGCCTGATCCGCGCCCGGGCACCACACCTCACCCCATCGCACGACGCCCCCGAACAGTTTGCGGCCGCGCGCGTTCGGCCGGCCGTAGGCGATCGTTACTTCGGTGTTCCCGAGCAGCTGCGTCACGGAAGCGCGTTGGCTGAAGGGGACTGCCTGCGCGCGAACTCCCGCCAGCGGCCCGACCAGGAACGCGGCGAACGCGCCGATCGCGCGGCATGTTTTCACCGCTCGGCTACTACGGGATTGCGGAGCAGGGTGAGGGATGCTCACTCGCCCGCGAGCTCTGCCACCGCCCCGACCGCGGCCTCGAGCTCGTCCTCCGTATTGTAGTAGTGCGGTGAGAGACGAAGGGCGGTGGCCGTCCGCTTCTCGTCCATGTCGAGCACGCCCGACTTCCGATCGGTGGAGCTGGTGTTGATGCCCCGCGACCGCAGCGCGAGCTTGAGCCCCACCGCGTCCCGGCCCCCCACATCCACGGTGACGATCGCGCAGCGCTCCCGACCGCGATCGAGGACGCGGACCCCACGCACCTTGGCCAGTCGTTCCCGGAGCAATGCGGCGAGCCCGCGGGCGCGCTCCTGACCCTCCGCGCCCACGTCGAGCGTGTAGCGCGTCGCCTCGCACAGACCCGCGACGAGCGCGTAGGCGAACTCCCAGTTCTCGAACCGCCGCGCGCCGTCGGCCAGTCGGTATGCGTCCGGATCGGTCCAATCCGCCCCTCGCATGTCCAGGAACAGCGGGAATGCGCCCCGTTCCAACATTCGGTTGGAGACGTACAGAAAACCGATGCCGCGCGGACCGCGCAGGAACTTGCGGGCGGTGCCGCCGAGGAAGTCGCACTTGAGCTCGTTCACCTCCACGGTGAGTTGTCCGACCGCCTGGCAGGCGTCGATCAGGTAGGGGACACCCAAATCGTGACAGACCTCCCCGACCGCCCGCGCGTCTTGCACGAGCCCGGAGTTGGTCGGGACCCAGCTCAGGGCGACTAAACGCGTTCGAGGGTGGCTCGCGAGCCGGCGCACGCTCTCCGGATCGACCCCACCGTCGGGGAGGTCGTCCGCCCGCACGGTCTCCACGCCCGCCCGCCGGGCGAGCGACAGGTAGACCAGCTGGTTCGACGGGTAATCGTTTCGAGTGGTGACGATGCGGTCGCCGGGGCGGAAATCGAAGGCGGAGACCGCCTGATTGAACGCCACGGTGGCGTTTTCAACGATCGCGATGTTCTTCGCGTCGGTGCCCACGATACGGCCCAGCAGCTCGTACGTCTCGTCGAGGCGCGCCTCGGCCTCATCCGCGGCCTCGTAGCCGCCGATCGCGGCCTCACGTTCGAGGTGCCGCGTGAGCGCGTCGAGCACGGGCTGGGGCATGAGCGCGGCACCCGCGTTGTTCAGGTGGATCCGCTCCCGGCAGCCCGGCGTATCGCGGCGCCAGCGGTCGAGCCGCGGGAAAGCGGGGGCCGAAGTGCGGGTGGACATGGCACCGAGAAAGCTGGCGTGAAGGCGCGCCGGTCTCAAGACGGGAGCCCAGTTACACCAGATTCTTCACGACGAACCACACGTTCGCCGGGCGCTCCGCCAGTCGCCGCATGTACCAAGGAAACCAGTGCGTCCCGTAGCTGATCAGTACTCTGACCGGCACGCCGTCACGCGCCAGTGGGCGCTGCTCCGAAGAGCCGATGCCGTAGAGCATGTGCACTTCGTAGCTCCCTGCCGCGAGGCGCAGCTTGGTGGCACGCTCGCGAATGTGGTCCACGAGGGCGAGGTCGTGAGTGCCGAACACCGGGCGCGCCCCTCCCCGGAGAGCCCGCTCGAGCAGCCGTTCGGCAAGCGCGAGGTAGGCCGCATCCACATCACGCTTCGACGGATAGGCGACCGTAGCTGGCTCGTTGTACGCGCCCTTGACGAGCCGGATCGCCGGTGCAAGCGGGAGCAGGTCAGCCAAGTCCGCCGGGGTGCGGCGGAGATATGCCTGGAGGCACACGCCCACCCGTTCGTACGTCGTCCGCACGGCCCGAAAGATCTCGAGCGTCGCGTCCGTGTAGCGGGACTCTTCCATGTCGATCCAGAGGAACGACCCGGTATCGGCCGCCCCGCGCGCCAGGACCGCGAGGTCGGCGCGACACGCCGCGCGGTCGACGTCCAGGCCCAGGTGCGTGAGCTTCACCGAGATCTCGCAGGGGAGACCTCGCGCGCGTACCTGCGCCAGCACGCCCAGGTAGTGGTCGCGCACGCGCGCGGCCTCCTGACGCGTGGCGACCTGCGCGCCCAGCTGGGTGAGCACCGAGCCGATCCCCAGGGCGGCAAGGTCGGCTGCCGCGGCGAGCGCGGCGGGGAGCTCCTCGCCGGGCATGAAGCGGCGCACCGCCCGGCGGAAGAAGGCGCGGTCCCGCAGCTGGTTGGCGAGCCAGGTGCTGCGTGAGGCGCGGAGCAGGAGGCGGCGGGCAACGGACATCGGCGGGCAAGAGACAGCCCGAACCCCCAGGAGGGAAGGGGGTTGCGGCGCTCGCGTGAGAGTGATACAGTTGTATCATCACAATGATACTCATGCGATGGCTCATTCAGACCTGGCGCAGCCTGACGACGGCCCGGCCGCGCCGCCCGCGCCGGCTGCCTCGGCTCCCGGGACCGGGCGTGTTACCGTCCTACGCCCGCATGGGTCGCTACATCGCAGGCTCGGTGACCCTCGAGCCGCGACTGCGGTTGTTGGTGCAGCAGCTCGCGGCAGAGTTGGCGGGATGCCGATGGTGCGTCGAGCACGGCCGGCACCTATGGCGCAAGGCGTTTCTGTCTCTCGAGGAGCTCCGGGCGCTGCGCCGGTATGCCGGAAGCGGCGTCTTTTCGGAGAAGGAACGGGCGGCGCTTGCCTTTACTGAGGCGGTATCACGCTACGCGGACCGCGCGGGCGGTCTGCCCGCCGCCGTGCTGGCCGAGCTGCGGCGCCACTTTTCCGAGCCCGAGGTGGCGGCTCTGACCCTCGCCGTGGCGAGCGAGCACTTCTTCAATCCGGCGACCGGTGCGCTGGGCGCGGATGCCCAACCGGCGACCGCCGGCAGCCCACCGGCGACCGCTCCGCGGGACCGCATGCGCTGGGCGGCGGGCTCCCCGATCCGGAACTTGTGGTGACCGTCGATCGCCGGCAGCGGACGGCGACGCGCGAGACGCCGGGAGGGCGCTGGCTCCTCCTCATCCATCAGCTCCCCCCCAAGCCGGACTACTTCCGGGTGAAGATCTGGCGCCGGCTGCAGCGCATCGGCGCCGTCGCGATCAAGAGTTCCGTGTACGTGCTGCCGTACACGGACCAGGCGAGCGAGGATTTTCAGTGGTTGCGGCGCGAGATCGTCGCGGGCGGCGGTGAGGCGTCGGTGTGCCAGGCAGCATTCGTCGACGGGCTTTCGGATGGGCAGATCGAAGCGTTGTTCCGGACCCAGCGCGACGCGGAGTACTCGGATCTGACGCGGGCGGCCGACGAGTTGGGGCATGCCGACGGGGGAGGGCGCGACGCGGAGGCGTCGCGGTTGGAGCGGCGGCTCGCCGAGATAGTGAGCCTCGACCACTTCGGAGCGGCCGGGCGACGGGTGGCGGAGGCGGCGCTCGCCCGGGCGCGCGAGCGTCGCGCACCTGCCGCTCGCGGCGCATCCCGCGCCGCGCCCGCACGGGTCTTCAAGGGATCTCACACATGGGTAACCCGCGCCGGCGTGCACGTGGACCGTATTGCCAGTGCCTGGCTGATCCGCCGCTTCATCGATCCCGCTGCGCGATTCCGCTTCGTCGCGACCCAGAGCCATACGCCGGCGCGCGGCGAACAGCGCTTCGACATGTTCGAAGCCGAGTACACGCACGAAGGCGACCGCTGCAGCTTCGAGACGCTGGTGGCGCGGTTCGACCTCAAGGACCCGGCGCTCATGGCGATCGGTGAGCTGGTCCACGACATCGATTGCAAAGACGGGAAGTTCGGTCGCGACGAGACGGCGGGCCTCGAGCGCCTGATTTCGGGAATCGTGCGGCGGCACACAACGGACGAGGCGCGGCTGGAGCGTGGTGCGGTGGTGTTGGAGGATCTATACGAAGCATTCGGGGGGTCAGGCGGCAACCGCCCGACCCCCCGTCGCAAATCACGTTAACTGTTGGAGTTAGCCCGCTGCCGCGAAGCTCGGAACCTCTACGCCAGCCCGCCGGTCGACCCCGTTTCGGCGCTCTACGCCGGTCCACGTCGAGCCCCCAACCAGAGCCAGGCTACGCCGGTCGGCCAGGCGCCGGCGATCAGCGCTCGCAACCGCGAGGACTTCTCCGATGACCACCTCGGGAGGCAGGGGTCGGAACGAAGACCACTCGTCGCGGAACCATTCACGCGAGGCGCGGAGCCCCGCTGTGGCGCCTTCCTGCGTCTCGAACATCGCCATGCAGGTGAGGACGTCGTTCCCGGTATCGAGCAGGTGACCTGAGACGAAGCCGGGAATGTCCCGTAGGATGGGCAGGAACCCCTTCTCCGCATAGTACGCGGCCTGCGCCACCGTGCCCAACCTCACCCGATACCGCCTGATCACTCCGTGCATGAGCCCCCCTTCTTGGTCGGTTCGTGCTGCCGGCTCGGGGGCGTCGCAAGTCCCGCGCCCCGGGGGCGTAGCGAAACCGCTGGATTGCCTTGTGATCCGACTCACCCTCAGGCGGACCGGTTCCGCTACACATCTGGTGCTCACCTGCACAGGTGGACGGTCCGGGCTCACAGACCGGGTCCCGTGCGGGTGAAACGATGCACCACGGGGTGAGGCTAGCGACGTTGACCGTTTCGGTCAAGCGCCGCGCGCCTCACCCCGTTCGTTTCCGTTGGGTCAGCCTTCGACGATGATCAGGTACTTCGAGTTGGCCCAGAACTTCGCCGGGTCCGCGATCTTCACCGCGTGACCCGTCAGCTTGCCGTCGCCGTCCGGGGGCGTGTCGAGCGCCGACGTATCCTGGCGCGACACGATCCGGTATTCCTTGTCCGCGGCCGGGAGCGGCAGCTCCGTGAAGTGCCGCCGGTCGGCTACCGTGAAGACGCCGGGGTCCAGGTTACGGGCGGGAACCAAAGTCTTCCCGCTCTTCCACAGGACGAAGAGGAAGCGCGCTCCCCCTTCCTCCTGGACGACGCCCTTCTGCTCCAGCTCGTCCTTGGTGCCCACGACGTAGTAGACCGTATTGTTGATCGTGGACATGTTCTCGAGCGTGTCCTTCAGGGCCACGTTCTCCGCCGTCAGCGTCTCGACCTGCAGCGTGAGGGCGTCAATCTGTTCCTTTTGGTTGTCGATCACGCCCTGCAGATTCTGCATCGTCGAGCCGAGCGCGTCGCGCAGGCTGTCGGAGAGGGTGGTGAGATCCTTGATCCGCTGCTCGCTCGCCTTGAGCCGCGGCTCGATGTCCTTCATGCGCGCGCTTATGTAATGGATCTTCTGGATGAGCGTGTCGCGCGAGGCGCGCAACGGGGACTCGGCGGACACCTTGAGCTGACGCGCCGGGATGTTGACCTTCGAGAGCTCCCGGCTAATCTCACTCACGAGGCGCGTGTTCTCCGCGACCTCCTGCATCAGGCGGTCGCGTTGGGACGACGCCTGGGACAAGCTGTCCAGACGCGCCTGCACCTCGGGTGTGGGCCCCTGCTTGCACCCTACGGCGACGAGCAGCGCGACCGGCAGCCACGCGCCGCGCGCAAGGCGACGGCTGGTGGGAATCATGATCTCGACCTCCTCATACCTGGGCATGCGTGATGTGAATCACACGGCTGTTGGATGTGAGCAACCGCTGCGTGTTGGACAGGTGCTACACCGGAAGGCGTTATACAGTTTCCTGTGCACATATAGTGCCGTCCGCTGAACAATGGCAACGATAGACATCACCGAGCCTTGGGCCACACGCCAGAGCGGAGCCCCGACCTATGTTCTCTCCCGCTGGCTCTTCCTGCGCCTCCTCGGCGTCGTCTACCTCGTCGCGTTCCTCTCCCTGGTCCCGCAAGTCACGGGCCTCGTCGGCGAGCACGGGCTCCTGCCGGCCGGGGCGTTCCTCGAGCGGGCGCACGCAATATACGGCGGCGCGGCCTATCGGCTATTCCCCACGCTTTGCTGGTTCAGCGCCGGGGACGCGATGCTCAGAGCCCAGTGCTGGACGGGCGTGCTGCTCGCGCTACTCCTCATCGCGGGTGTGGCACAGGCCCCGGTGCTGCTGCTGTTGTGGGTCGATTATCTCTCTCTTTCCGTCGCCGGCCAGACGTTCCTGTGGTTCCAGTGGGACGCCCTGCTGCTCGAGACGGGCCTGCTCGCGGCCCTGTTCGCGCCGACGCAGCTCCTGCCCAGCCTGACGAGCGAGCGTGCGCCCCTCGCTCCAGCGCGCTGGCTGATGTGGGGACTGTTGCTCAGGCTCATGGTGCTGTCGGGCGTTACGAAGCTCGCGAGTGGCGATCCGACCTGGCGCCATTTGACCGCCCTCGATTACCACTTCTGGACGCAGCCGCTCCCTCCGTGGCCCGCTTGGTACGCGCACTGGCTGCCGGAGTGGATGCACCGGGGCATGACGCTCGCGATCCTCGTGATCGAGGGCGGCGTCCCCTGGCTCTTGCTGGCGCCTCCGCGGTGGCGCCATTCGCGCGCCGCGCGCCAGGCGGCATGCGCGATCCTGGTCGTCGGGCAGTTGGCCATTGCGCTGACCGGGAACTACGGGTTCTTCAACCTCCTCGCAATTGTGCTGTGCGTGCCCCTCGTCGACGACGCGACATTGCGGCGCGCGCTGTCCCTCCCGCTCACGGCGGGCGCACCGGAGCCGCGTATGAAGGTCCACGCCGTCCGCGGGCTGGCGGTGGTACTAGCGCTCCTCGCGATGCTCGCATTCGCGCGCGAGATCGCCCAGACGGTGCCGGGCGTCCGCCGGCCGCTCGAGAATCCACTGTTGGACGCGGTGGCGCCGCTTCGCTCGGTGAACGGCTACGGTCTGTTCCGCGTGATGACGACAGAGCGGCCCGAGATCGTGATCGAAGGCAGTAACGACACGCTCGACTGGCGTGAGTACGGGTTTCGATGGAAGCCGGGCGACGTGACTCGCCGACCGGCGTTCATGGCGCCGCACATGCCTCGGCTCGACTGGCAGATGTGGTTCGCGGGGCTCGACCCCGCCGGCGCCCAGCCGTGGCTGTTGCCGCTGCTGCGACATCTGCTCGAGGGCACGCCCCAAGTGCTTGGCCTCCTCGGAGAGAACCCATTTCCCGAGCGGCCACCCCGATACGTGCGGCTCGTGTACTATCGTTATCGCTTCGCCGAGCCTTCGGCGCGGGCCGCGACGGGGGCATGGTGGGAGCGAGACCGGATCGGGTATCTGACGCGGGCGCTGGCGCTTGCCGATTTCACCGCAGCCCGTTGACCCTGTTCCTGACAGGCTTATCTTCCGGTCCGCGCGCGGGCCTTCCGCTTCATGCCCGCGCCCTTTGTTTTTAGGGCCTGGTCTATGCGGAGTATACGAGATGAAAGCAACCGATATCCGTCGCGGCCACGTGATTCTACTCGATGGTCAGCCGAGCCGCGTCATGGAGTTCACGCACCGCACCCCGGGAAACTTGCGCGCGTTCGTGCAGGTGCGGCTGCGCAATCTCATCACGGGGAACACGTTCGACACGCGTCTCGCGGCGACCGACTTCATTGAAGAGGCGCCACTCGAGACCAAGGAGTTCCAGGTTCTGTACCGCGACCAGGGGGGCGTCCACGTGATGGATACCACGACCTACGACCAGCATACCCTGGACGCCGAAGCCGTCGGTGACCACGCCGATTGGCTGCAACCCGAGATGCACATTCAAGTCGAGTGGCTGAGCGGCCGCCCGGTGGGAATCGAGCTGCCGTCGGTCGTGGAGCTGACGGTGGTGCAGACGTCGCCGGTCATGCGGAGTGCCACCAAGACGGCGAGCACGAAACCTGCCAAGCTGTCGAATGGTGTCACCGTGCAGGTACCGGAATTCATCTCCGAAGGCGAGAAGGTCCGCGTGGATCCCCGCGAGGGCGTCTACCTGGAGCGCGCCAAGTAAGACGATGCGCTCCGCCCGTCGCCTCGACACGCTCGGTACCGAGCAGGCCTATACCGTCCTCGGAGCCGCCAAACGGCTCGAGGCGGCGGGGCATAGGGTCGTGCATCTCGAGATCGGCGAGCCCGACATGGCGACGCCTCCCCACATAGTGGAGGCCGGCGTGCGGGCACTGCGAGACGGCCTCACGCGCTACGCGCTCGCCGCGGGGGTCCCCGAGCTGCGGGATGCGATCGCGGGATCGCTCGCCATGCGCGGTGTTCGGGCGACGGCGGAGCATGTCGTCGTGACGCCGGGCGCCAAGCCGATCTTGTTCTGTACCGCGCTGGCGGTCATCGAGCCCGGGGACGAGGTCCTGTGTCCCGACCCCGGGTTCCCGATCTACGAGTCGGTGGTGCGGTTCGCCGGTGGACGCCCTGTGTACTACCCGCTCGACCAGTCGCGTCATTTCGCGCCGCATGTGGCGGCGATCGCGGAGCGGATCACACCCCGCACGCGCACGCTCATCGTCAATCTGCCCCACAACCCCACGGGCGGTGTGGCCACTCCGCGAGATCTCGAGTCGCTCGCCGAGCTGGCCCAACGCCACGATCTCTGGGTGATCTCGGACGAGGTCTACGGCCGGATCCGTTACGACGGTCAGTGCGACAGCATCGCGGCGCTCCCGGGAATGGCGGAACGCACGGTGATCGTGGACGGCTTCTCGAAGGCGTACTCGATGACCGGGTGGCGGTTGGGCTACGGGGTGATGCCGGCGTGGCTCACCGAGCCGATGACCACGCTCGTGATCAACAACGTCTCGTGCACGGCGACGTTCGTCCAGTACGCGGGGATCGCCGCGCTCACGGGGCCGCAGGACGCGGTCACAAACATGGTGACCGGTCTCAAAGCCAAGCGCGACCTTTTGGTGCGCGGACTGAACGCGATCGAGGGGATCCGCTGCGCCTCGCCGACGGGTGCCTTCTACTGTTTCCCCGACATCGGCGGAGTGCTCGACCGGACCGGCCTCACCTGCGGGGCGTTCGCGGAGCGCCTGCTGATGGAGCAGCACACGGCCGTGCTGGCGGGCACGGCGTTCGGGCCGGGCGGTGTGGGCCACCTGCGGATGTGCTACGCTACCGCGCCCGCCGAGCTCGAGCGGGCCCTCGCGGCGATCGGGAGATTCGTGGGCACGCTGACGCCGGTCCCGGCTTGACCCGGGCGGTACGCGAGATATCTTCCATTCCACAATCGATACACCCGTGGTGATTTGCCGCGTATTGCCGCCACGTTAAACAAGGTGCTAAAAAGCGACCGCCCGCGGCTTTTGCCCGGGCTTTTTTGTTTGAGGTATCCTATGCCGACCAGTATCGCTGCCCCGCCGCTCACCGCCCGGCCGTTGCGCTGCCGTCACTGCGGCGTGGAACGTGCCGCCGCTCCCGTGGCCATCTGCGAGTTGTGTCTCGGGCCCCTCGACCCCGTGTACGACGGCGGGCGCACGCTGCCCGACGCCGAGACCATCGCCCGCCGCGCGCCCTCATTGTGGCGATATAAGGAATGGCTGCCGTTCGACGGCACCCCGGTCTGGTCGCTCGACACCGGATTCACGCCGCTCATCGATGCGCCGGCGCTGGCGCGACGGTTGGGCGTAGCCCGCGCGTGGGTGAAGAACGACACCGTCTCGCACCCGTCGTTGTCCTTCAAGGACCGCGTGGTGGCGGCCGCCATCAACGCGGCCGCGGCGTTCGGTTTGGACACCATCGGCTGCGCTTCCACCGGCAACCTCGCGAACGCGGTCGCGGCGCACGCCGCCCGGGCCGGGCTCACCGCGTGGGTGTTCATCCCCGAGGACTTGGAGCGCGGGAAGATCGTCGGCACGAGCGTGTACGGCGCCAGGCTGGTGCGGGTGCGCGGGACGTACGACGACGTCAACCGCTTGTGTGCCCAGGTGGCGGACCGGTTCGGCTGGGGCATCGTGAACGTGAATCTGCGCGGCTACTACGGCGAGGGCTCGAAGACGGTCGCCTACGAAATCGCGGAGCAGCTCGGCTGGCGGCTCCCCACGGCCGTCGTCGCGCCGATGGCAGGTGGCTCGCTCCTGACCAAGGTGCGCAAGGGCTTCGGGGAGTTTCTCGACGCCGGCCTGATTCACGGCGAGCCGCCACGGCTGTACGGCACGCAGGCCGCCGGATGTGCGCCGATCGTGAGACTGCTGGAGCGCGGCGGCAGCACACTGCAGCCGGAGGTGCCGCAGACGCTCTGCCGCTCGCTCGCGATCGGCAACCCGGCGGACGGTGTGTCCGCCGCTCAAGCGATGCGCGAGACCGGGGGATGGGGGGCGGCGGTGAGTGACGTCGAGCTGGTCGACGGGATCCGCGCGCTAGCGGAAGATGTTGGAGTGTTCGCGGAAACAGCGGGTGGAGTCACGGCGGCCGGGGCGCTCGCCCTCGCGCGCGCGGGCCACCTCCGCGCGGACGACGAAGTGGTGCTGTGCGTCACCGGCCACGGCCTGAAAACCCTCGAAGCGGTGCTCGGCGTCATCCCCGAGACTCCCGTCATCCCGCCGCGGCTACGCGACGTGATCTCTCTGATCGAGTCGATCGAGCAAAGGAGTTGACATGTCCGTCATCGTGAACCTGCCGTCAGTGCTCGCCGCCCATACCGGCGGGGCCCGCACCATCCAAGCGACCGGCCGCACGCTCGGCGAAGCGGTGGCCGACGTCGCCGCGCGCTATCCTGCGCTCGCGCCCCGCCTCCGGGACGACCAGGGGAAGCCCTATCCATTCGTGAACTTCTACCTGAACGACGAAGACGTCCGCTTCCGCGGCGGCTTCGCGGCGCTCGTGCAGGACGGAGACGAAGTGACCGTCATTCCCGCGATCGCGGGCGGCTGACCGCTCGGCTGCCGACTCTACAGTCCCGCATCGACGGCGGCGACACGTGCCAGCCCCGCCCAATCGATATCCGCCCAGCCGCGCGCGACCGCCGAGACGAAGCGATCGCGCATCAGGCTCGCGAGCGGCATCGGAGCCGCGACGGCGTCCCCCGCCTCGAGCACGAGCCGAATGTCCTTCAACCCGTACGTCAGCTTGAAACCCGCGGGCTCGTATCGCTCTTCGGCGATGAGCTTCCCGTAGTTCTCATAGATCGGCGAGCGGAACAGGTGGCCGTTCACCACGTCGAGCAGATCGGCCGGCGCGACGTCGTGTTTCCGCCCGAAGGCGAACGCTTCTCCCATTGCCTCGATGGCGGCCGCGAGCAGGAAGTTCCCCGCGAGCTTGATGACGTTGGCGCGCGGCGGGGCTTCGCCGGCGCGGAGGAGACCCTGCCCGAGGGCCTCGAACAGGGGGCGACAACGTTCGATCGCGGCCGCCGGTCCTGCCGCCACGATCCAGAGCTTCTTCGCGTCCGCGGCTTCAGGCCGACCGAACACGGGCGCCGCGACGTAGATCTGTTCCGCCGTTCGGTGCCGCTCGTCGAGCCACCGCGCCAGGCTCGGACTGATGGTACTCATCGAAACGTGGACCGCGCCTCGAGGGAGCGCCTCCAAGGCTCCTCGATCGCCCAGCATCACGTCTTCGAGCGCGGCGTCGTCCGCGAGCATGGTGAACAGAACCTCCGCTCCCCGAGCGGCCGCAGCGGGACTGTCGGCCACCGTGGGCCCGAGCGACTTGAGAGCGTCGGCTCGAGCCGGGGTGCGGTTGAAGACCGTGACCTTATGGCCGGCTTGCAACAGATTGCGCGCCATGGGCAAGCCCATGGCGCCGAGCCCAATGAATGAGATTTTCATACCCGAGCTTAACCCGCGGAACATGAGTGTTCCACCGGGCGTTCGGGTCGGCAAGGGAGAGCCATGCTCACGAGGAGACTCAGAACATGACGTTGCCTACGCGTCCGCTCGGTACCAGCGGTCTCGAGATCACGAAGGTCGGTTTCGGCGCCTGGGCCATCGGCGGCGGAGGCTGGGCGTTCGGCTGGGGGCCACAGGACGATGCGGAATCGATCGCGACCATGCGGCACGCACTCGAGCTCGGCGTGAACTGGATCGACACGGCGGCGGTGTACGGTCTGGGTCACTCCGAAGAAGTCGTCGGACGGCTCCTCCACGATCTACCGGCGAATGATCGCCCGCTCGTCTTCACCAAGTGCGGTCTCGTGTGGGATGAGGGCGACCGGATGGCGGACCCGCGGCGCACCCTTGAACCCGACTCGATCCGGCGCGAGGCCGAGGCGTCGCTCCGCCGGCTCGGCGTCGAGCGGATCGATCTGTACCAGTTCCACTGGCCCGATGAGACCGGCACAAGGGTCGAGGATTCCTGGCAGGCGATGGTTCGCCTTACGGAGCAAGGCAAAGTACGGGCGATCGGTGTGTCGAACTTCGACGTGGCGCTACTGGCGCGGTGCGAGGCGATCCGGCAGGTCGACTCGCTGCAGCCGCCGTTCTCGCTCATCCGCCGCGATGTCGCGGGGGCGGGGCGGGAGATCCCTTGGAGCGCGGAGCACGGCACGGGTGTGATCGCGTACAGCCCGATGCAATCGGGCCTTCTCACCGATGGCTTCACCGCTGCTCGGGTCGCGGCACTCGCTCGCGACGATTGGCGGCGCCGCAGCGCGCAGTTCCAGGCGCCGAACCTGACGAGAAACCTCGCGCTGCGCGACGCCCTCAAGCCTATCGCCCGGCGCCACGCTACCACGGCGTCCGCGGTGGCGGTCGCCTGGACGCTCGCCTGGCCGGGCGTGTCGGGAGCGATCGTGGGTGCGCGGACGCCGGACCAGGTCGACGGCTGGAGCGGGGCCGCTAGACTCGAGCTCACCGCTGCCGATCTGGAAGAAATCGCCGCGGCCATCGTCCGAACCGGCGCGGGGTCGGGGCCGGTGCGACCGGCGATGAGTGGAGTGACCGGCCGCCGCTAGGCTCGATCGCGCCTCTGTTATATTTCAGCGACGTGGGTGGTTCGCCCGCGTCTCGCTCCGGGAGTGGTCTGGCATCCCCGCCGGACCTAGGCGTTTCCCAACCGGCCCCCCGGCGGCGGCTCTATAACAATGGGAGCGTCTTATGCCTTCGCAGACCCCGGATCTCCAGCACAGCGCCGTGGTCGTGATCGACATGGCGAACGACTTCGTCTACCACGGTGGTGTGATCGCCGATGCGGGCGGACCCGACTACCAGCGGAACGCCCAGCGCGTCATCGAGCCGCTGGGCCGTCTGCTCGCCGCGGCGCGCCGCGCCGGCGTCGCGGTGGTCTACGCGACCGACGCGCATACACCAGGCGACAGCGAGCTTCGGAAATGGCCGCCGCATGCCATGGCGGGGACCTGGAACGCCGAAATCGTCCCCGGGCTCGCTCCGCAGCCCGGCGACATCGTGCTGGGCAAGCAGACGTACAGCCCGTTTCTGAACCCGGCCTTCGCGCGCGCGCTCGACGAGCGCGGCGTGAACCGCCTCTACATCACCGGCCTGCACACCGACTGCTGCGCGCGCCACACCTCGGGCGACGCGTTTCAGCGCGGCTACGAACTCGTGTGGGTGACGGACACGCTGCAGGCGTTCACCGAGGAAGCGCATCGGGCGGGACTCGAGTACTTCAAGACGTGGTACGCGACCGATCCGGCGCGCCAGCTCCGGACGAGCGACGAGGTGATGACGGAGTGGGAGGCTGTCCCCCTCCCCCAGGCGGCGGTGGCGTAGCCCGCATCTCTTTCCGCGCGGCCCGCACCCACACCCGAACCTCAGCGAGCGTGGGTCGCGGGCCGTCCCGCACCAGGCGCCAGATAGAGTCGGGGTCCGCGGCGGCGAGCGCCGCCACCGTGCCGACGCCGCCGGCCACCAGCACCGCCGCGTGGGCCGTGCCGATCCCGCGCAGGATTGTGAGGCGCGCGCTCTCGCGTACCGTGCGCGCGTCCGCCGGACTCAGGTTTGCCCGATACGCGATCTCGGCCGCGGGAGCGTGCGCGAGCCGGAACACGTCCGACCAACCCGCGTCGCGAACCCGATACAACACGGCGTTCGGCACCCCCGGCAGATCGGCCAACCGCGGCTCGGTCGAGCTCAGGGTCCAGTGGTCGATCCCAGCGAGCACGAGCAAGGCGAAACCCACGGACGGGACGAGCGTGCGGCGGGTCGTCATCGACACGAGCAGTTGGTACAGCGACCACACCTCGAGGGCAAAGAACGGGAAACCGAGGAACCCCACGAGTGGCATCTCGAAGATCTTCAGGCCCTCGAGGAAGGGCACCGTGTAGATCCAACGACCGCGCGCCACCGAGTTGAACGTCTCCCACAGCACGCCGGCGAACAGACCCGCCGCCATCAGCCGAGCGATGCGACCCCAGCTCCCGCGCGCGACATCCGCGAAGAGCGAGCGGTCGGGAGCGACCGCGTACAGGCGCGGCTCGACCATGAGCCACACGGCGACCCACGTGAGCGGGTGGAGGAACCGAGGGAATGCGAGCGCCGCGACCAACAATCCTAAGCCGGCCCACCCGGCGACCCGCAAACGTTTCGTGTCGAGCGGCACCGCGCGCCACCGCAGGTCGCGCCACACTCCGAGACGATCGAGCACGCGCTCACCGAGCAGGACGGCGGGCACCACCGTGGCGAGGGAGACCGTGATGCCGAGCCAGCGCTCCAGCCGGCCCGACGGCAGGAACACGTAGTACCAGTCCTGGAGACGGAAGTTGAGAGCTTCGAACAGGAGCCAGATCACCACCGACCACCACAGCATCAGAACGAGCTCGCGGGGCCGTCCGAGGAGCGACTCGCCGCCGAGCAGGACGACCGCCTCGTCGAGGATCACGAGGGTGGGGTACCACGCGAGCACGTAGAACCACGTGGGGACGGGCGGGATCTCGTAGGACAGAAGCACGGCGGCGGCGATCAACGCGATCACCGCCGCCGCAAGTCTCGCCCGGGCTCGCGTGTTCAGGCGCGTTCCTCCGGGGCCGTCCGTCCCTCGCGGCCGCGCACCACGGTCATCGCACGCCCCCGGCGGTGGGAGCCGAGGGAGCGGGCCGAAACAGGAGATCCTGGAAATCGAAGCTGAAATCGGCGAGCGGCGAGACGGCCGCCATCTGGAATCGGTCGATGGAGCCGTCCGGGGTCAACGCGAACGTCACGTACGCGTCCTCGAGGTGCCGCGTGCGCCACCGCGCGATGAAGCTATCGTACTGCCAGTGCTCGAGGTCGCCGACGAAGGCAGGGGAACGGCTGAACCGCAGCACGAGCTTCCCGCCCTCGAGCCTGACCTCCGCGTCGCCGTACAGCTCATCGCGGTAACGCCCGGCGTACCGTTCGAGGGCAAGGGACGGTCGGGACGCGGAGTCCCGCACCGCCTGGCCGGCGCGCACCGTGGAGTCCGCGCGGGCACGGTCGAGGCGACCCGCCTCCGCGTAGGCAGCGACCCAATCGGTCCGCGGGCGGGGGGGGGGCGCGCCGAGCAGGTCGTCGAGGAGGCGATACGTGAGAGCCGCCATCAGATCGGACTCCGCGTTCGTGAGAACGACGATGCCCAGTTTTTCCGCGGGTACGAGCGTGATCTGCGAGGTCATGCCCGCCAGGCCGCCGGTGTGCGAAACGATCTTCCGGCCCTGGTAGTCCCGTAGCCGCCACCCCAGGCCGTATTCGGAGAAGCTCGGCCGCAGCGCGGCGAGGGGCGGCGGTGGATCCCCGATCGGCAGGATCGTCTGGCCGGACCACATCTCGCGCGCCTGGCGCTCACTGAACAGCCGACCTCCGGCAACGCGTCCCGAGTCGAGCCGGCAGATCAGCCACTTGGCGAGATCGGTCACGTTGGACGCGATGCCGCCCGCGGGCGCGATGTTCTCCACCGAGTCGACCGGCACGATCTGGAGCCGCCCGTCGTCCACGGAATGTGGCGTAGCCGCGTCGCCGCTGGACGTAAAGAATGGCGTGGTCGTCCCGGTTTCGGTCATGCCGAGCGGCGCGAAGATGCGCTGGCGGACGAAGTCATCCCAGCTCGCGCCCGCCGCGGCCGCCACCGCTTCGCCCGCCACGATGTAGAGCACGTTGTCGTACGCGTACTGGCTTCGGAAACTCGAAACCGGCCGCGCGAAGCGAATCCGGTAGGCGATCTCGGCACGGCTGTAGTTGGAGTGGAACCACAGCAGATCGCCCGCGCCCAAGCCCAGGCCGCTCCTGTGCGTCACCAGATCGCGGATCGTGAATTCGCGCGTGACGTACGGGTCGTACAGCTGGAACCCCGGCATCAGCCGGGTCACCGGATCGTCCCAGCTGAGCTTGCCCTCGTCCACGAGTATGGCGAGCGCGGCCGTGGTGAAGGCCTTGGTGTTCGACCCGATCTGAAAGAGCGTATGCGCGTCCACCGGGGTATTGTCGCCGAGCGTACGCACGCCGTACCCGCGCGCGAACAACACCTTGCCGTCCTTCACGACCGCGACGGCGGCCCCAGGGGTCTGGAGCGTCTGAAGGCTTTTCGCGGCGTAGGCGTCAAAGTCCTTTTGACGGAAGCCCTGCGCCGCGCCGTAGAGGGTGAGGGCGACGGTGAGAAGGTGGGACGTCATTCGCGATTAGTACAACAGCTCGTAGGTGAGGCGGAATGCCCGCCCCGGCTGTGGAACGAAATCCTTGATGACCGACAAATGGTCGCGGTACAGGGTGTTGAACACGTTGTCGCAGTGGATGCCGATATTGTGCACCAGGCCGTGGTGCACGAGCCGCACGCCGGTCCCGACATTCATCACGGCGTATCCGGCCGTGGGAGTATCGCCTTCCCCGAGGCGGTCCTGACGGGCGGCCATCCGCCATTCGATGACTCCGAGATACTTGCCGTCCTGGTAGCTGCCCCGGACCAATCCTCGCAATGGCGGCGTAAATGGCAGCGGGACGTTCTGCCGGGTGTCCTGCGCCTTGACGTAGTCGCCGCTCGCGGTGAGGGCCACTCGGGCCACCGGCTCGATGGTGACGCTCCCTTCAACGCCTGCCAGACGCGCCCGAGTGGCCGCGAACTGGCGGACGGGGAAGTTCTGAATGGTGTCGCCGCGTAGGAATCCATAGATGTAGTTATCGACCGTATTCAGGTACGGCGAGAGCTCGAACGTGGCAGTAGCAAATGCGCCCTTGAGCGAGGCGTCGATACCGAGCCCTGTCTCCGGGCCGAGCGTCGCGGTGCCGATCGTGTACGTGCCACTCGCCGCATCGAGCCCGTTCGCGAAGAGCTCTTGCACCGTGGGCGCCCGGAATGACCGTGCCAGACTGATAGAGCCGGTGAGGTTCCGCGTGAACCGGCGGATCGCACCCAGGGACGCGGTCGCCGCGTTAGCCAGCCGCGAGGCATTGATGGTACGAAACACCGAGTCCGATGACTGCGGATAGGGTCTGGTCTGGATCTTGTTATAGTCGAACCGGAGCCCCGCCTGCAGGCGGGTCCCGCGCGCGGCCTGATACTCCTCGTACGCGTACGCCGCCAGCCCCGTGGTGCGCGAGTTTGGCCCGAGCGGCTGATCGCCCTCGATCGTCATATCCTCCACGTTGACCCACAGGCCGATCGCGCCCGAGATCGTCTTGAGGGGCGTATGTCGACCCTGGAGGAGGGCGTTGAATTCGCGCTTGTGAAAGTGATTCGCCTGCGGTGCGGACACGCCGGCCGAATCTTGTGCGGTCGGGAACTCCGAGTGTCCGTAATCGTTGTAGCTGGCGTTCAGTTTCCAGCTCGAGAAGAACGAGCCGCCGCTGCTCAGGAGCCCCCGCAACTCGACGGTATTCCGGTCCTGAGCGATGCGCGACGTCGTCGGCGGAACCGTCGACCAGTTGGGATTGGGCGGCACACCGGGGATCCCGTAGTTCATCTCATAATGTTTCGCCCCGATCCCGATCGACCCGCGTCCGCCTTGAACCGTGTAGCCCGCGCCGAGCTCACTCGAGTGGTCGAATGACTGCGGCATCCGGTCGAGCGCGAACGGTACGCCACTTCCCGGATCGACATAGCTTCCCGAGGGGATGTGAATGTCATTCGTGTGGACCCCGCCCGCAGAGATGTGAAAGGCATGGCTCGCGCTGCTGAAGACCTGATTGACGTACCCCGAGTACTGATCACTGACGGAATTGAGGTCGACGACCGCCGTGCCGGAGACCGGATGATCCGCGACGGACGGAACGACATCCGTGAGCACGTTCACGAGGCCGCCGATCGTGTTAGGTCCGTATAGCACCGTCGCGGGGCCCCTCACGATGTCGATCCGCGAGATCGCGGCGGCGGCGATCGGCGTCGCATGCGCCGGGTCGAACGTCGCGATGTCCCCGGTGCGCAGCCCGTTCTCCAACACGAGCACCTCGTTATCGCCCAAGCCTCTCAAAATGGGACGCGACGGCGCAGACCCGTTGAGGCGAACCGCAACGCCTGGGAGATCGGCGATCTTCTCCGAAAAGCTCGTGCCTGGGCCGTTCAATAACTCGCCCTGCGACCGTGATGCCGTGGACTGGTACTCTTCGCTCGCCGTTCGCGCGACCGGCGATGCGGAGACCACCACCGGATCGAGAGCGAACGCCGATCGCCGAAGGTCGAACGCCACGGTCGTCAGCTCGTCTTCGACGTGCACCGTCTGCCTCTGCGATTGGTAGCCCATGACTTCGACCGACACGGTGTACCACCCCTTCGGCACGTTCGAGAACGTGAACCGCCCCTGGGCGCCGGAGCGCACCGAGCGATCGAGCTCGAGCACCCGCACGGCGGCGCCGACGACGGGGTCACCGGAACTCTGCACGGTCCCGGTGATGGTCTGGGCCGCGGCGGTGATGTTCCACGACATTGCCGCGGCACCGGCGAGCACGACGGCCTTGGAAACCATGCGGCTCCATCTGACGAACGGTCCGGTCATCTCTTCTCTCCGCCCGCCCCGACGGCGGGCACGTTGAGGTCGTGTAGCAACTTGTTGAATGCCACCAGGTCTTCCTGTTCGATCGTCTTGAGCGTGGCGAGCTCTTTGTCGAGCCTGCCCGAGAGCTCCGCGAATACCTCCAGCTCCTGCGAGGTGGGCGCCGCGTCCGCGCTCTGCACCATGGCGTTGAGCGTCAGGAGCTGATTGTAAATCTGGATAGGCCAATGCAGCGTCGATTCATCGGCATGGGCGTGCGGCTCACTCAACCGGCCGCGCACCGCCTCGAGCCGCCCTTTGAGCGAGTCGGCCTGCACCTTGATCCGTGATGCCTCCTGGCGGCCCTTGGTCCAATCCGTCCAGCTCGCGAGTTGAGCCTCGTCCTGCTGGACGCGATCGAGCCCCGCAACGAGGGAGTCGATCCGACCATGGATCCGGAGGGCGAGCGCGTATTGCGCCGCCAGGTCCGCGGGGGGAGTGGTTACCCGAGGGTCGTTCCCGACCGTGAAAGGCTGTGTCAGGGTCTGCCCTCCCACCGTCAGCTTGACGGCGTAGCGGCCGGGTGGCACGACGGGACCCTCGATCATCCCCTCGTCGACGACGATGTCCTTGGCCTTCTTCGCGTCAGGTCCTCGCAGATTCCACACGAACCGATTGGTCCCGGTCCGCACCGGCACCGCGGAATCACTCGGCGCGTAGGTCGCGCTGTCGTCGCGGGCCGTCGAGTCTGCCTTGCCGGTGAAGGTCCGAAGGACCGTGCCGGCGCTGTCGAGTAGCGCCACTGTCACCTCGCCCGCGGGTCGCTCTTTGAGCCAGTACGTCACGGCCGCTCCAGGCATCGGGTTTTCTCCGACCGCGGGGATCGGGCGCGTGCTCCGTCCACCGGCGAACCGCACGGCCGCCTCGGGCGCGAACAGATGCGTGGCCGCTCCGCGCACGTCGGGGCCGAGCTGCCGCAGCGGCGAGATGTCGTCGAGCACCCAGAACGCGCGGCCGTGCGTCGCGACCAGCAAATCGTTGCCGTGGATCGCGAGGTCGCGCACCGAGCTGCGCGGCAGGTTGAGCTGCAGCGATTGCCAGTGCGCGCCGTCGTCGAACGACACGAAGATGCCCATCTCCGTGCCGGCGAACAGCAGGCCGCGTCGGGTCGGATCCTCGCGGATCGCGCGCGTGTATGCCCCGTCCGGAATGCCGGTCGTGATCTTCACCCACGTCCTGCCGTAATCCGCGGTCTTGTAGAGGTACGGCGCGAAGTCGTCCAGTTGATAGCGATTCGCCGCAAGATAGGCCACTCGGGCATCCGCGTGCGAGGGCTCGATGATGCTCATGCGCGCGAACCTACCGAGCCCCTTGGGTGTCGCGTCCTGCCAGCTTGCGCCCCCGTCCATCGAGACGTGAACCAGCCCGTCGTCGGACCCGGCCCACAGCACGCCGGCCTTCACCGGCGACTCCGCGAACGTGAAGATCGTCGCGTACCACTCGGTGCCGGTCATGTCGCGGGTGATCGGGCCGCCGACTGGACCGAGCGTGGCGGGATCGTGCACGGTGAGATCGGGGCTGATCGGCTGCCAGTGGCTGCCGCCGTCCGTGGTCTTGAACACACGCTGTGCCGTCGCGTACAGCGTATTCCGGTCGTGGGGCGAGAACATGATGGGGAAGGTCCATTGGAATCGGTACGGGACTTCGGCGGCCGCGTGCCCATCGTAGTTGTTGAGCCACACCGAAACGTCCCGCTCCTGCTTGGTGCGATAATCGAATCGCGTGAGCGTCCCCATGTACGTTCCCGCGAACACGACGTTGGGATCGCCGGGCTGAGGCGCGATATAGCCCGACTCCCCGCCGCCGACGTCGTACCAGTCGCGAAGCGTGATCGCCCCTTCGTCCGAACGACTGGCGATCGACACGGTCGTGTTGTCCTGCTGTGCCCCGTAGATGCGGTAAGGAAATTGATCGTCCGTCACCACATGGTAAAACTGCGCGGTCGGCTGGTTGTACACGGTGGACCAGGTCTCGCCCCCATCGAACGAGACGGTGCCGCCACCGTCATTCCCCTCGATCATGCGTTTGGGATTGCCCGGATCGATCCACAGGATGTGGCAGTCGCCGTGCGGCACCCGGATGCGGGAGAACGTCGCGCCTCCATCGACGGATCGCCAGGTGCCCAGGTTCAGGACGTACACGGTGTTCTCGTCCGCCGGACCCGCGGCAACGAACGAAAAGTACCACGGGCGAACCATGAACTTCTGGTCGGCATTGACGCGATCCCAGGTCTTGCCCGCGTCGTCGGAGCGGAAAATCCCACCCGTCGAGTCCTGCGCCTCGACGCTCGCCCACAGCCGCGACGCGTTGGCCGGAGAGACGGACACCCCGATGCGACCGAGAGGACGCGAGGGCAGGCCGTGGCTCCCGGTGATGTCGGTCCACGTGTCCCCGCCGTCGGTGCTCTTCCAGAGTCCGCTCTTTCCGGCTCCGCCAGCGAAGCCCCAGGGAAAGCGCTGATTCTTCCACAGGGCGGCGTAGAGGATGCGGGCATTCGTCGGATCGAGTGCCAGGTCGATCGCGCCGGTGGAATCGTCGACGAACAGCACCTTGGTCCAGTGCTTGCCGCCATCGTTCGATCGGAACACGCCGCGCGTGGCGTTCGGTCCGAATGCGTGTCCCATCGCCGCGACGTAGACGATGTCCGGATTCGTCGGATCGACGCGCACCGCGGCGATGTGGCGGGTGTCTTCGAGGCCGAGGTGATGCCAGGTGTCACCACCGTCGGTCGAGCGCCACATCCCGTCGCCGTGCGTCAGGTCCTCGCGCCAGTCCGCCTCGCCGGCGCCCACGTAGACGACATTGGGATCGGACGGCGCCACCGCGATAGCGCCTACGGACGCGATGTCGGACGAGCCGTCGCTCACGTTGCGCCACGTCTCCCCCCCGTTCGTCGTCTTCCACACGCCGCCGTCCACTGCGCCGAAATAGAAGATCAGCGAGTGCACCGGGTCGCCCGCTACCGCCACGACCCGACCCCCTCGGAACGGCCCGACGAGCCGCCAGTGGAGAGCGCGCAGGGCGGGGTCGGCGGCGACGGGGGTGGGCACCTGCGTGGAATCAGCGCGCGCCGCGCTCCGCTTGGGTTTCTGAGCGGCCAGCGAGAATGCGACGGGGGCGACAACGAGCAACGAGAGGAGCGTACGAGCGGTCGTGGCACTCGACATGAGAGGACTCCCGAGACAGAAGGGCCGGGGACGAAATGGCTGCCAGCATATCCCGCTCGGTGCGCTCTTGCAAGCGGTGGTATCGAAAACGACGAGGCCCGACCTCACACGCGTGAGGCCGGGCCCCGGTTGGAGAGCTACGTCCCGTTACTTCTTGTCGTACTCCAGGGCGAGCTTGAGCTGCACGAGCGCCCCGTCGATCGCGCGGATCGCTTCCACTCGATGCCCGCCGAAATCATGTGCGGCCTCCCGCAGGTGCAGCTTGGCGCGCTCGAGCGAGCGGATCGCCGCGTTGATCTCGGGGTGCGGCTCCGGGTACCACGTCGCGGCCGGGGGGGCGGGAGCGACCGGTCGGGCCGGCCCCGACGGCGTCGCGGCGACGAGGGCGAGCGGCAGAGCGAGAACGGCGATGAGCGGGGCGGCGCTGAAGCGCATGGTTCCTCCTCTAGGGGGGGTGCCAGCTTCCACTGTCACTGGCTTGACCCCCGCCGCTCCGGAGCGGTCACTCGCCGTCGGCGGCCCGCTTGAACATCCAGTACTCGGGGCCGGCCGAATCCTCCGGCCAGTCCGCGAAATGCTCCCCGCCGCGCCACGCATCGTCCCGCGAGTCGACCCGCCAGGGCTCGCCCGCGCGATGGACGTCGCCACGCCACGCCTCCCGATCCTGGGCAAACCATCGGTCCAGGTCGTCGTCGTCGCGCCAGTCGTCGGAACGCCATGCGTGTGTCATACATCACTCCTCGTCGGCCGCGGTGCAGGGCGGCGCATGGCGAATTCGCAAAGGGCGTGCCCGGGGAGGGCGTGCGCGACAAGTCGGCCGGTGCTATAAGGATAGGGAGAGCCAACCGCAGGTCGGTAATCCGTCGCACGTTCGCAGAGTCGGGCACTGCGCCGCGCTCGGACACGAAACGGAAAGTGACCCCGATCACCATGCGCCTCACCGTCACGTACCACCTGGCCGGCTCGAGTCGCACCGCGGCCGCCAAGGCGTCCGACATTGCGTTCGAGCAGACCGTCGAGCTGGCACCCGATGTCGTGCCGCCCGAGATCGCGGCGCGCGTCGCAGGACGGGTCGAGTCGCTCAAGCCGTTGGGCCGGAGCCGCTCCGCGGCAGTCATTTCGTTCGACCCGGCTCTCGTCTGCGGGGATCTGCCGCAGCTGCTCAATCTGTTGTTCGGCAACATCTCCCTGAAATCGGGCATCCTGGTGGCCGACATCGCGTGGCCACAGGGGCTGCTCAGGGCGCTTGGCGGTCCCGCCTTCGGCATACCGGGCGTTCGCGACCTGACGGGCGTGAAGAGCCGTCCCTTGCTGTGCACCGCGCTCAAGCCGCTCGGCCTATCGGCCACGCGTCTGGCGACGCTCGCGTATCAGTTCGCGCTCGCCGGCATCGACATCATCAAGGACGACCACAGTCTGGTGGATCAACCGGCCGCTCCGTTCCGTGAGCGAGTCGATCAGTGCCAGGAGGCCGTGACCCTGGCGAACCGTGAGACCGGTGGACACGCGCTCTATTTTCCGAACGTGACCGGCAGCCCTCCCGACCTGACCGATCGCGCGGCGTTCGCGCGCCGCGTGGGATGCCGCGGTGTGGTCGTGAACGCGCTCCCGGCGGGACTGGGCACAGTCCGTGGCCTCGGTGCCGCGGGACTAGCGGTGATGTCGCATCCGTCGCTCGCCGGCGTGTTCTTTCGACCAGATCACGGCATCGCTCCTGAGGTGTTGCTGGGCGACGTGTTCCGGCTCGCCGGCAGCGATGCCGTTATATATCCCAACGTCGGCGGGCGGTTTACGTTCACGCAGGCGACCTGCATCGGGATCAACGCACGACTGCGGCGGCCGCTTGGGCCGGTGGCGCCGGCGTTCCCCGTGCCGGCGGGTGGGATCGACGCGGCGCGCGTGCCGCACTGGATCGAGCGCTACGGCGCGGATACCATCTTTCTCCTGGGCGGGAGCCTGTACCGGCAGCCGGACTTGGCACGCGCGGCCGAGCGGCTGGTCGAGGCGGTCAGACGACACTCCGATGGATGATCGATCGAAGGTTCTCAAGTTCCGAAGCTTTACCTGGGATGGCATCCCAGTTCGCGAGTACAAGACCGGAGAGGTGCCCTACCGGGGCGTGACACGGCAGACCGTGCTCGGCGAAGGCGGCGGGGAGGAGCCGTTCACTTTCCTCACGCGATACTTCGAGATCAAGCCCGGCGGCTACTCGACTCTCGAGCGGCATCAACACCCGCACGCCGTGGTCGTGATACGCGGCTCGGGCCAAGTGACGCTGGGTGAACGAGCCTTCGATATCGCGCCGTTCGATTGCGTGTATGTGTCCCCGGGGGTGGCACACCAGTTCCAGGCCACCGGCACGGAGCCCCTCGGGTTTCTGTGCACGGTGGATCGCGTGCGAGATCGGCCCGAGGTCGTCTCATGATTTTCCAGTCCGTGAACCCCACGACGGGGCAAATCCTCGAGACCTTCGAGGAGACCTCGCCCGCGGCGCTCGATCGGATTCTCGAAGGTGCGGACGCGGCCTCCCATGAGTGGGCTCGCCGGCCGGTGGGGGAGCGGGCAGACCGGCTGCGCTCCGCCGCCCGAATCCTGCGGGAGCGGAAGAATGCCTTTGCCCGTACGATGGCGCTCGAGATGGGCAAGCCCTTGGCGCAAGGCGTCGCGGAGGTCGAGAAGTGCGCGTGGGCGTGCGAGTACTATGCCGAGCAGGGCGAGGGCTTTCTGGCGGGGCAGCCCAGGTCCACCGATGGGTCCAAGAGCTACATCCGGTTCGACGCGGTCGGCGCGGTGTTCGCGATCATGCCCTGGAATTTCCCGTTCTGGCAAGTGTTCCGTTTCGCCGCACCCGCCCTGGTGGCGGGGAATGCGGGGATCCTGAAGCACGCGCCGAACGTCTCGCGGTGCGCGCTCGAGATCGAAGCAGTCTTCCGGGACGCGAAGCTTCCCGAAGGTCTGTTTCGCGCGGTGCTACTCTCCAACGAGGGGGCGGCCGCTGTCATCGCGGACCGGCGCGTCCGTGCGGTGACGCTCACGGGGAGCGACCGTGCCGGCGGTCAGGTCGCGGAGCAGGCGGGTCGCCATCTGAAGAAGACGGTGCTCGAGCTGGGCGGGAGCGATGCGTTCATCGTGCTGGCGGACGCGGACCTGTCCCGCGCCGCTCTGGTCGCCGCCGAGGCACGGCTCCAGAACAGCGGCCAGAGTTGCATCGCCGCGAAGCGATTCATCGTGATCGAGAGCGTCGCGGATCGGTTTCTCGGGCTCTTCACCGCAGCGATGCAGGCGTATCGGGTGGGCGATCCACTCGCTCCCGGCACACAGATCGGGCCACAAGCGCGTCTTGACCTGCGGGCCAACCTGCAGCGCCAGGTGGAGGCATCCATTCGGCGCGGCGCGCGAGTCGTCCTGGGCGGGCAGGTCCCCGCAGGACCGGGGGCCTTCTACCCCCCGACCGTCTTGGTCGACGTCGAGCCGGGGAGCCCCGCATTCGACCAGGAGACGTTCGGACCCGTCGCGGCGGTGGTGCGCGCCACGGACGAGGCCGACGCGGTCCGTCTCGCGAACGCGTCGCCCTACGGTCTCGGCGCGTCGGTCTGGACCGCCGACCCCGAGCGCGGCGAGCGGGTGGCGCGCGATTTGGAGGTCGGGAGCGTGTTCGTGAACGGGCTCGTCAAGTCCGACCCGCGGTTGCCCTTCGGCGGCGTGAAGCGGTCCGGCTATGGCCGGGAGCTTTCGGAATACGGGCTGCGGGAGTTCGTCAACGTGAAGACGGTGTGGGTGGGGGGGGCATGAACGTTCGTGTCGGCACCTCGGGCTACAACTTCCCCGAATGGAAGGGCACGTTCTATCCCGCCAAGATGCCGGAGTCGCAGATGCTCGAATTCTACGCCCAGCGCCTCTCGACCGTCGAGATCAACTACACGTTCTATCGGATGCCGAACCCGAAGGCGGTCGCGGGATGGGACGCGGCGACTCCGACGGCCTTCACATTCGTGCTCAAGGCACCGCAGCGCATCACGCACATCGCCCGGCTCAGGGACGTGGACGACCCGCTGCGCTATTTCCTCGAAACCGCACGCAAGCTCGGCCCCAAACTAGGACCGATCCTGTTTCAGCTTCCTCCGAACTTCAAGAAGGACCTGGACCGGCTGAACGACCTACTCACGCAGTTTCCGGCGGACTTGAAGTGTGCCTGGGAATTCCGTCACGAGTCGTGGTTCACTGACGATGTGTACGCGGCGCTGCGCGTGGCGAATGCCGCGTTGTGCGTCGCGGACACCGAGGAGAAGCATACGCCGCTCGTCGCCACCGCCGACTTCGGCTACATGAGGCTCCGCGATGAGGGCTATACGAAAGAAGACCTTGGGCACTGGGCCGACACCGTGAAGGAGATGGGAAAGGGCTGGGCGGATGCCTTCATCTTCTTCAAGCACGAAGAGTCGGGGATCGGGCCCAAGCTGGCGCAGGAGTTTGCGTCGCTCCTCCCGTGATGCATTTCGAATCGTTTCACTAAGCACCAGCCGGGACGTGGGGATCGTCAGCGAGACCTCACGGGTATCCCTACGTCATGCAATCCTTGGTCTTGCTGGTGGCCGCGAGCGGCGCGTGGCAACAGGCGACGCCGACCCACCCGGCCGCTGGACCGCCGTGGGCGCCGGCGATCGCGGCGCTGGCAGCAGCGGATAGCGGACAGCGCCGCCCGCGAGCCGTGGAGTACAGCCAGTTTTATTCGGTTCGCCTCACGATCCATCGATACGCCAGCTACGCCACCATCCCACTTTTTGTAGCCGAGTACGCGCTCGGTCGATCGTTGTACAACACGCCGCCCGACAGCGTTTCGAGCTCGGTTCGATCGGCCCACGGTGCGGTGGCGCTCGGAATCGCCGGCCTGTTCGGGCTCAATACCGTCACCGGTGGCTGGAATCTCTGGGACGCCCGCAAGGACCCGTCGGGCCGTGCGCGCCGCTACGTCCACGCGGGCCTCATGTTGATCTCCGACGCGGGATTCGTGGCCACTGGTGCCCTCGCGCCGAGTCACCGAGCGGAGCTAGCGGGGACAATCGACCCGAACCGCCGGAGCCTGCACCAAACCGTGGCCATTGCGTCGATGAGCACGGCGCTGTTGGGGTATGTCATGATGCTGTTCTGGAAGAATTGAGATGATCCTGGGGGGGATGGGGGCGCTCGTGGCCCGCTGGGCCCGCCTCTACGCCGATTACAAGGCGGTGAGCGGCGGCGTCACCTACGTGCACCTCGCGGGGATCCTGCTGGGCGGCGGGTTGGCGGTGTCGGCCGATCGTGCGGCGCTGCTGTGGTCTCCGGGTGCCGCGTGGACCTTCCGTGGCGTGCATCGCTGGGTGTTGGCCGGTCTCGGCATCACCTTCCTGAGTGGCGTGGCGATGCTGTTGTCGGACCTGCATACCTACCTGACTGCCACGGTCTTTTGGATCAAGATGGCCTTGATCGTCTTGCTCATTGCAAACGGTTTCCTCAAGCTCCGAACGGAGGCCGCGCTCGACCGGGGGGGCGAACGCAGCTGGCGGTGGCTTCGCAGAACCGCGATCGCGAGTATGACGCTCTGGTTCGCAACTCTGCTGGCTGGCACGGTTCTGATGTCCTCCAGTTGAACATGCGGAGCGATCTCCAAGTACCGGCGTGTTGCCGGGAGTGTCCGCTCCTGGACCGACGGGATTTCCTTGGGCAGGCGACGATCGTACTGGGAGGTGCTGTCGCGGCACTGGGTCTGTCTCCGTCCCGGGCGCGAGCGTTGGGCGTCCGGTTCGGGCGAGCCGTGTGGAGTAGAGACGAAGAGCACGCCTACCCCATCCCCGCGAGCGACGGGGCCACGATCGACAAGGAAAACCAGATCATCCTGGTGCGCGTGGGGCAGAAGGTGTACGCCTTCAACCTGTCGTGCCCCCACCAGAACACGGCGCTGCACTGGTTGGCCGACGAGGGACGCTTCCAATGTCCCAAGCACAAGTCGCGCTACCAACCGGACGGCGTGTTCATCTCCGGTCGCGCCACACGAAACATGGACCGCTTCTCGGTGCGCCGCGATGGCGACAACATCGTCGTGGACGTCGACAAGATGTATCGGTCCGACCGCGACTCCGCGGAGTGGGAGGGAGCGGTCGTCGCGTTGTAGGCGCCCTGCCTCACCCACGGTAGGCCACGAGTAGTCCGTCACGGATCGGGATCACCGAGCTGATCCATCGCGGGTCCGCCTGCACGCGGCGCGTGAACGCGCGTATCCCGCGCGTGGCCCCACTCCTGTCTCGGCCGTCGAAAATCCGCCCGCTCCACAGCATGTTGTCCACGAGCAGCAGGCCGCCGCTCTTGAGCTTCGTCGCGATGACATCGAGCGCCTTGGGGTAGTCCTGCTTGTCGATGTCGTTGAAGATGATGTCGAACGGGCCGGCGGTACGAGTGAGCGTCGCGACCGCCTCGCCGACGTGAAACCGCACCACGTCTGCGAGGCCGAGGGCGGACAGGTTTTCCCGAGCCGCGCGCGACAGCTCCTCGTCCCACACGACGTGGTGCACCGTACCGCCGCCGTTTTCCTTCACGGCGCGCGCGAACCATGCCGTCGAGTATCCGAACCCCGAGCCCAGCTCGAAGACCTGGCGCGCGCCCGTGAGACGCGTGAGCAGATAGCAGAGGTGCCCGGTCGCCGGGCCGATGATCGGGAAGTCGGTCCGCCGCGCCTCGACTTCGAGCTCGACGAGTCGCGCGGCGCGTGGCGGGACCAGCCCGTCCAGGTAAGCGGCGACCTGCGGCGCCAACAGGTTCATCGTTAGCCGGGGCGCCCCGCCAGTACCTGCTTGACGAGCTCCATGAATGCCTTGGACTCAACGGGCTTCTTGACGACGGCTGCCACGCCCCTCGCCTTCGTATCCGCGTCGACCGAAGGGCCGCCCGTGCCCGTGACGACGATCACTGGGACGTTCTGCGTCCGAGACGAGTGTTGGAGCTTTTCGAGAAGCTGCATTCCGCCGCCCGCAGGCATGCTGAGATCAAGGAGAATGAGCTCCGGTCCCTCGCGCTGAGCGAACATGAATCCCTGCATCGCGTCGAACGCCACGACCGTGCTGTACCCCGCACCCCGCAACAGCGAGCCGACCATAGTCGTGAACGTCTTGTCGTCATCGATGACGAGAATCTTTGGGGCGACAGCCATGTCGTCACCTCAGCCCGGGTCTGTCAGGCGCTTGTACGTGCTCAGGTGCCTCAATGCCGCGGCCCGCTTGCCCATCTTATCATACAACCGCGCCACGTTAAAGTGCGCGTCGGCGAGCCGGGAGTCGGTCGCGAGCGCCGCTCGGTACGCCTCTATGGCGTCCGCAGGGCGATCCAGATCCTCGAGCGCGATCCCCAAGTTGAAGGCCGCCGTCGCGTGCTCGCGATCCTCGCGCAGCGCCAGGCGGTAGTGTCGCTCCGCTTCCTCCACGAGGCCCTGCTCGTGCAGCAACCGTCCCAAGTTGACGTGCGTATTCGCATGGTGGGCGTCGAGCTCGAGCGCGCGGCGGTAGGCGTCTCGCGCTTCTCGCGGATCGACGGCCTCGAGCTCGAGTCCCAGCTCGTACCAGTCTTCCGCGTCCATGTCCGCTTCTGCCGCCCGCGCCGCCTGGGCGGCGCCCCCCCC
>DASZCN010000111.1:0-12030 GCA_035943095.1 Gemmatimonadales bacterium | reverse complement strand
GCTGGGCCGCATGGGACGTGCGCCCGGGACGCGCCTCGATCTCGCGGTCGCCCGCGAGCTGGCGCAGCGCGAGAACGCCAAAGCCGTCGTAAAGGGCCAGATCGATCCCGTGGGCCGCGGCTACGTCGTTTCGGCCGACCTGGTAAAGGCGGCGGACGGCGCGGTATTGCTCTCGCTGCGGGAGAATGCGAAGGACGACGGCGCGATCATCGAGGCCGTGGACCGGCTATCGCGCCGGCTGCGCGAGCGGATCGGCGAGTCGCTCAAGACCATCCGCGCGAGCGAGCCGCTCGATGAGGTCACGACCGCGTCGCTCGACGCGCTGCGGAAATACTCCCAGGGCAATCGGGCCTGGGAGGAGGGACAATCCGAGCAGGCGGTTGCCCTGCTCCAGGAAGCGACGGCGCTCGACACCGGGTTCGCCATGGCGTACCGCAAGCTCGCCGTGACCCTGAGCAACACCGGTGCGAGCGCCTCGCGCGTCAAGGCCGCAGCCACCGCCGCGTTCAATCACCGCGACCGGCTGCCACCGCTCGAGCGCGACCTTGCCATTGCCTTCTACTACTGGACGGCGGAGTACGACCTCGACAAGGTCACCTCCGCGTATCGCTCGGTCTTGGAGCTCGATCCCGAGAACGGGATCGCGCTCAACAACCTGGCCCTCGTGTACATCCGGCAGCGGCAGTGGCCGGCCGCCGAATCACTCATCGTGCGCGGCCTGGCGCTACCGGGATCGCAAACCGGTGCGCTGTACGTCAACGCCGTCGAGACACGAGTGGCGCAGGGGAAGTTCGCCGCGGCGGCGCAGGCGATCGATCAATTCGCGGCGAGCCGCTCGCCGTCGAACCCGATGGTCGAGTGGCTGCGTGGCGGCCTCGCCTCGGCGCAGCGGGACTTCGACGGCTCCGAGGTGTACGTCCGGCGACTCGACCAGCAGCCCGATCCGGGGTTCCGGGAATTGGCCGCCTTCGGTTTGCTGGGACTCGACCAGATCCGGGGCAAGCTCGCAGCCGCTCAAGCGGACCTGCGCCAGGCGCTCGCCGCGGCCGAGCGGCGGAACTTGCCCGGGAACTACCTGTCTACCGTGGCATTAGCGGCGATAGCCGAGGTGCGGTACGGCGGTACCACAGCGGCCGCACTCGCGTCGGTCGAGGCGGCGCTCAAGCTGCACCCGCTCGTCTCCATCCCGGCGACCGATCGGCCGTATCTCCTCCTGACCGGTTTCTACGCGTTCGCCGGGCAGCCCGTGCGGGCACGGGCGCTGCTCGCGGACTATGAGCGAGACATCCCGGAGACCGCCCGGCGAGGACAGGCGGGCCGATATGGAGCGGCGGCGGCGATCGCGATGGCGGAGGGCCGGATACCGGACGCCATCGCCGGATTCCGGTCGTGGCACGATGAGGACAATTGCCCAGTGTGCGGCCTGTTCGAGCTGGCTCACGCATACGAGCGGGCGGGCCAACTCGACTCCGCACTCGCCGTCTACGAGCGGTCGATTACCACGAACGGTCTGAGCCTGCTGGAGGATCAGGCCACCACGCTCGCGCCCACCTACCGTCGCATGGGCGAGCTGTACGAAGAGCGCGGCCAGCTCGCCAAGGCCCGCGATTATTACGGCCGGTTCGTCGATCTGTGGAAGAACGCGGATCCGGAGCTGCAGCCGCTGGTTCGAGATGTACGGCAGCGCTTGGCGCGACTGACGGCGGAAGGAACTCGGTAAGAAGCCGGGCCTTTCACCCGTGAAGTAACGTCGCGCTGAAGAGCGCGATGAGTCCGAACCCACCCGCGATCGTCGCCGCGAGGATCTGTCGCTTTCGGAGCGTCTGAAATGCCGCGGGAAGCTGGCCGCCTTCGGGCTCGAGGCGGGCGAGCTTCGCGGCCGTGGGCACGCTGATCGCGACCGCGCCGAGCGCGCCCAGAATCCCCGAGATCATCATGACGCCGAGCCAGGGGGGGACCACGCCCTGTTTCATGTACGGCTGGGCGAGGAAGATACCCGAGACGACGACCGCGATCGCGCCGGGTCCCACGAGGAGCCGCTGGATCGCGCCGATCAGTTTGTAGGCGGCGAGCCGCTCCGCGGCGCCGAGTCGTTTGGCGGACACGCCCGCGACCATAGTGGCGATGCCGCCGCCCAACCACAGGGTGAACCCGAGCACGTGCACCAGGAGCCAGAACCCTCTCATTCACTACCTCCCACCGTCACTGGTATCGGTTGTCGTCCCGTGTAGCCGGACTCGAGCTCATGCCAGTGCTCGATGCGCTCTTCACCTTGCTTCCAGCACCAGAAGATGTCGCGCCCGTCGAGCTTGCCGTAGAAGTCCACGAGTCCTTCGTCGAACCCCTTGAAGACGCAGCCGATCTGCTCCAGCTCGACTAGATAATCGTTGATCTGCCGCGCGACTTCCTCGACGCGCGCGCGCAGCGCCAGCTGGTCGGTCGATTCGCCCCAATCGGGCCGGGCACCGGCGGCGACGACTTCGTAGCGGGCGACGAGATCGCGCCACTCAGGATGAAGCGACACCAAATCGGCGACGATCCGCTTCACCAGCGGGAGGGTACGATTGGCGTTAGCGAGGCTGAAATACTTCCTACTCCCGGACAATGACTATCCCCTGTATGAACTCCGGGTGCGGAATAAACCCAATTACTCTCCTATTCCCGTCCACGACCACTATCGTCGACCTGATATGCGTATCCTTGTCGTCGAGCCTCTCGATCTTGTATCCCGTCAGCTCCGTATCTCCCGTCAGGACGATCGTATCCTGCCTCGCGTGCGTCTGCGCGTTGCATGTCGTAGGATCATGGCCCGCGGCCACGCAGCCCGTCACGATGTCGCGGTCGGAGATCGTACCCAGATAGCGGCGATCCTTGGGATTGTCCACCACCGGCACGACCGAGATGTCCTTCATCTGCATCAACAGGGCCACCTCGGCGCTGGTGGCGCCGGCGGCGGCGACAAACGGCTCGGGGATCATGATCTCGCGGGCGAGCATGGCGTCTAATGTATCAGCCCCCCCCAAGGGCCCGCTTGGTGGCCTCGTAGCCGGCCTGTAAGTACCGCTCGCCCTGCCCGACCGCAAACGTCGCCTCGCGCTCGGCGACCGCGCGGACCACGACCAGTCGCGCCGCATCCTCCGGCCAGTCGGCGATCGCGCGCTCGGTCTGCGCCGCCATCATTACGCGGATCGCCTCCCCGTGCGCCCGAATGAGGGGAGGCACGGGAGCCTTCTTGTCGACCGGCGGCTCGTCGAACCCCGGTCCCACATCTACGGCGACCACAAGATCGGCCCTCACGCGCTGCGCGACAGGCAGCCCCAGCACTGCACGGAGGCCGCCATCGCCCAACCGCCGCCCATCGACTTGCCCCGGCGGGAAGTACAGCGGAAGCGCGCACGAGGCGTACAGCGCGTCGACCAACGGTGCGTCCTGCCCCAACGCGCCGAACAGCACCAGCTCGCCCGAGTCCAAGTCTGTAGCGGTGATCGTGAGGGGGACCTTCAGGTCGACGAAGTGCGAGGCGGGGACGAGTCGCGCTATCGTGCGCTTCAGCGGCTCAGGCTTGAACAGATTGCCCGCGAAGACCCCCTTCGCTACCGACCACGCGTCCACCGCGGCGAAGTCCTTCCTCTCGAGCGCGAGCGCCGTCTCGACCACCTGATCGTAGGTCGACCCGGCGGCGAACGCCGCCGCGATCACGGCGCCCATCGACGTGCCGATGAGGTGGGATGGAGCGAGGTTTGCTTCGAGGAGCGCCTTCCAGGCACCGGCATGGGCGAGGCTTTTCGCGCCTCCCCCGCCAAACACTGCCACAACCCTCATTCACCGGCGCCCGTGTCGTACCTGCGATCCATCACTCGAGCAGCGCGCCGTTTCGCTGCTCTGTCATAGCGCCGCTTCTCATCCGGCGTCTCCGGCACGATCGGCGGGACTTCCGTGGGGACGCCCTTCTCGTCGAGCGCCACGTAGGTCACATAGCAAGAGTTCGTGTGCCGTTTGTCCCCCGTCAGCACGTTCTCCGCGATGATCTTCACGCCCACCTCCATCGAGGTGCGGCCCGCGAAGTTGACGCGCGCGAACGCGGTGAGGAGCTCCCCGACGTGGATCGGCTCCTTGAAGTCCACCTTGTCGACGGACACGGTGACGCAGGGCTTCCGTGCGTGGCGAATCGCCGCCACCGCGGCCACGCGGTCCACGAGCGACAGCACCACGCCGCCGAACACATTACCCAGGACGTTCGCGTGCTGCGGCATCATCAGCTCCGACATCACGGCTTCCGACTCGCGGGGGTGTCGTGCCTGCATCAGTAGTCCACTGGTCGCAGGTAGAATTCGCCGATCGCCGTCTGGGACATCATGGCCACGGTGGGCAGGCGGCGCTTCCAGTGCGTGGACTCGAGCCGGCCCGCCACCTTGGCGACCTCGTCGCGCGTGAACCCGCGGGCCACCACTTCCTCCGGCTTCATGCCGCGGATCAGGTAGTAGAGAATCCGGTCCACCTTGTCGTAGCTGATGCCGTAGTCGCCCTCGGTGGTCTGGCCCGGGACGAGATCCGGCGTGGGCGGCTTCTGCAAGATCTCCTCCGGCACGCCGACATGGCGCGCCAGCGCGCGCACCTGCGTCTTGAACAGGTCGCCGAGCGGGTTCACGGGCGGCGTATCATCGGCGTGCCAGGTGAAGTAGCCGAGCAGGCGCTCGGACTTGTTCCCGGTGCCAAGCGGCAGGGCCTTGTATTTCGCCGAGAGGTCGAACAGCACGATCATGCGCTCGCGCGCCATCACGTTGCCGCGGCGCGTCGGATCCGCGTCTCCGACCTGGGCCAGGTAGCCGTCCACCGCGGCGCTGATATCAACCGTGAGCGACTGGATGCCGAGCTTGTCGATCACGAGCTGAGCGTGCTCGAGGCTCTCGGGGGACGAGGTCTTGTACGGCATCCGCACGCCAATGACGTTCTCTTTCCCGAGTGCCTCGACCGCGAGGAACGCGGTGAGTGACGAGTCCACCCCGCCCGACAGGCCCACGATCCCCTTGGTGAACCCGCGGCGGCGCACGACTTCGTCCTTCAGAAAACTCACCAGCCAGCGGCGCGCGAGATCGGGATCGATGGCGAGCGGGTCGCCTTCCTCCACACCCTTCCCGACGACATGAATCGTGGGAGCAGGGAGCAGGGAGCGGGGAGCGGTACCGTTCGTGGCAGGGTCAAATTTCACGGCGGCCGGCCGTCGCTGGGAGCGTCCCTCTCCCCTCTCTCCTCTCCCCAGGCTTTTGATCAGATGCGGCAGGTTGGTTTCCAGATCGGACAGCAGCGGCGACTCCGCTCTCGCCCTCGTCGTCTCGTCGAAATTGATGTCGTACGTGAGCACCGCCTCCTCGAACAGCGGGCCACGTAGCACGATATCCCCAGAGGGGTTGATCAACACGGACGCGCCGGGGAATCCCTTGCCCCCCTCGAATCCCACCAGATTCGCGAGGGCGACCCACACCCCGTGCTCATCCGCGATCCCGCGCACGATCCGCTCCCACCGCACCACGCTCGTGGGTAGCCGCATCCCCTCCTCGTCCATCCCGGTCCCCCGCGCCGGCGACGCACTCGGCACGATGATCAGCTGCGCGCCCTGGAGCGCCGCGATCGTGCCCGACACCGAGTGCCACGCATCCTCACAGATCAGGATCGCCGCCCGACCCCAGCGCGTGTCGAAGGCGCGGATGTCCCGGCCGCGCTCCACGAACCGCTCTTCGTCGAACACGCCGTAAGTGGGGAGGAACACCTTGCGGTGCACGTGGCGGATGCCGGGTGAGGCGTTACCGAGAGAGGCGTACAGGCACGAGTTGTAGTAGCGGTTCTGGAACACCTCGTAGAAGCCGACCGCGACATCCACGGGGGGCGCCTTCGCCGCTTCGTGTGCGAGCGTCAAGTCCCGGAACAGTGTCCCCGCCGTCACGGCCACGTCTCGCACGCCGCCTTCCACGAAGTAGCCCGACGTGGCAGTCTCGGGGAAGATGACGAGATCCACCCGCGGCTCGAGCGTGCCGAGCTGGGCCAGCACACCGCCGATCTTCTCGAGATTGGCGGCGTAGTCGCCCTTCTTGGGGCGGAGCTGGGCGAGAGCTAGACGAGGCATGGAGAAAAGATAGGCGGTTAGAGGGTTAGACGGTTAGGCGGCCTAGCCACCCACCAGGAACCACACTCCCGCCGTCACAAGCACGGTCTCGATGATCACGACAAACACCCACTCGGGCAGCCGGTCGACAATCCGCTTCCCGACATACGATCCCGCGATCATGATCGGCCCGAGCGCGAGTCCCGCGACCACCGCGCGGCCGGTGAGGATCGCCATTCCGGCGTAGGCGCCGAGCTTCACCAGATGCATCACGACCGTCGCGAGCGCTTCGGTGCCGATATAGGCGCCTTTCACGAGCCCGTACGCGAGGAAGAACGGCGCCATCAGCGGACCGACGCTTCCCGTGAGCGCAGAGATGAAGCTGAACACCGCACCGAGCCATGCAAAGGCTCGCGCCGTAGGGCGCCACACTCGAGCACGCGGCAGGTGCCGCCAGACGACCATGAGGAGCAGGAACGCGCCGATGACGCGCTTCAGCGCGCCGAGCGGCGCGGTGGCGAACAACACGCCGCCGATGAGCGCCAGCGGCACTGCGCCCGTCGAGAACCACGCGACGACCGGCATCGCCACCTCGCGGCGATTGAACCACACCCGGCTGCCGTTCCCGACGAGCTGCGCCACGGTGAGGATCGGGATCGCGTCGCGCACGCCGAACACCGCGACGAGCACCGGCAGGAGCACCGCCGCGCCGCCGAATCCCGCCACGGCGGCGAGCGTGCTCGCCAGGAGCGCCGCGCCACCGAGCAGGAGCCACTGGCCGATCGGGCCCATTACCGCCCTCTACCGCCCTCTATAACCTCTGCCGCGAGCGTCCAGCTCAACCCGTACGCCCCCGCCAGCACTGCAACCGCCTCGAGGATCAAAACCGGCTGCTCGACCGCCGTCCCAACCAACAGCGCGCCGTACACACCGAGTAGCGCGAGCGGCACCCAGGGATAGAGTGGCACTTTGAACGGCGCCACTGGCTCGCGGCGCCGCAGCCGGAACAGCGCCAACACCGCCCAGCTGTCGATCACGAGAATCCACACGATCGCGAGGCTGATCAGCCACTCGAACGTCCCCGTGGTCGCGAGCGCGATGGCCACACCGCCGATCAGGAGCATCGCCATCCACGGCGTTCCGCCCGGGTTCACGGCGGCGAGCGCACCGGGCGCCAGTCGATCGCGCGCCAGCCCGAACAGCACTCGCGGCGTCACGAACACATTGCCGTTGAGGGAGGCGAGGACCACGAGCAGCGCGAGGGCGGCAACGAACTCCCCACCGCGCGCGCCCAGAATCGCGGTCGCCACGTCCGCGGCCACGAGCTTGGACGCCGCGATCTGCTCGATCGGCAACACGTTGAGAAAGGCGGCGTTCAGGAGCAGATAGAGCACGGCCACGATGGCGAGCCCGCTGAGAAACAGCCGCGGCAGTGTGCGGCCGGGGTCGACTACCTCTTCGGCGATCTTGGCCAGATCGGGGTAGCCGTAGTAGGTCCAGATCACCGCCGGGGAGGCGGCCGCGAGCGCGCCCCAAATGGCGGAGCCCCGGGGCGCCGCGGCGAGTGCGCCGTGCCAGCCGGCCCCCGTGCCAAGCGCGAACGCGAGTACCACCACGCCGCCGAGCGCCAGGACCTTCGCCGCGGTGACGCCATTCTGAACCCAGCGTCCCGACTGAACGCCCAGCAGGTTGATCGCGGTGAACAGCGCCACGAACCCGGCGCCCATCGCCTGCGAGTGCGCGGGTGACCATCCCGCCAAGCGTATCGCGAATTCCCCTGCGGCCACGCCAATCGCCGCGATCGCGGCACCGTTGATGGCGAGGCTCTCCATCAGGCCGACGACGAGGGCGCCACGCCGCCCGAACGCTTCGCGGATGTACACGTACTTGCCGCCCGCACGCGGGAGCCGCGTCGTGAGCTCCGCGAAAGAGAGCGCCCCGAGCAGGGCCAAGCCCGCTCCCAGGACCCACGCGACGAACGTGAGACCCGGCCGGCCGAGGCGCGCCGCCACGAGACCCGGAGTCCGAAAGATCCCGGACCCCACGGTAATGCCGACGACCATGGCGAGACCGTCCACGAGGCGGAGCGATTGCTTGAGCTCGGTCATGAGGACGGGGAATGTGCAGAGAAAAACGAAGGGGCGCAGCGAGCCGCGCCCCTTCGATTAAGGTGAGAACGTCGCGTTACGGCCGACGATGCCCTCCGCCACCACGATTGGCCGGCCGCGATGACGTGCCGCGATCGCCGCCCCCGCCCCCGCCGCCGCGCGGAGCGCTCGAGTTTCCGGGGTCACGACCCCGATCGGGTGCGGCCTGAGTGCTGCCGCCTCGCCGGTCGGGCTCGCGAGCCTCGGGTGCGGATCGGTCGGACGGCCGATCATTACGATTGCGCATCGACCGATCGCGTCCCTGGAACGAGCTCTCGCCGTCGACGCCGCCACGACGCCCGATGTCGCTCTGGCGCACAAAACCACCGCGCCGGTCGAGCGGCGTAGCCTGGGGCGAGCGGAAGCGGGGCATGTTGCCACCGAATGCCACGTTCGTGCCGACCCCGACCCGGCTCCGGTAGTACAACGGCGAACCGTTGCCAGCGATGCGCTGCCGGTTCACGAAGAACCCGCCGCCGTACAGGTACGGCTGATTGATATACGGCCGGAAGAAGCGCGGCCGGTGGATGAACGGGCGGAAGCCGAAGCCAAAGCCAAACCCGAAGCGATACGGCGCGTAGAAGAGCGGGTTGTAGCAGAGGAACGGGTCGAAGGCGAATGGGTCGTAGCACGTGCTGTAAAGACCGTAGCCGTAGTACGGCCAGCCCCACCCATAACCGAACCCAACCGAGGTCGGATAGTACGAGCTGTAACCCCTCTCCGTCTCGACCGTGTACGAGGCCACGTCATAGTCGAAGTGGCCGTCGGACATGCGCTGCACGATGTCGAGCAGCGCCTCTTCCTTGTCGTCACCCGACTGACGCGCGTCGAGCACGCGGTAATCCCAATGATCACCGCGCACGAACTCGTCGAACTTGAACGGGCTTGCGGACCGGGCGGCGAGGACGACGCCGGAACCGGAACGGTCATCGACGTAAAATGCCTCGCGATCGCCGCGACCGCGCACCTCGATGGTCTCATGCCCGCGGACGAACGCGTCGTCGGGCGGATCGAGCGGGAAGAGCACCCGCACGCGCCCGTCAGTGTCGGCACGGAGGACGACGACATAGCCGTCGTCGGCGAGCCGGACGTTCACCCGGGCCTTGTCGCCGCGTCGGAAATAGTTGTCGTTGTTGAGCCAAACTTTGACAGGGGGATCATCACTTCGGACGGCGGCAACGGCAGCTTTGGGCGCCGGTGAGCCGGCGAGTGTGGCAAGCAGTGCGAGCATCATAGGCTATCCTCTATATACCCTCATCCTAGGCAAGCGATCAAGAAGCATGCCGGTTCCCGTTCGACGCTACCATGGCGGCCAACGTTAACAGGCGCGGCGCCTTGACCCACCTGGGAGACACTCATGTCTCTTATCGGGACAGCGTGAGACGAAGGTACACGGCGCCTCCAACCGGAGCGCGCGAGCCGTACAGCGCCTCGAGGCTCGGCGGAACGAAGCTCACCGCTCCCCGAGCTCCCAGCCCCACTACCCCACCGTTCATCCGGGCAATCTGTCGGCCGTAGCCTACCGAGACCGCGCCAACATCGTAGGCGACGCCTGCCGGTACACCGGGTACCGCAAGGTCCTCCGCCCGTTTGCGGACATACTCGATCCGTCCGAACAGGCTGTTCCTGCCATCGGGATCGAGGGTCGTCTCGATCAGCACGCTGGGCAGAGTCTCGCTCGCCCCGACGATCGCGTTCGCGCCGAAGATGAGAGCGGTGGACCACCCACCGGTCGCGCCGAGCGCGCGACTGAACAGCGCCGACGCACCGTAGCGATGAACCGCTTCCGCAGGGACCAGCGCTTCCGGACTCGCGAGGTAGCCATACCAGGTCGCCAGGCTCCAGTGAGCACTCGGATTCACGGTGAGCCGCCCCGCGTAGGAGTCCAGCCGACGCCCGGCGTAATCGAAGTCGGTACGATTTTCGTCGGGCTCGCGACCGTTGAACCACGACGCCTCGAGCTTCAGGCTCCGCGTGAACAGCCCCGCCGTGATGACCCCGTAGGTGATGTGCGTAGCGTCCTGCCAGTGGTGGCCGAGGGGTGCGAACGGGTCCGCCGCCGCGGATGGGCGGTGCGGAAACGCCACCGGGCCGAGCGCGGGCTCGCCCACGGGCGCGAGATAGATGGAAACGGCGAGGTTTTGGGCTACCGGTCGATCGTAGACGGCCGCCAACTCGACAAACAGATCGTGCGGGTGCTGGCGGTCATGCAGCGGAGCGCCGCCGTAGGACTCGCCAGACTGGAGCAGGAGCGGGTACCCGCGACTTCCGACGGTCCACGGCTCGGTCGAGAGCATGGTGCGCAGCTCGACGCGTCCTCCGCCCAGGTTTCGACTCGCCGCGAGCATACCCCAGTCGGTCGCCGCGACGCGATTGGCGCCCCGCGGGCCACCCTGATCGTCGTACAGCGCGAACGCCGCGCCGTGCAGCATGAGGCTCCACTGGCCCGCGCGATAGTGCACGGCGTGCATCGGCGCCGCGTCCGGGAGCCACGACGTGCCTGAGCCGGCGCGCGACTCGGGGATGCCGAGTACGCGCTCGTCCGGCATCCGCATGTCCATCGGCATCTGGGCGGCGGCCGGTGTGCAAAGGACGACCAGGGCGACTGCCACGCGAGCCATCGCGGGCAATCTACCATTGGTCTCGCTTCCCGGCGTCCGGCACGAACAGGCTCTGCGGGAAACGCGACTTGCCGAATTGACCGATGAGTGTCTGAGTCTCGGGCGAAACCATGAAATCCGCGAACGCCTTTCCTCCGGCCACGTTGATCCGGGCGGCGTTGTGGGGATTGAGCTCGAGCACGTGGTAGACGTTGTAGAAGAGCGGGTCGCCTTCGACCAGGGGGACGAGCTGCAGTTTGTCGCGCCACGTGAGGTAGGTAGCGCGATCGGTGAGCGTGTAGGCGCGCTTCTCGTCGGCGAGCTGCAGGGTGGCTCCCATCCCCTGCCCCGACTCGATGTACCACGCGCCGCCCGGAGGGCTCGGCAGACCCGCACGCTTCCACAGGGCCAGCTCGCGCTGGTGTGTGCCGGACTGATCGCCGCGCGAGACGAACGGCGTGGTGCCCCCAGCGATCTTCCGGAACGCAGCCACCGCGTCCGTCAGGCCGTGCAGCTCAGAGCCGTCCGTCGCCGGCCCGACGATCAGAAACTCGTTGTGCATGACGAGCCGCCGGTGCACGAAGTAACCCGAATCGACCAGGAGGCGCTCGGCTTCCGGCGCGTGAGACAGTACGACGTCGGCGTCTCCGCGGCGGCCCATCGCAAGGGCCTGCCCGCTGCCTACGGCGATCACTTTGACGTGATAGCCCGTGCGCTGCTCGAACACGGGGAGCAGCGAGTCGAGCAGTCCGGCGTCGCGCGTTGACGTGGTCGTTGCGAGGATGATGTCGCGAGATTGGGCGGTTAGACGGCTAGACGGGTAGACGGTCAGGAGCGCCGCAGCACTAACGGCCCAAATGGAAGCGACGCGGTGCGAGCGCACGTGAACGCCTCTCCCCTGGAGTGACTAACGAACCGCGGTCGGGCGGGAAGCTACGGCGGGGCGTTCCGATAGGCAACTGCGTGCCTATCGATGTATCAGCTTTCGAAATGCGACGTCGGAGAGGCGCACCGATTCACGCCGCCACTGCTCGAACAGCTTCACGAGCCGGCGGGCAGCCGGGGTGAGGCCGGACCCACCGCGGCTCGCGCCGCCGCGCCGGGTGGCGAGCACCTTGGCGCCCAAGACCCGCTCCATCTCGCGAATCCGGTTCAGGCAGGTCCGGTAGCTCCACCCGACCGC